>JADZFV010000589.1 GCA_020854255.1 Candidatus Melainabacteria bacterium | reverse complement strand
TTAGACCGCGTCCTCTCTTGTTGCTTCATCTTCAATAAGGCGAAGTTGAGTGCGCGGATCGAAATCATTGCGCCACAATGATGTTTCGAACGAAGCCCTGGCGTGTTCGACAAATTTCGCATAAACGAGCTGCGGCGCAACAAACATCAAATTGTAGATCACTCGCCCGTCGCCGAGCGTGTCGACCAGGACTTGATAGGACGTTTGCTTTGTAGACAACCAATCTTGCTCGACGATCACTGCTCTTTTGCCGTTGAAATCTGCGGTTGCAAAACTTCTGCAGCGCATCTGGCTATGCGCAATCAATTGGCGTCCCGCCAGGACCAGCGCCCGCTTCAATTCACTTCGGTCGCCACTCAGTTTGAGCGCCTTGTCATAAATTTCCCTGCGGCGCAAATTGCCGAGATTTTCATCACTACAGTCTCCGGAGAAATAAACACCCATAAAGACGTCGTCATGATCGCAATGGGGCAGAAGAAAAGATGTTTCAGTACCCCAGACGGAATTCATGCGTCTGGAATCATTGACGATAAAGGCAGGGCGCCATCCGCCGAAGACATGCATTCGCTCCAGGGCGCCATTCGTCTTAAAAAGCACGGGTACCCTCCTCGTTGTCGACAACATTTAGCAATTGAGGCTCAGCTCTTTGATTTAAAGCAACTTGATTGTAGATATCAGGCAGGAAGTCCGGCTCGATTCGAGGACTTCTGCTGGGGACCAGAACCGCTGTTTGAGCGTTCAAGTATTCATGCAAGATCACTTGCACTCCACCGCGCACGACGCGTAATTCATGACCGCATTCGGTCGAATTGAAACACACTTCGCCACTATTGAAATGAGTCGTCTGTACATTCGGGTCGTCCGGACGTGCCAGTCTGAGAATGCCATTTTCTTCCACTACAGAAATGCTGGTCGCGTTTCTCTTCCAATAAATATTTGCCAAAACAGTCTGAGCGATTTTCCCGGCGAGATTTCTTGTCGGCCGATCGGCAGTCCCTACCAGATCAGCATAATCGGGAGAGCATGTTCTGTTGCGCAATTCGATCAGATCGAGATCGTCACAAAACGCTCCATACTGGCTGGGCTTTATTTCGGTGCCGTCAGTAGTTTCAAATCTGTCCTCGGTCGCGGACATGGCTATAAGCCGAACAAAAGTTGCCGGTCTATTATCGCAAAGCAAATTGCACGCTATGGCAATTGTGTTGGTCTCATTTCCAATTCCAGGTTTTACATTATTCGGAAACGCGCATTCGCAAAGAACCTGCTCTGCAAGCCACAATCTATCGGCATTGTTTATGACTTTTGGAGAGCCTGCCGGCGAATTCCCAACAGCCTGCGATGCCAACAACTTTTCGAATTCACGCCAAAACGAAATTCTAGCCGGAATATTGGCAATGCGCCTTTGCAAAACATCCATCATTTGAAGGAAACGCTTTCCTTTCTGCTCGTCAAAATTATCTAATGCATCTTCCTGGACCTTCAGACAGACAAGATTGCAGGAAATGCATTCATTGAGTATTTCAAGACTGAGTGAATTCGCCCGCCGGTCCTGAGAGTCGACAAAGAGAGAATGATCGAAGTCGCGTCCCATGATCGCCTTCACAAGCGTCAATTTAGAATTTTTTGGAGGCGAAGGGCGAGGAGATCGCCCGGCAGGAAAGGATGGGTTTGCTTGACCTGAAAGAGATGCAGAAAGAAGATTTATGGCTTCGCGCAGTGGAGTTATTGCTGTCAGATTGGAAAAGCCGGTCTTAACAGAAAGGGTATTCATCTCCCGGCAAACGGCATAATTGAATGCCAGTTCTTCGAAAAGTTCCTGCTCTTCATCAGCGAATTGGCTGAGAGTTGTCCGCTGCGATCGGCAAAACTCAGAAAGTGCATCGCATGCTCTAAGAGCGCCATTGAGCATTACTTGCTCGGACATTTCAGCGGCAAAAATTTCCCGAACTTGATTGCGCTGGCGGCCGACGACGGCAACAAACAGATCGACAGGCAGAGATGAATCGTACTCGGCCCAATAAGCTCTGGCAATCTTGCTCAGATCGTTACCACTCATTGAGGAAAGTCTGAGTATGAGCCTTCCTTTATCCTCCGAAAAACCGACAATGGCAGCTCTTATTCGATCGATTTCGGTCGGGTCTTTTTTGCCGGAGTCGAGAAGTCGGCAGGCAAAAGCAAATTGTTCCGGCGTTTTGAAGACCCTTTTCTGTAAGAAAGAATTTCCGCCTGATTGCTTTTCGGCAGTCAAAATCTTTCGCTCATCAAGGGAGAGTTTCAACAAATCGTTTAAAGAAATCGAACAGGTCTCAGACAAAAGCAGCCTCAGATCAATTGGTATCGAGCTAGTTTCAAAAATTCGCTTGCTGTAGTCTAAATGACTGACGGCATTGCCTATTCCCACATTAAGATCAAGCCTGCGCATCGCCTCAACAAAGTCCTTGACCATTTGATCGAGAGAGGCGCGCAATGTCCTGGTTTCCAAATCCTGCGGAGACTTTAGCCGTGCCATCACGCCCGGTCTTGCCAGAATGGATTCAAACTTTTGCAATTGTTCGGAAATTGGAGCGCCTGAAAGTTTGGAAACAATCGCATTGCTGATCTCGTCCGTTTCCAACTTTCCAGTTTTCAAAGCCAGCTTCAGGGTGCGTTCTGCAACCAATTTGCTTTCACCGGTCAATTGAGCTTCTACGAGCGTATCCAGATATCTCGGGTGGCCTCTGTCCTTGAGATATGAGTTGAGCTCCAACGGAGACATCTGCAAAATCATTTGCAGCTTTTCAAACTGATTGGAATTCTGGGTCGACCACACTGCATTCCATTTTTCCGGATCAGAACCGAGCAGTGCGATCTCAATCGGTACACGCCCGCGCTTTTGCGATTCTTCAAAAGTAAGATTGTCTTTTCCCTCTTCTCCAATCTTGGCCTTCAGCATGCCCATTATTTCCAGGTGCTCTTGAGGATTGAGAAATTTCTTGAGACGCTGGTCCAAATCCGCGAAGCGTCCGGGGTTTTTGCGCAAACTGGTCCAATCTTTCAAAGATAGAAGTTCTACTGCCCTGCGCATGCCCTTCATGTCATTGGAGCGCAAAAGTCCAAAGTATTCGTCTTTATGCAATTCGCGAAGCGCGGCATAGATCTCTTCTCCGCCTACGAGTTTGTTTCTCAAGAGATCATACTGCTTCGAGTTTATAACCGGATTCGTCGCGGCGCGCAATGCTGCATCAACTTCCTTATAAAATCTGACTGCTTGTTTCTCTTCTTGATCGAGGTCAGCTCGATCGGCCAACTTTTCTCCAAGCAAATATCGATGCCTGTCTTCAGAGGACGCCTTGTCGACGAATTTCTTGATCTCGTCTTTGCTGGCCAGTCCAAACCAGCCGTATGCAAATCCTTCTGCAGTGCCCAGCTGAGTGGTCAAAGATTCTCTTCCATACTGGAGCACTTCATTTAAATGCTTGCCATATATAGCAAACACTTTATGGACCTCGGCCGCCTCTTGAGTCTGCAAAAACGCATGGCGAGCGTCTGCTGTGCAATATCTGCAGGTGGACTTGAGTAGTTCAAAACTATTGTCCTTAATGGCAATCATGGCCAGCTGGCGCACCGATTCTTTCGACTTTTGCCATCCCGGTGTAAGAAAAACTCTTGCCGCCTGCCTGGTCGCCGAAGAAATATTGGCACTGTAGAGAAGGTCACTGACCAACTGCTTATACGTCTCGTTTGTTTGCAGGTCTTTGATGTCCTTTTCGGGCATCATGGCCAGTGCTTTTCTGATCTCAGTTTCAGCATGATTGACCGCACTTGTTTTTGATGCCCCCCGGCTCAAGGCGGCGTTTAAACCGACCGGCTGACTCTGTTTCTCAGTGACATCGACAGCTTTGTGCAGCTCATATAGTTTTGCGATCTGATCGTCCAGCTCTTTTGCCCACTGCTTTAGAGTCTGCCGACGTTCATAAAATTGAGCGGGAATTTTGTGTTGGGCAGTCTCCCCGCGCGCTTTTTCTTTGAGCTCTAATATGAACTGTTTGTCTGTGTCAGAGGCAGTGGACAACTGGCGAGCGACATCGCCATCACCAGCGGTGCCCTTCCTCTTCTGCAATTCTTGCAGTCGTCCGGACAGAAGTGAAATAGCCATACGCTTGACACGCCTGACTGCTGCGTCCTTTTCTTTGCCCGGCTTCAAAATCTTGCGAAAATTATCGAGTAAGCCTAGAAACTGTTCGGCCGGAC
>JADZFV010000588.1 GCA_020854255.1 Candidatus Melainabacteria bacterium | reverse complement strand
TTTTTCCAGGGCTACATTTTTTCCAGGGCTACATTTTTTCCAGGGCTACATTTTTTCCAGGGCTACGCCAATGATCAAAAAAGCTGCCAGTGCCCATGCCAGACTAATGGCGTCAGACCTTTTGCACGCAATCAAGCACGAGCGCACCGTGCAGATCATGCTTGCTATTTTGATTGTCAGCCTGCTTTGCTGGCAGATGCCATATGCCAACATCTTCCTCTACCCGTTCAAACTGTTCGTCACCACCATTCATGAAGCTTGCCACGCGCTTGTAGCCCGCCTGACAGGCGGCAACGTGCAGATGATCTCGATTGCGCCCGATGAGTCCGGCTTGACGTTGACCGCCGGCGGAATCAGGCCGCTCATCTCCATGGCCGGATACCTGGGGACGGCAGTCTTCGGCGGGCTTTTGATCTGGTGGGGAAAACGCCCTCACGATGCGCGTTTCATATTGCAGTCTATTGGCACGGTCATTCTTGCTTTGACTGTCTTCTACGGTGGCGGCGGCATTTTCAGCTTTGTCTCCATGCTTATCATCGGAGCCGGGATTCTCTGGGTTTCTAGAAAAGCCAGTGATACTGCCTGCCATATGTTTCTGCTCATGCTCGCCGTTCAAACCACACTCAACTCCGTCCTTGATATTCAGACGCTCTTTCTTGTTTCGGTCATGGGTGGGCAGCACAGCGATGCCAAAAATATGGAGGGCATGACCGGTATTCCGGCGATTGTCTGGTCTTTGCTCTGGGGCATAATCGCGCTCGGCATCCTCACTTACTCCCTCTGGGCTTCCTACAGGCCCCAGGCAAAAACACCGAAAGGCGAGACGGCAGGCCCGGTCTTAACCGGTTTGAACTCTGAAACATTGGCGCAGGACCCGCTTTTGCTCGAGCAAGAGCTGGACAGCTCGCTGGCCGAGCTGAAATTGCACACCGGCAAGGCCGCGCCCGAGGGTGAGAAGATTAAGGTCAAGCCAAAGGAAGAAAAGAAGAAAAAGTAGTCGTAACATCAGATCCAGTAGCTGTCCACTCCTGAGATGGCATGCTAGTCTTAACATCCGGAGTCAGAGCGTGGGCGAACACTTAAGGTGAGGAGAGTCGCTTGTCTCAGCTGAGTTTAATGGGAGCAGTCCTGGCGGGACGCTACGAGGTCATCCAAGAGATCGGCCGCGGTGCCTTGGGCATGGTTTATCTCGCCAAACAGCGCATGGTCGACCGTCCGGTTGCAATCAAAGTACTGTACGACGCCTGCGGCGCCAATTCCGACGCCTTTCTGCGCTTTCAACGAGAGGCGCAGGCGCTCAGTGCGCTCAATCACCCGAATATTGTGGTCATTTTCGACTTCGGGCTTTCCGAGCAAGGCTTTCCATTTTTAGTGATGGACTATATCAGAGGGACCAACCTCAGGCACTTGATTGCTCAAGACGGGCGATTGGATGCTTCTCGCGCCGTGCCGATGTTCATTCAAATAGCCGATGCACTCGCTCACGCTCACGCCAGAGACATATTGCACCGGGATTTGAAGCCGGACAACGTAGTATTGACCATGAACGACAGCGGTGTAGAGCAAGTCAAACTTATTGACTTCGGACTAGCCAAGCGACTCGATGAAGCGAGGACCGGAGCGAAAAAGCTGACGATGGAAGGTCAGGTACTGGGCACGCCTGCCTACATGAGCCCTGAGCAGATCATGGGTGGAAAGTTGGACGGTCGCTCGGATATTTATTCGATGGGCTGCCTGATGTTCCACACCCTGACGGGCGCCCTGCCAATCTGCGGAACCAACGAGATCGACACGATGCAAAAACACATCACCAGCGATCCTCTGGACTTCGATAAAGCGGCGCCGAATGCGGTTATTTCACAAGGGCTGAGAAAGTTGATTCAAAAGAGTTTGAAAAAACACGCTCAAGATCGGCAGCAATCAATGCTTGAGCTGGTCAAAGAGCTGGAATGGTACGTGTAAAAGACGTGTCGACAGAGCCGACCGAAAAACGCGATGGAGCGGATCAAAAACCTGATAGATGGGAATCCGCGCATCCCGCCGGCCGCATTCTGGTCAAGTTCTTTCCGCAAAAGGGCAGACAGTATCTGGCTTTCTTTAAGCCTTTCGACGTACTTTGCCAGTTCACACCCGAGCCCGGCTCGGGAAAAGGCACACTGGCTCAATTCGGCTTCCCGCGCGAAGTCTACCCGGTGGGTCGCCTGGACGCCGACAGCGAAGGGCTATTGCTTCTGAGCGACGACCCGCGCCTCAACTCTCGATTGCTCGATCCGCAAAATGGACACAGCCGCACCTACCTGGCTCAAGTGGAAAACATTCCCACTCAGGCAGCCCTGGAAAAATTGGCGTCCGGGGTGGATATCAAAGGACACTGGACCCTGCCCGCCCGGGTTTCTCTGTTCAAAGAGGAGCCCCAACTGCCGGAGCGTGAAAAACCGATTCGCTTGCGCAAAAATATTCCCACCGCCTGGCTCGAAGTGACAATCAAAGAAGGCAAGAACCGCCAGGTTCGCCGCATGACTGCCGCGGTCGGACACCCGACCCTGCGCCTGGTGAGAGTTGCCATAGGCAGGCTTAGACTGGACGGTCTCGCCCTTCAGCCCGGTCAGTGGCGCAATCTGACCGATGAGGAGTTGGCGCTCACATTCCAGTGGTAGACTATAGCTGCCTGCCCGCCTCAGAGATTTTCAAATGAGCATGCAAACAGCCTTTTCGATGACTCTGTTGAGCATTGCGATTGCCGCCGTTCTCACCGCCTGTGGTAGCAGCGAAACAGAAGCAAAAAAGGCAACAGCCGGCAAAGAAACGCAGCCCAGGGTGATCGAGAACTTAAGCTACGTCGAGAAAGACAAGTCCGCCCATCATGCAATGGACCTCTATTTCCCGGCCGGCGAACACGAAAAACTGCCTTTAATCGTCTGGATTCACGGCGGCGCCTGGTCGGGCGGCGACAAAGAGCCCAGCCCGATGATGCCCCTTTTGGTCAATGGTTTTGCCATCGCCGGTCTCAACTATCGCCTCGCCCCTGACTATAAGTTTCCCGCGCAAATACACGACTGCAAAGCGGCCATCCGCTTTCTGCGCAAGCATGCCGATAAATACGGCTTTGACAGGGAGCGCATCGGCGTCTTCGGAATTTCCGCAGGCGGGCATCTGGCGGCGCTTCTGGGAGCCACAAATGGAGTCAAGGATCTGGAGGGCAATGTCGGCGTCAAAGACGCGAAAAGCGACGTTCAAGCCGTTTGCGATTGGTGCGGTCCGGGGAATCTTTTGACCCTGCACGAGCAGTCCGGTCCAAAAGACCAGCTCGACAATGATTCTGAAGACGCGCCCGTGACAAAGTTTTTAGGCGGTCCAGCAAAAGAGAAGATAGAACTGGCCCGGGCGGCCAGCCCTGTCACTTACTTAAAGCCGGGATTGAAAGTGCCCTGCCTGATAATGCATGCGGACAAAGACCCGGTAGTGCCTTATGCGCAGAGCCTGGAATTATATAAAGCTTGGAAAAAAACGGGCGCACCGGTGAGACTGGAAAGTATTAAGAGCGATCAACACGTTTTTCTTAGCTACCCGACCATGATGACGGTCAACGATTTCTTCAAAAAATACCTAGGCGATGACAGCAAGAAAACTGTCGGCGACAAGCAGGATTAGGCAGACAGCAAATCGTCCGGCAAAAACATCAATGTTGCAAAAGGCTAAGCCAAACAGGTTGTCCAGCCATAAGAAGAGATCGCCGAAAAACAATGACCGCCTTCCCGATTCTGGAAAAAATAATCAAGCGGTCAGGGAATTTCGGAACTTTTGATTTAGATGAGACGACTAGCTTATCTGGGGAAGTTTGTTTCACACCATGCCAAAGCGTAAATTCTCTGAGCTTAGATGCTTGTTAAACGTTAAAGTGAGCACTGGTCGTTTTATACTACCAGGACATTCTATACTTGAAGGCTGCAGCATCAAGATGTTAAGGGACAGCAGGCTAGAGGCTTTCAACTCCGGACTTTGTAGCGGATGGAGAT
>JADZFV010000587.1 GCA_020854255.1 Candidatus Melainabacteria bacterium | reverse complement strand
TTGTTTACTTCCATCGACTTTATGATGAAAGACGGGCAAATCAAATGAGTGAAATTGTCGGATCCACGTCCCATTAGAGTGGCCTGTTCTTCGCCTCCAACCATATCGATGTCTTTCAAGATGCGCACTGTAATTGGGTCGAAGCGTGCACCTCTGACAATCTCTTCCTTATCAGTGTCGACCCAATGTTTCACCAAAATGACAGGTCTGGGCAAAACCACCGAACCTTCGGAACCAGTCAAAACAGTTGTTGATGCGGAGTCAGGCATCTGCAACATTGGTGCGGCATTTGGATCGAGCAGGCGGCGCGCGATCAAAAAGTAGGGAAGCTCTGCATCACGAGCCAGTTCCTTGCAGCGCGCAAGCAAGTCTTCGGCGGTATTCTTACTATCGGAAGTGATAAAAACAACGCTTGTCGATCCGGCATAACCATTGGAATGGCCATTTGAATGTTTGCTGTATTTAGTAGGCGAGCGATCGGTGCACAACGCCTTCAATACGCCCTTTTCTATGAGATTGACACGCTGGGCTCTGACGCCCTGGACGTCGAAATTGTAACCGCCGAACAATGGCTCACCTTTGAATTCACGCACAAACGGATCATCGACGACACTCATTTGTCTGGGCAACACTTTCTTTCCGATCTTCTCGGCAAAAGGATTAGAGCGCTGCGAAACCGTCTCTGCAGACAGGGAATCCGTCTGCGAAGCAAGATTGTCGCAAAGTATTTGCTCCATGAATTCGGCCGCTGCCTGACTTTCAAAAAGCACCGGACCATCATAATCTTCAATCACCGGCGCCGCCTGCACGGTGTTCAATCTACTCGCCAGCTGCCTGGCTTTTTTCTCCATTTCTTCAAAAGACGGCAACTCGCCTTCTTTGTGACCGCCCAGCACTTCCATGTCTTTGATTCGTTCGCCGTCTTTAGCTTGCAGGCTGACCGCCATCGTCAGCACCCAGTCTTCAGTATCATCCACGATGCGACCGCCTTCACTGCTGACAAAACAGCGATTGCTCACGCTCGCTTTGAAATTCACCAGCGACAATTGAATGGCTGGATACTCGCGAAAAATGGCAGACAATTTCTTGACGCGCCCCACCCACATGGACTCATCCACAGAGAGAGGGCGAGACTTACCGACGCTTACAACCGGCTCCTCTTTCGAGAAGTCGTCATATTTGTTGTCGATGTTGTTGCGCTTGAAGTGAGCTTTTTTCTCTTCCAAAAGCTCGACAGCGGTTTTGTAATCCGTATCGGTAGCAAGCCAGATCTTTCGACGAATCGCATCGTAATTGTCGTCGATAGTCAATGCGGAAGAGCCGCCAGTGCTGCTGAAAGAATCACCGTAAAACTTGGAATTGTCGAAGACATAGTCTCCCACTCTGACATTCGGCTCAAGTGAGCGCCAGCGTGTATGACTGCGACCGGTCAGATATCCCAGCGATGCCGTCGCCTCAAATCGCTCGTTTTCGGTCGAGTCGTAGCTGATAAAATACGGCGGAGAATGCCCGTCCAGTCGCAGGCGCTTTAAAGACCGCTCCATTTCGTCGACCATCGCTTTCATGACGGTGTCTTCGATGCCGACGGCAAGTGCGGGAGTCGAAAGCACCAAAAGTGGTGCAAAAAAAAGCAGCACAAGTTCGCTCAACGAGAATCTGGGGCGACGCGAATATTTCACTTTGCGCTCCGCCATCACTATCGTTTCACCCCGCGCTGTCGTGTTTCGTGCAGGGGATCCGGCAAGAGCGGAGGCTTATTGTGCGGCTTAGCCTGGCGCGCTACTTCAATTGTTTTGACAAGAAGGCTGGGCGACGAAGCCGACACCGGAATCCATCCCGACTCGGCGCCGCACACGCCGTTGAATGTCTGCACATCGCTGCTCGCCGACAAGATAAGTTCAAGCGAGGCAAGCGGAGTTCCGACGATGTCTACTCCGCGCAAAAGTTCGTCAGGGCGGCCATCCGGATAAACCTTTATGACTTTGAGCGGGTACAAATTGTAGATCTGGGGATCGGACGAACGGGTGAGAGTAGAACCACCCTCGATATCATCGAAGATAAGCCCGTATGGTTTTTTCTGCCGTTTGATTTCTCTTATCAAATGAGCACGCAGCTCCTGCGGGCTGACTTGATTTTTCTGGTCGGCAACGACCATGAGATTGGCCTGGCGCGCTACAGGAGCATGACCCTCGCGGCAGCGCCCATGCCCATTGGAGTTCTTGAAACCGCGGATGGGAGAGCAGCTCATCAAAAATCTTCTAAGCACTCCCTTGTCTACCAGAACTACTTTCTGTGATGGCACACCCTCATCGTCATATCGATAATATCCATTAAGCGTGGTCTTTCCGAGCCTTGCCGCGCTTGCATCATCGATGACAGAGATGAATTTAGGCATAACGGGCATTCCGACTTTATCGGTAAATGTTCGCCCTTCACTCTCGTCCTTTTGTCTGTGCCCTTCAATACGATGACCAAAAATCTCGTGGAAAAACACGGCAGCAGCCTTACCTTGAAGAATGGCCGGACCGGCATAAGGTTGAGCAACCTGCGACTTTCTCAAACGCTCCAGCGACTCGCCCAGCCGCTTAGCCATTGCTTTGAGTGTTGCCGCATCTGGCATTCGCCTCATGTCATCGACTTCCGCCCTGTCGATCAACCACAACAC
Source organism: Candidatus Melainabacteria bacterium (assembly GCA_020854255.1). Classification (GTDB taxonomy): domain Bacteria; phylum Cyanobacteriota; class Vampirovibrionia; order Obscuribacterales; family Obscuribacteraceae; genus QKMZ01. The sequence goes on along the minus strand of JADZFV010000587.1, from coordinate 3,076 downwards.
CATTCCGTCCTCGGCAACTGTATCGGCGTAGAGTCTGGCATCATAACTGATTCTTTCATCTTCAATTGCGGCACCGGTGCTGGTGACTAGATAACGGCGCAGCCTCTGAGCGGTGAGGTCGACATCGCCTGTGCGAATAAATGGAAAGTCTCGAAAAACAGCCGACGACTCGCGGACTTGCGACTGCCACAAGGCATGGTCGACATTCATCGGTCGCTTGGGAGCATAGGAGACCTGCGGTTTTTCCACCACATAATCATCCGAGCGATCATCCTCAGCAACCAAGACATCCTTATTAGCCTTCACTTGCGCAAATTTCTTCTGCGCCAGGCGAAAGGCCGCATCGGTTTTCAACCAGATGATATTGCGCAATGCCATTTTGTCGTCTTCGTATGGAATTTGCGCCTCGTATCCAAATGTCTCTTTGCCGCCATTGTCGCTGACCGGAATCTTGTGACTGTTATCGAGTTTTGGGCTGCCGACGCGCAATTCGACATCAAGGGTGCGACTTATATTGACGTCGAATTTTTCCTTTATACTGCCGTAATCGCCAGAGACACTTGCCACTTCACGCTCAAACACCCGATAGGCGATGTAATAAACAGGCGCATCGCCCGCATTTTTCAAGCGAGAAAATGAGCGTGCCATCTCTTCTCTTAAAGCTTGCATCACAACGCTGTCTGTCGTCTCAGCGGCATGAAGATTGTCATCGAAGGGAAGCGCGACCGGAAAAAGAGTGAGTACTACAACAAAGCACAACGCCGGCTTAAGTCGCCTCCAAATCCTGAAAAAATTGCAGGTGCTACGCCATACGTCGCCCGGGGGATGCATGGCATCTCCCCAGCAGAATGACACCAGTGATAGGAAATTTGCTGCCGGCACGTTACGCCCTAAGCTCGACTGTTTGTGCCGCCGACGACAGGGACCTGTGCCATTCGACAAACCGCTTTATGCCCTCATCAAATGTCACTTTCGGCTCGTAATTAAGAACGCGCCGAGCTTTCTCGATATTCGCGTAAGTGAAAGGAACGTCTCCCGTTTGCATGGGCAAATGCACAATCTCGGCCGTCTTGCCGATGTGTTTTTCCAAACAGCGAATCATATCCATGAGCACAACCGGCTCCGAACGCCCGAGATTGATAATGTCATAACCCGGCAAATCGTAAGTGAGCGCGCTTATGATACCGTCCGCGATATCACCGACAAATGTGTAGTCACGCTTCGTGCGGCCGTCGCCATAGACCTCAATGGGCTGACCATTAGAAATCAGCTTGCAAAACTTGTGAATAGCCAGGTCAGGGCGCTGCCTTGGTCCGAAAACAGTAAAGAAACGCAAGCAAACTACTTGCAGGTTATTGGTATGATGCGCTGAATAACAAAGCAATTCGCCGGCCGCCTTTGAGGCAGCATAAGGAGAAAACGGCTGATCGACGCGATCAGTTTCTATAAAAGAATCTTTGAAACTTTCGCCGGCGCGCCCGCCATAAACAGACGATGAAGAACCGAAGGCCAGTCGCGCTTTGGGGCTATACTCGGCAATGCGATCGAGCAGCTTTTGCGTGCCGTTGATGTTCACATCCATGTAGTGAGCAGCCTGCAAGAGCGAAGGGCGAACACCGGCCATCGCTGCCAGATGCACAATCCCATCGAAAGCATCTTGCGAAAAAACCTTTTGCAGACTGGCATCATCTCTCAGGTCGCCCTCAACGATGCGGTAGTGCGGATGTTTCAAATGCTCCTGAATGTTAAGGCGTTTCTTCTCCGGATTGTAGTAGTCGTTGAAATTGTCGAGCACGGTCACGCAGTCGCCCATCGACAGTAATTTGTCGATCAGGTGGCTGCCTATAAAACCGGCTCCGCCTGTCACCAGAATGTTTCGCGCCATTCAGATTACCTCGATATCACTCAAAGAATGTGCGCAACAGGCACCGAACATTGTTGTATGAATGCTTCGAACAAAGAGCGGTTGCCTTCGAAATCGCGTTCGGGATGCCATTGAACACCGATGACGAATTTGCGACCTTCCATTTCCACCGCCTCGATTACTCCATCGTCGGCTCGTGCTGCGATAGTCAGTCCCTTTCCTGGTTTATCCACCGCTTGATGGTGCGAGGTAGGCACGTCAATGCGAGTACTTTTGTAAATGGCAGCAATAGCACTTTTCTCTTCCAGTACTACCTCATGCCGCTTAAAGCCGTCTTGCCAGCCATTTTTGCTGGCATGCAAAACATTCGACTCCGGCAGTTCATGCAAGATGTCCGTTATCAATGTACCGCCCAATTCGACATTCAAAAGCTGCGCTCCAGCGCATATGCCAAGAATCGGTAGGGCTTGCTTTTCGAGAGCCAGTCCCATCAACGCAAAATCGAAATCCTGACGCCTCTCGTGCGCAAGCTCCACATTGAGCCTGGCTTTGGTCTCTTCATCAAGATTTTCGCCATACTTGCTCGGGCAATAGTCGTAGCCGCCAATCAGCATCAGCCCATCAAGCCGCTCGAGAGCAAGCTTCAGGTCGGAGTCCGGCATGGGCGGAATCAACAAAGGCACGCCACCCGCCTTGCGCACAGCGTCGAAATAAAGCGCCTGTACACGCGCCTCTTCGGGGGGCCCTTCCGTTACATCAACATTGATTCCAATTACTGGCTTCATGCTATTACCGCTTCGCAAGAAAGATGATCAATTCAAAGTTGACATACATACAAAAGTATGTATAATATTGATATAGGAATTTTGCTTCTGCCACTGCCTTAAGCGTCGCGAAGCTCCCCTATGCGCGAGTGTCTCCCGGGGCCCTCGCGTAATTGCGGGTGTTGCGTGCAGGCTCGAATGGGCAGTTAGTTGTTTTGGCGCGAAATCGTCCAACCGGTCAAAATCCCTGTGTCAACAGTACTAGTTAGGATACAACATCGGACCAGTCCGTAAAAGCCTGCAGGCGAGGCTCCTGCACAAGTTTCGCCAGTGGCGCCGCGCGCTCCGCCGCAACAGATTGTGGAGAGGGAGGCCCACTAGCGTCTATTTTGCATCAACGATTGCAGCGCCAATTCAGCTTCGAAATCTTTGGAAGTTTGCGTCACGG
>JADZFV010000586.1 GCA_020854255.1 Candidatus Melainabacteria bacterium | reverse complement strand
GGTAAGAGCGCACCAGCAAGGTCGAGAGGCCTTGGCTAGGTAAACCCCGCTGAAGGTGCAAGGCGAAGGTATAGCTTGAGAAAGTGGCGGCCCGTCACCTCAAGTTGCCGATGCCGCTAGAGGGTGTAGGAAACTGCACTCCCAGAGAGATGACAGTCGAACACAGAACCCGGCTTATGCGTTACTTCAAATTTTTCGCCTAAATGGCGTTTAGCTTCCGGAAAAGAGCTTTTGCCAGAATGTGGGCTTCTTTGCGTACATTTGCTGCTCCAGCTCGCGCACCTGCGCTTCCATCTCGGCAATTGCAGAGTTGCGCTCGTCGACCAGGTATTGAGCTTCATCACGCTGTTGTTCCAGTCTCTTGATGTTTTCTTCAAATGACTTGGCTTTCTGCTCTGCTGTTTTCACCCGCACCTCGGCAATTTTGACCTTTTGCTCTGCGGTTAGTCTTTGCTGGTATTCGTCGGACAGGCGTTGTGCAAAAACCACAGTCAGCGATTCGAAAATCTGGTTGATGTCTGCAGGTGCCGGCAGTCCGGCTTTTACCTCGGTTTCCAGTGATACTCCGCTTAAGCTTTCAGCGTGTGCCAGAGCTTCGCTTTTGATATCAACTCCGGTAACGTGCACGTCTTCCGGTGCTTGCGATTCTGCGCTTTCATCGAAAAACGCATCGAGATCATTAAGGGAGGCAGGATCTAACTCAGCAACTGTTTCTACTTCCAGTGCCAGTTGACCGTCGGTCCGTTTCATCAATTCCGGCAAACGCTCGGTGTCGATGCGATTGCTCACTTCGCCCGAATAGACGAACCATTTGTCCTTCGAGCCCACCCGTCTTTGCTCGCCTTTGATTTCACCGGCCACCAGTTTTGCCTTCAACTGGTCTTTTTCCACGCCCAATAAAGCGGCTGCTTTGCGCATTGGAACGAGCGGATGAATCTGCATGAATATTACTTGGGTACTCCTCGATATGAATACGATATACGAGCGTAGGTTTTGCCAAGCAGCATTATAACTAGGTTTTCGAAGTTCGGCACCTGTGAATTTTTTGAATTTTCTAGGGCTGTTTCAAGCGCGCAAATCGTTCTCTGGTCACTTGCAGATCTTCTGGAGTATTGATACCGAGCGCTTCTACAGGATCCGACACGATGACGGTTTGCAAATCCCAGCTTAAGCGCTGTGAAAGAAACGGCAAAAATGGAAGAAAATTCAGCTCATTGGTTTGAGCACCGACTTCGCTTTCTTTGACGAACAAATTCCAGCATTGAAGCAGGTTGGAGACAGACAGCGCAAATACGCCGACATCGCTGAAGCCGACCTCATCCATCACATCGCCTTCTCGGCTCTGGCGCACAGCGGTCAATACGCCGTCTTTCAGGTCATATTGAACGTAAGGAGACCGGCATTCTACCAGGGGCAAAACCATGGTTTTCTCGGCTTTGCACAGGGCGGCGACGTCTCTGAGCGTGACTTGAGAGAGATTCACCTGGTCGCCCCAGACGATGAGAATGGAATCGAAGCCGGTCCAATAAGGCTCTGCTCCGAAGATGGCATCGCCCATACCCAGGGGCGTGGTTTGCTGGCTGACGCTGATTCTGTCGCGCCCCGGCTCGGAATTGAGAACTTCCTCAAACTGCGCCATCACAGATGGTGCCAAGACGATATGTACCTGGTCGGCTACAGCGCTCAGGTTGTCGCGTAAGACATCCCAAACGCGTCTTTGCCCATCTACCGGCACCAGTACCTTCGGACAGTCCAATCCCAGGCGACTGCCGCGTCCGGCTGCAGGTATGACTGCGCAAATTCTAGACATTGTTCAGCAACCAGTTGTCGTGCAGGTCTTTGAGAGTTCCAACATATTGCGGCAAGTGAGAGAGTTCTGCATTGTTGACAGCCATCACGCTCAAACCGGCAGCCATGGCAGATTGTATACCAGGCAAGGCATCTTCGATCGCAATTGCGCAGGAGGCTTCGATAAGGTGACTCTGGAGGCACTTCAGATAAAGGTCCGGCGCCGGCTTGGTTCGCTCCGTCTCGTCACCGGTTACCAGTGCTTCGAAAAAATCCAGCAAACCCAGCCTGGTCAATGCTGTTTCGGCCGAGCGCCGGCTGGCGCCGGTTACTACCCAGGAGCGAAACTTGTTGTGGCGCAAGGCCGTTAGCAGTTCCAGGGCGTAGGGAAAAGCAAGCACTTCGCCGTTTTCGACCATTTGCCTGTAGCGGCTCTGTTTTTTCTCGGTCATTTTGCTCAGGATATCGCCATTGCTGATGCCCAGATCGATGAAAGTTTCTCTTGTGCTCTTGCCTTTGTGCATTTCGTAATTGAACGAATCAACCAGGTGGGGCTGGTCTGTTTCCAGTGTTCGCACAAAGGCAAGTTCGTGGCACGGGCTCGAATCTATCAGCGTCCCATCGAGATCGAAAAGAAAGCAAGTCACTCCTTGCAAAAGCGAGTGACGGTCACGTTCTTCCTTCAATATATTACCCCAAGCAGGTTGCGCAGCCCGCGCCATATGCGCCAGCCCGGTCTGGTAAAGCCGCGGAAAGTCCGGTATTTGACAGGTATTTCGGCGATTTCCACCCTGTTTCTCAGCATTAATCGCGTCACCGTGGATGGTGGCACGTACCCGCGCTTCCGCAAAGCCTCGGTGAACTTTTCATCGAACTTGCTGCGCCTGTAGATGCGGAATCCGGTGAATGGATCGGAGAAAATATGACGGCAAACCAGACTGAACAGCGCCGAGAAAATGAAGGCGCCGCACCAGCCCAGCGAGCGCAGCAGCCAGTGTTCGTAAGCGGAATCCAGTGAAGAATTGAACTGGTGTCGGCTCTGCGTGCGCGAGCCGTACAACGCGCCGAAAGACCCGAGTTTTAATACTTGCACGCCGATTAGAATGTCCGCCAGCCTGTATTGACCGTCTCCAGTTAGTGTAACCAGATATTCGGAGTCGCTGTGAGCCAGCCAGTTGAGCAGGGAGTCGACTTCGGTAAATGAGCCTTTGTAATCGGATCTGGCAATTGACGCATAGGGTGGCAGTTTTG
>JADZFV010000585.1 GCA_020854255.1 Candidatus Melainabacteria bacterium | reverse complement strand
ACGTGGAGATGACCAACTTTACGCAAGGTCTTTATGATGCCAGAGAGCTGGCCATGGAGCGCATGCAGGCGGAAGCGGAACAACTGCAGGCAGAAGGCATCGTCGGTGTGGACATTCATGAAGGAAACTACGGCTGGAGCACTCACGTCATCGAGTTTTTCGTCGTCGGAACCGCGATCGTTCCGATTCGCGCCGACCACCACATCCCCACTCCGCAACTTGTTTTGTCTCTTAATGACTAGGAATTCTTTCCGAAAGAACTCACCGGCGTGGGGATGGGCACAGGTGCGATGCATGGCATTGCCCCTGTGCATTTATTTTCGGAATCGCAATACTAGTTGTTGGCTCTATCCCTGCGAATTGCGGATGGCGAATTGAATAATCGCCTGGCTCAAGTCGAGCGCGCCGGTGCGTATACTTTGTCTCAGAACTACGGCGAACTGCACAATGTCGCGCTGATCGGGGTAATAACGCATGAGCGATAGTTCCAGCGGTTTTGAACTTTCTATTGCAAACTCAATGGCGTCTTTGAAGTTTTCATTCGACAGATGCTGGAAGTCATCATAATCTTTCAAGATTTGCGCAAGAAACTGCGGTTCTTGAGCAAGTCTTGTACAAAGTTCTTTCAAATGCACTAGGCGGAAAAATCCGGCAACTTTGAAAAACTGATAGAGACTCATGTTTTTCTCAAGAACTGTCGGCACCAGACCTGCATTTTCCAGCAATTCTTCTGTTTTTGCCGGAGTCATGGCAATTGCTTTCAGGAGGTCGATGGCAGCTTGCGGTTTCATAGTTCCGTGTCGAATGTCGCGTTGCATACGCAACGACAAGGAAAGATGCTCGGGACGCACAGGACCCTTTTCGGCAAGCACGACGCCGAGCAGACGTTTACGCTGCCTGGCTTCTGTCAAAGCTTCCTCAAGCTCGGATTCCGAAATCAGTCCGGACTTGGTTAAAAGCTCACCCAGGAGCATACCCTGGTTTTCCTTGGCGGCGATTTTTTCAGACACGGTACTGAGATGCTCGAGTCCTTTCTGCAACGTGGTTTCGCCATTGCGAATCTTCTCTTGCGTGGAGAGAAATTCGTTGAGCAGTTGTTCGGAAATGAGGTCGAGGGTGGTCATAACGCGGCCAAGAGGCAGTCCGGACGCCTGGGCGGCGCTCAAAAGACCGCGCAGTTCATCTTCACCGAGGATGTTAGTCTTTGTCAGCAATTCGCCGAGGCGAAACCCTTTGCTGGCATAAGCGTCAATTTCCATGAGAATGAGCGCATCCGGGAGATTCCAGCGATTGCGGCGGCAGGTGCGAAGGGCTTCCAGAGCATCGTCTTTGGAAATAAAACCATCGCGCAGCATCCATTGTGCGTGAACCGCGGCCAGCACAAGCGAATCGGACATTTTCTCTTGAATAACCAGAGCCTTGCCGAGCGGAATTCGGCAGTTGTCGGAGACTGCCTTGCCCTTGTTGACGTCTGTCTCAGTTACGATCCCCGCCTGAGTAAGTAACGTACCTAGTCGAATGTCTTCGTACCCGTGTGACATTGATTACCGTTTTGCCCACAGATCTGATGCCAGGGCGATCGAGAAATGAAAGATCGGTTGTTGGATTCCAGTGACACTTATACCGCGCTAGCGTGTCAAAAGTCTAAGTATATAATTCCCATATACTGCGTGATTATCTCTTTAGAAGCCAAGTTTTGACTATAATCCGGAGGGTGCTTGACTCACAGGCGTGATCGAGTGGCGAGCGAGGCAATGTGCATGCGAGTTTCCGGGCCGATGAAACTAAGGCGTGGTGGGCTTTTGTTTTGCATTGCTGTTGTATGCAGTCTGCTGCCGGCGCCGGTTGACTCCCAGCCCTCGACCATAGCGGCATGGAAGCTCGAGCAACGCACCCGAATTCTCGGTGACCAAACCGTCTATGTTTGCCCGGCGGGAATAAAGGCGTTCAATCGAAAAAACGGCGTCACTATTGTTTTCTCCCAGCCTTTTACTGAGGTTGTCACTTTCAGCATGAAGACCCGCAAAGTTTGCCGGCAGAGTTTTGAAAAATCTGAAAACCCTTATGCCAGAGCTGTTGCAATGTTTAGCGGAGTTGCGCACGGTCAGGTACCGATGAAGAGAGTGCGTGACTATTTCAAAGGCGGGTTGGCGTGGACCGATTTCAGAATTCCAGACAACTACAAAAAGGCTCGGGTGGCACTCTGGCAAAAGGGTGAGTTAAACTCACATGAGCCTGCGTCCGGTCATATGACTGGTTTTCGCCTGCCTATGGACAAGCGAGCTCTTGATTGGTTGGCGCGCCTGTATTGTGTGCCGGCGTCTGGAGTAATACCTTTCGAAGTCATATTCAACGACGTTGATGGGGAGGCTCACTCACTGGTGAAGACTTACAGTATGGTCTCAGCGAAAATGATTACTGCTGATTTCAAATGTCCTCAGGGATTGAATGCGGTCAAAGATCCGCGTGCCGTCGATCAAGACGAGTCGTCTCCCGATGCATTCGAGATGATGATGGGTCCGAGCCGCAAATGATGAGGGTTTCACAATGGTCAGAGCAAAGCGTGGCTGATTAGCTTAATTAGCAAAGTTATCTCAGGCTCCACCAGACTTGGGCTCAAGGGCGTGCTTTCGAGAGCTGCGCTAGGTTTTGGGCGCTGAACCGGTGAATTGTACTTCATGACAACATGAAAAGATGTCAATAGATCTTGAAACCCTTGTAAAGGGCTGAAATGTTTCACTGGGCCTGAGCTCTTGAGATTAGGAATAGAGTCTCCTCTTTGCTACTTTGGGTTAATTCTTCTTTTCCACCAAAACAAGGCGCAATCGACTCAAAGTTTGATTCACAGCTACTTTCAGGTTTATCAACTGCTCGCATTCCGCGTGCTGCCTGGATCTTGCTGATTTGCGCCTTAAAGGGACTTTAGCGAGACGTTTGGGAAAACGTCTATGGGACTGTTTGTAGCTCAGGATAGTGCTGAACCTGGCTTAACGCTCACCCCGGCTTTCTTCCCTTTCTCAAACAAAAAGAGCCTGCAACTCACATGCGCGAGCCCAAGAAGCCACGCACAGACAGCAGGCTGATAGGAGTTTCTACAATGAAACGAGAAAGGCAAAAGCGTTCGGCTAGCCCCAGCCAGCGTATCAAAATGCATATCTTGGGGTCGGCTGGAGATGTCTCCGGCTCGCTTGTCTATTTCGAGTACTCGGCCAACAGCAAGACCATTCGCTTCCTTCTGGAGTGCGGTCTTCACCAGGAGCACGAGGAAATCAACCGCCAGAAGCGCCTTCCCAAAGGCGTCGAAGCCAAAGACATCAATTTCGTCATCATCAGCCACGCGCACATCGACCATTCCGGTTGGTTGCCTGCGCTGGTGAAAGACGGCTTCAAAGGCGCGGTCTACACCCATCCCGCCACGCGGGATCTGCTGGACTTCTTGCTGCTCGACTCCGGTCGTTTGCAGGAGAATGCCGCTGAGCGCGTCAACAAGTTCATCGCTCGCCGCCAGAAGAAGGCGGCGGCCACGGGCAAGAAGAGCCGGCGCATTCCTCTGTCCGTGCCGCTCTACACACCGGAAGATGTTCCGCTGTGCTTCCCGCTTTTCAAGCAGATCAACTACAACCAGCTCTACACTCTCGCCGACGGCGTGCAGCTGCGCTTCACCGAAGCCGGGCACATCCTTGGCGCTGCGGTTGTGAGCATCACTCTCGGTAAGGGCGACGACGCTCGTACCATCTGCTTCACAGGCAACGTCGGTCGCGCCAACCCGCCCATGCTCAACAAGCTGGCGCCGGTCAAGCATGCCGACTACGTGATTTCGGAATCGACGTACGGCAACAAGTTGCACCAGAAGCGCGATCGCTTGACGGTGCTTGCCGAATACCTCAACAAGGCGTATGAGCGCGCGATGCAGAAGGACAAGAGCACTGGTCACGGTGTCATTGTCATTCCCGCCTTCGCTGTCGACCGCGTTCAGACAATTTTGCGTGACGTCAACACGCTGATTCGGACGGGCCGCATCCCCGACATGAAGGTCTTCCTCGACAGCCGCATGGCCATCGCAGCCACCGACGTGTACAGGAAGTGGTCCAGCCTTCTCAATGACGAGGCGCGTCAGACCTTCGAACAAGGAAAGGACGCTTTCAGCCCGCCTCGATTCCTTGAGTGCAAGACGGCGGCTCATACCAATGCTCTGTACGAAAACCAGAGCGAGCCGATCATCATCGTCGGTTCGTCCGGCATGGCTGCCGGCGGCAAGATTCTGAAGCACCTCGAGAAGCGTTTGGTGCAGAAGAACAGCACAGTGATCTTCGTCGGCTACCAGGGCACGGGCGCTCTCGGCTACACCCTGGTCAACGAGAAGCCGAAGACGGTGCGCGTGCACGGAAACGTTCTTCCGGTGCGGGCCGCCATCGAGTACATGTCCGACTACTCAGGGCATGCCGACTACGAAGAGATCATCGCCTGGCTGCGCAACTTCGAAAGCAAGCCGCGTAAAACGTTCCTGGTTCACGGGGACGGCGGTGCGCTGGAAGCGTTTAAGGGACACATCGAGAAAGCCCTGGGCTGGAACGTTGTCGTGCCTCAGCGCCGGCAGTGCTTCGAGCTCTAAGACTTCCCGAATGCCGTTTTGCCGGCGGCCGTACAGGATGGGTTTTTTCGAAATCCACTCAGAGGCTACTTTATGAAAAACTGGTGGAGACGACTTCTCCCTGGCTGGGAAAGGCTTGCATGGCCGCCTCGCCGCGTGACGCAGTGATTCTGGGGGCTGTTCACGGTGTTCTTCGTGCTGTCTCTCGCGATGCTTGCCCTCCTGCTCTGGCTCACTTGGGGCTGGGCCGGTGCGGTGGTAGCGTGGT
>JADZFV010000584.1 GCA_020854255.1 Candidatus Melainabacteria bacterium | reverse complement strand
TGAGCGCGTCCGAGCAGGAAGTGACGTTCTACAATGCTGCCGGCGCGGCCGAAAAGATTCGCGTTACCAAAACCAGCAGTGGTGGCTACAGCAGCAACGTCGAGTACACTGTCAGTGTGCTGCGCGCCGATTCGACGATTGCCTACAAACAGTCCTGGAGCGGCTATCAGAGCAGCTATTATCGCAGTGTCACGCTCAAGACCGTCGAAGAGTACGAAGCCGACGGCAAAACGCTGAAGCGCAAGTTGACTTTCAACTACAGCGGCGCGAGCGTCAGCGAGGCGGTCGACTACGAAAACGGCGTCCAGAAGACTGTGCGCAGCTATCGCTGGGACGGCACGCTCGACACCGAGACGTCCTACGACTCGACGGGCGCTGTCACCAACACTCAGACCCACACTTCTCAGGAAAACCTGAAGGAGACCGTAGCGCCTGAGCTGGTAGCCGATCAGGCTGGTGACGACCCTCTGGCATTCAAGCCCGGCGACTTCCAGTAGGGAATCCGCCAAGCACATTCTTCAAGGCAGGAGAGAGGGGCAGCCTCGGCTGCTCCTCTTTTCTTGATTCGTCCAACAAAAAAGTCCTCCGGGTGCCGGAATTCTCCGGTGCCTGTCTTTCACTTTGCTTGCAATTCCGAGCCAATTTGGTGACGGAAATTTTTGCGCGCCAGCGGAACGCACGAAGTGCGCTTCGAGATTCTCAAAGACTTTGGCGCGCCTGTCTCTAAAGGAAAAACACCAATGAGCGTACGTAAGAAATACGGACTGGCGATTATGGTCGCCGGCTTCGCTGCCCTACTCTGCTTCTTCTTTGCACCCGACGCCTACAATCCCTTCTCGCGCACTGTCGCGCTCAAGGGGCACACCCCGTCTGTCGTCGGCCAGGCCGAACTGGTCAGCCATGCTAACCCGACCGATGTCCAGACCGTGGTTATCGGTCTGGCGCTGAAGAACGAAGCGGACCTCGAAAAACTGATCGACGAGCAGGACGACCCCAGTTCGGCGAACTATCAGAAGTATCTGACCACCGACGAGTTCAAGGCCACCTATTCGCCCGACCAGGCGGATGTGGATGCGGTCACCGACTGGGCGAAGACCAACGGCTTGACCGTTGTCGCCGTCAGCGACAACCGCACCTTGATCGAAATCGAGGGCACTACCGAGCAGTTCGAAAAGGCCTTCCAGGTCAAGCTCAACCGCTATCGTCTCCAACATGCTGGTGCCGTCGGCGCTGCCACGGAATTCACCAGCAACGCGGCTGATCCTCGTATCCCGAGCCACCTGAGCTCGATCATCCAATCGGTGATCGGTCTCAACACCGGCGCGAAGTTCGAGAGCCGCATGCGCCTGTCGCCGCAACAGCCGGTCAGTCACATGACCACTGTGCAGTCGAAAGCCAATCCTTACGGCCTCGGCCCGAAGGATGTGGCCAATGTCTACAACTTCCCCAACACAAACAACCGCAACGCCACCGTCAACTTCGACGGCACCGGGCGCAAGGTTGCCATTGCCACGGCCTACACCTACAACCAGTCGGACGTGGACAATTACTGGAAACAGTACGGCATCACCCGCACCGGCACCATCCGCAACATCTACATCAAGGGTCAGTCCACTCAGGCCGACGGTGAAACCACCCTCGACCTCCAGCAGCTCGGCGCTCAGGCGCCCGGCGCTGACATCCTCATGTACATCGCGCATGACCCGGCCTTTACCAAGTTCACCATGGTCTTCAACCAGATCGTTGTCGACAACGAAGCCGACGCGGTTTCGGTGAGCTGGGGTCTCTGCGAGACCTGGACCGGCTCGCGCCAGATGAAGACCGAGCACAACATCTTCCTGCAGGCAGCTTCCCAGGGCATCGTCATCTTCGCCGCAGCCGGCGACGATGGTGCCTATGACTGCCGCGGCATGAAGCAGGTTCAGCTGGCGGTGGACTACCCGTCCTCCGACCCCTATGTCACCGCTGTCGGTGGCACAGAGCTCTACCACAAAAACGGCACCCGCACTCGCGAAGAGGCGTGGACCGGCACCGGTGGCGGCAAGTCGAGCGAGTACAAGCGCAAGAGCTGGCAGGTAGGCCCCGGCGTTCCCGCCGGCGACGAGCGCGCCACTTCCGACGTCTCGATGGCTGCCGACCCGTACACGCCCTACTCCATCCTGTTCGAGGGCAACTGGATCGCCTCCGGCGGTACCAGCATCTCTGCTCCCAACTGGGCGGCTCTGTGGATCGCATCCACTCAGGCGGCGGGCAAGCGCATCGGCTCCGGTAATTCGCGCATTTACCGCATGGGCAACTCGGCCGACTACGGCAACCTGTTCTACGACGTCACCAAGGGTGACAACGGGGACGGCCGCGGTCCTGGTTATCCCGCCGGCACCGGCTGGGATCACCCGACTGGTTGGGGAGCGCCCAATGGCGTCAACATCCTCAACTGGCTGGTCACGGACATGGCCCGTCCGGCGGCACCCAAAGTGGTGGCACCTGACGAACCGGCTGTGATCGTTCCCGGCACCACCAAGGACGGGAAGTAACCTCGTTTACTGCGAAGAATAGAGGAGAGCACACAGTGCGCTCCCACAAGAAGACGGCGGCGAGGGCCCCCGGACGAATGTAGGGTCGACGCCATGCGTTGACCTTTCACGCCATCCGGGGGCTTTCGCATCGCTGTTAACGATGCGAAGTCCGCATCGTTGCGAGGAGACTATGACGACTAAACTACATAGATTTAGAATAGCTGTCGTTCTCGGCAGTGGCCTAGAAGCCGACGGCAGCGCTACTCCGGTCACGGAGATGCGCGCCAAAACCGCGGCTGATTTGCTTGCAACCAAGGGGCGGATGAAGATCATCTGTTCCGGTTCTCGCTCGCTAACCGACAAAGGCGAACACGGCCAGACCGAAGCGCAGGTGATGTTCGACATCATTGCTGCTCAGGGTATTTCGCCCCAGCGCATTCTTCTGGAAGACCAGTCCTTCGACACCCTGGGCAACGCCATCTTCACGGTGGATCGTTATCTCAAGGACAAGAAGGGCGGGACGCTTTACGTGGTCAC
>JADZFV010000583.1 GCA_020854255.1 Candidatus Melainabacteria bacterium | reverse complement strand
CTCATAAAGATTTTCTGAAAGCTATATTTTCCATAGACGCTCTCATCAAGCGGTATTCACATTGCAAAGAGAGCGCGCCTCGCACAATGCGCCTAGCTAGCACCCCTTGACATGATATCGCCGACGCGATCCGAAGTTAAGCCGAGCTAAACATTCGCCGAATAAGCTGCCAAACCGTTTCAAACCAGACAGCGCTTTAGTGTACAAGCGAGCAGCGCAGGCGGTGCAAGCTGGTGTCTGATTGCGCATTGCCACCACAGACAGTGACAACTACTGAAAATGGCAATTTTTGAGAAGACTCCAAAATGCCACTATACTCGGTGCCCCCTTGGCATTGTTTTTTTTGGCAACCCAACGCCAGCCACGGTTATCAAGAAGTCGATTGTGACTACCTTGAGTGGGTGCGCGAAAAAGATCTCCGCCATACCACTTTGGCTCAAATTTCAAGTTGTTGACGAGCCGCGCTAATTATCTACTTATGGACCCCACTTCTTGGCAGCTGTCGCCACGAACCCGCTTGACATCAACCTTTCCAGGCTTCGCATCTACATAAGATGCCCCACCGACGGCGTTTCCAGTTGCCAAGTTATAAGATCAAATGCCTCTTAAAGCTTTAGCGTTTAAACCACTCGCGCAAGTACCAGATGTCTAGTTATGCCGTATTCATTTGTTTTGGATAGTTCTATTCCATATGTTTTAAGGGTTCCGCATATCCACCTTTTTCCAAGGCACCCAACCCACCAAGCCACGCGCTCCTAGTCTCTTTAACAGCAGCTTGAAACTTCACTTCTGTGGAGTTGGTCGGAACTGCGCCCATTGGGCGATTCGAATACTTCCTTTCAGCAACGGATAACTCAACCAGCCTGGACCTTAAGCAGGAGCGCTTCTGGTCATGCTGAGCCTTTTCCGTTCGAAATCTACACGAAACACTCGAACAGTAAGGAGGACAGCTATGTCTAACGTGTTCTTCGCACAGCCGATGTGGTTCGCGCTCGTCTTGCTCGTGATTCCAATCCTGTGGTTTGCCAGTCGTCGCCGCAAGGCGCTCGGGCATTCGCAGGTGGATATCCACAAGAACTTGCGCGGTATCCCCATCGTCGGTATGCTCCAGAGCGCGTCTCTGGTGCTACTCGTGCTTGCGCTCGCGGCACTTGTGGCCAAACCTCTTCTGCCCGAACAGAAGTCGGTTGAAGTCATTCAGACCCGAGACTTCGTCATCACCACGGATATCTCCGGGTCGATGGACTCACCTATCAAAGATCCGGACCAGCAGACTTTCGCTGACGGACAAAATGCACCGACGGACGGCACGCCGCCGCCGGCTCTCAAGATAATCGATGTCGCTGCACGCGCCATCAAGGTGTTCGTCACGGAACGCCAGGGCGACCGCGTTGCTCTGCTCGTCTTCGACACCGACACCTACTACTACTGGCCTCTCAGCCGCGACCTCAGGGTAGTGGCGAGCAAAGCCGAACGTGTCAACAAGTACACGCGCGGCGGCACGGACTTCGACAGCGACAACGGCGCCATTCTCGGTGCGGTCAAGCACTTCCGTGAGGCATCCACGGCCAAGACCAAGGTCATGATCATCGTCACTGACGGTGAGGCAAGTATTTCCGCAGAACGGAAAGAGCTGCTCACGCGCACGCTCACCGAAATGGGCATCAAAGTGTATGTCCTCGGTGTGGGCGACTCGTGGGTGAACGATGCTCCCATGACGCGGGATCTCCGCGGGCTCGTCGAAGGGCTTGGCGGGAAGGTCATTCCGGTGGGTGACGCTGCGCAACTTCGCGCGGCGTTTGCCACCATCAACAATCTCGAAAAGTCTCAGGTCGAGCTCGAGAAGTCGGTCAGCTACAAGCCGTTTTCCATGCCGTTCGTTATCGCGGCGTTGATCCTGGCTCTCAGCTATCTCGGCTTGTCGGCGCTCGTTCGTGACGACGCCTAAGGAGTCTATATATGCGCAAGAAAAATTCTCGCCGCACGTACTGGATGGTAGCGGCGCTTGTCGCGGGCATCCTGTTCACAGGCTTCGGGGTTCACCTGGCGACGTATACCAGCACGCAGACTCAGTACTACAACCTGGGTCTGGCGGCGTACGAGCAGGAGAATCTCCAGCTCGCCAATGCAGCCTTCGATCGCAGCATCCAAGCCTACAAGCAGGAATCTCGCGCCGGATGGATGCATCGGTTTCTTTACCCTGAGCCCAGCCGCGAAATGGCTGCGCTCGCCTACTTCCACAAGGCGAAAGTGCTTTTGCGCGCTCGCCAGGTGGAGCCTGCAGTCGAGGCTTTCAAAGAATCGCTGCGCCTGAATGCCGGCAACGGCTACAAGGGCATCCCATTGTCCGATGCGCAGCGCCTGGAAGCCCAGGCCGAGGTCGTGAAATACGACCTTGAGCTGCTCTTCAAGAACCAGCCCCAGCAGGGCCAGGGTCAGGGCAAGGGCAAAGGCAAGCCCCAGCCGGGCGATGGCAAGGGTAACCAGCAGGTTCCAGGCGACCAGCCGGGCTCTCAGCCCGGTAAGGGTAAGCCGGACGACATCTAAACAGAGGAGGCTGACTTATGGAATCACTTCATCTAGCTCGGCCCGACGTACTGATGTGGTTGCTCGCCGTCTTGCCTGCGACCATCGCTTTCTGGTTCTTCGGATTCCGCATGCGCAAAGCCGCACGCGACCGGTTCGGAGAAGAGCGACTGGTCAACCGCAACACGGCGCCTCTGACTGTGAAGTCGGAGCTTCTGGTGCTTGCCGGTTGGCTCAGTGTCGTCGGATTGCTAGTTTTTGCTGCCGCAGGACCTGTGGCTCCAGCTGCGCCTACCACGGCGAAGTCGGGGACGCTTCAGGTGATTGCGGTTACGGACGTTTCTCAAAGCATGCGTGCGGAAGATTACCGCAGCGCCATGCCGCCCAAGGATGGTCTCGATCCACAGGTGGTGCCTGGTCCTTACGGGACGCGGCTCGACATGGTCAAGATCGTGATCACCAAGGAAGTACTGCCGGCGGTGGCAGGTAACGAATTCGAGATCGTGCTCTACATGGGCAACTCGACTTCTTATCCTGATTTCCCGACCGATGACCTCCAGGTTCTGAAGTGGATCTTCGACAACTGGGTTCGCATCGGCAACGCGCCGGGCGGTGGCTCAGACTATGTCGAAGGTCTGAAAGAGGCGGTTGCCTCCTTCAAGCGCAGCCCCAACCAGAACATGGAACGGGTGATTGTGCTCTTCTCGGACGGTGGCTACAGTGGCACCCCCGAGGAGCTTCAGAAGGTGATCGACGAGATCAAAAACCTGAACATCCGGCTGGTCATCGTCGGCGTCGGCACGCCCGAAAACGTTCCCATCCCCGAGTATTCTGCCTCCGGCGAATTGACCGGATACAAGAAACTGAAGGAAGGTCAGTCGACCGCCCTTCTGGAGCAGAATCTCATTGCTCTGCGCGATGCAGTGGGTGCCGACAAGGCGGAATACGTCTTGCTGGGCCCCGACGCCAAGCTGAATATCAACTGGGCCCGGACTCTTGCCGGATCCAAGACTGAGCAGAGGGAAAACCCGCTTGACGGCTACGTCATCATGGCGGCACTTGCCATACTGCTTGTCCTTTCACTGCGCGGCTCCGTGTCCGGGCTCTTCACGAGCTTCCGGAAGCGGCGCCAGTAGTTCCCTCGCAACTTCTTCCAGTTTGGCATGACGCCCAAAAGCGTCATGCCTGGCTGTTCCCGCGTGGGAACTGCCCTGGACCTTCCCTATACAAGCCTCACTGAGATGTGAGGCAAAACGGAGAAACAACCAATGTCTACCAAGTGGACCCCCAAGGTTGAGAAGGCCGCGGCGCTCTTGAAGGAACTCGACAAGGTCATCGTCGAGTACGACCACATCAAGCGCCAGATCCTTCTCCTGCTCATCGCCGACCAGCACGGTTTGCTCAAGTCCATGCCTGGACTGGGCAAGACGATGCTCGTCAATACCCTGCAGAAGTGCATCCGCGGCTCGCGCGCTGCTCGTCTGCAGATGACTCCCGACATGAAGCCGTCGGACATCCTCGGGTTTGAGTACTTCAACCCGGTCAAGGGTGAGATGGCTCTCAAGAAGGGCCCGATCGTCGACGCCGACATCCTGCTCGCGGACGAAGTGAACCGTACCACCGCCAAGACGAACTCTGCACTGCTTCAGGGCATGCAGGAGCGCAAGGTGATGGTCGGCGATCAGGAGTTCTCGCTGAGCCAGATGTTCCTGGTTCTTGCCACGATCAACCCGGCCGAGATGGGCGGTGAAGGTACCTTCACCCTGCCCGAGGCCATGCTCGACCGCTTCACCGCGTCGCTCGACATGGACTACATCTCGCGCGCCGGCGAGATCGAGATGCTGCGTCGTGCCTCGCTGCACGGCCGCGGCGCCACCCAGCAGGTGGAAGCTGTGCTGTCCGTCGAGGACGTCTTCGCCATGCGCGAAGCGCACAAGCAGGTGGTGGAGAACACCATCAAGGCCGGCACCCTGCTCGAGTTCATCGTCGACCTCGTCCGTTCGTCCCGCCCCGGCAAGCCGGAGTTCAAGGCGCTCATGGAGCGCAGCGGCAAGCCTCTGGACGACTACGTGAAGTTCGGCATGTCGCCCCGCGCGGAAATCGCGTCTCTGCATCTGGCGTGCGCGCT
>JADZFV010000582.1 GCA_020854255.1 Candidatus Melainabacteria bacterium | reverse complement strand
TTTTTTGCAGCGTGGCAGTGGTTCCGCCAGCCGATGACTTTCTCAAAGGCAATGCTTGCATTTCCTGCCCTACATTGACGATGAGAGTGTTCCCGGTAGTTTCCGTCATGGTTTGAATGGCGCGCAATTGCAAAAGCATCGGATTGGTTTCCAGCATTTTTGCTGCGTTAGCCAGGCTCCTGAGCGCGGCGGTTTCGCCTCTTGCTCTTTCGAGAGCCGCTTGTCCTTCTTTCTGAGCTTTTACGATTTGACCGAAGACTTTCTTGAAGTCACCGGCAAGCATGATGTCCTTAATATTGGCGGATATCAGCTCCAAGCCAATCTCGGCTGCCTTTGGCTGGCAGGCCGCCAGAAGTTTCTCACCGATTTGATTGCGTTTTTCCAAAAGATCTTCGATCTTCAGCGTTCCGACTATTTCGCGCAGGTCGAGCTGCATCACCGTATATAGTGCGCTGTAATAGTTCTCGACTTTGTTGGTCGCCAGACTCGGATCAGCTACTTTATAGTTGGCTGCAATAGAAAGTTTGAGGCCGACGTTGTCCAGGCTGAGCAGTTCCTGACCAACTATTGCAATACTTCTTTCGCGCATGTCTACTTTCACAATCGACTGCCAGAGCGGGCAAATCCAATGCGCACCGGCGGGCAATACGGCTTCGAGCTTTCCGTCTCTATAGAGCAAAGCTTTTTCGTATTCCCAGACGGTAATCTTCTTCGCCACTTTCGAGAACAATTTTGTCAGAGCGAGCATGCAAACAAGTATAAGCGCGATGATAAGTAGGATTTCCGGCGCATGTTTCATAGAAACCTCCTTAATTGCCTCATCTTAAGGGACTCACAGTCAGAGCGGAGGTCTGACCCTGCAAGGCTCATTCCGTGTTGCCTTTCGGCAGCCCCTTAAGACGAAAGCTGGTGGGAGTCGAACCCGTTACGATTAGCAGTCGTACCATCGGATGCCAACACGCAGAACGATAGTGGAGATTACACTTCGCTGCTTGCCTTTCCGATAGAAGCGATTATTGCATATTGTTTAAATCATTGCTCGGCGATCAATTGCCAAGATCTCTGGGCATTGTTCTGGACAACCAAACGGACACAGAAATTAATTTTGATGTTAGTTGTTCAAAACGGCGCATGCAATGCGCCATTACTAAGACTCTATCCAAACAGGTGCGCTTTTGAAAGCTGGTGTTCTGGAACGCGCGTCAACATTTGCCTTGATGAGCACATTTGATTCGGGGTAGAACATTGCCACGGCACCTGGTCTGATTGCCCCTAACACCACTTCGATGTTTTCCATGCTGCCGGCTTCTCCGCGCACTTTCACGCGCTGCCCGTCTTTGATGCTCAGCTTCTCGGCGTCTTCTTTCGAGACAAGTATGCAATATCTGTGAGGCATGCCCCGGTAAAAATCGTATTCGTCGTAAACCACAGTGTTGAACTGCCCTTCGGAGCGCAATGTGATCAGGAGCAAATCAACAGAAACTGGCTTGGGCAGAGGTGTCGGATGCATAATCGCTTTGCCGGACTTTGTGTTGAACGCTGGAGTGTGATAGACGCGACCGGATATTGTGAATTCTTTTTTGGTGTCGTCGATGGTGTTCAATTCCTCCCAGCCTGGAATTGTTTTTGAAATGATCTCTCTTACTTTTTTGTGATCTCTTAAAGCTGTCCAGTCAAATGGATCTTTTCCAAGCACTCTGTTAGCGATGTCGCAGATGATCTCGGACTCCGGCATCATCTGCCCCTTTACGTTCGGCTCTCCACCTTCCGATAGCCGAATGAAATTGAACATCGACTCTTGCGTTGTCGATTGCGGCTCTTCATCGCGCGCAAGAACCGGCAGGATCAAAGTGGTTTCTCCGCGACCGAAGAAATGTCCAGGATTCAGTTTTGTCGAAAGATAGACAATTGTTTTCACCTTGTTCATGCAATTTTGCGCCCAGGTAGAATCCGGGTTGGAACCCCAGAGATTGCCGCCCAGCGCAAAGAGAAAATCGATTTCGCCCTTGCCTGAGGCGTCGATCATTGCGTGCGTATCCAGACCCGGGGCATCGGTGATTTTTATTCCGTATATTGTTTCCAGAGACCGGCGCACACTTTCCTGGAGCTGAGGAGCAACACCGACAGAGCCAATTCCTTGAACATTCGAATGACCGCGAATGGGCAACAGACCGGCGCCGGGTTTTCCGACATTGCCCGTGGCAATCGCCAGGTTGCACACGGCAAGCACATTGTCGACACCGCTTGCGTGGTGCGTCAGACCCATCGCCCAGGCGAATATTGTCCGCCTGGATGTGTCAATGATGCAGGCGCAATTTTCGATTGTTTGCTTATCGACGCCGCTTTCTGCAGTCAGAGTTGCCCAATCGGCACTGCGCGCGTAGTCGATAACTTCCGCTGCGCCCTCGGCAAAGTTCTCGATGAAGTCATAGTCGACCTTTCGATTTTCAATAACAGACTTGAGCACCCCGACAAGAAATGCAACATCTCCGCCCGGAATCGGTTGTACATATGTGGAAGCGATCTTGGTTCCGAAAAAAAGCGATTTGATTTGCGACGGCACATGGAAAGTTTCCAGTGGCGATTCGCGCACTGGATTGACGACGATGATCTTACCGCCGCGGGCGCGCAGATTGGCCAGCTGAGTCATCAGTCTCGGATGATTGGAGGCCGGATTGGCGCCGAGCAACACAACCAGATCGCAGTAAGAAAGATCTTCCAACTTGACTGTTGCTGTTCCTGTGCCGAACGCCATTTTGAGCGCGACTCCGGAGGCTTGATGGCAATAGTAAGAGCAATTCATCACATTGTTGGTGCCGAATACGCGCGCAAATGCTTGCAGGAGAAACGCTGCTTCATTGGACGATCGCCCCGACGAATAAAAAGCGGCGCGGTCGGGAGTCGTTGACTTGAGAGCGTCTTCGATATGCTTGAGAGCCGCTTCCCAGGTAATTGGTTTAAAGTGGCTGGAACCCTTGTCCAGTACAACCGGGTAGGAAATGCGACCGGCATCTTCGGCTTGTTTGGGCGTCAACTTTTCAAGCTCTCTAAGCGAGTGCTTGTCGAAGTAA
>JADZFV010000581.1 GCA_020854255.1 Candidatus Melainabacteria bacterium | reverse complement strand
GCTTTGTTGCATCAATCAAGTGTGACTTGGTCGTTTTGCAATTTCGGAGCTCGCGGGCGTGTAAGATTTCACGCTTGGTCGAATAATTCGCCAAACTTTGACTTTGGAACTCCAAAGTCAAAGTCTGTCACAACAAAATAGATGCGCCAGAAATTGCTCGGCCACGCGCAATACAATTTCATTCGCCCCAAAAGAATTTTATCTCCGGCTCCTTCGAGCGCAGTTGCTGGAGTTAATGGGCGGGTACGATGAGGCGCTGAAGGATTATGCAAAAGCTGCTGAATATGCCAGCGGTAGAGACAGGGTCTTGAAGCGCGGCGCTGCCTTAAAAGCGTGGTCTTTACTGCTCATGAAACTGGGCCGGTATGAAGAAGCTATCACAGTAGTGAACAAAGCAATCGCCATGGATAAGTCCGATGACGAGGTGTTCAAGATTAGAGGTGATAATTACTGGACTTAAGGATCCTGACCGAGCGAAATTTCTGGTGTCTACCATGAATGCCCGGCCGCACCGGGAATTGAGGACACACCGGTGGCAGGGGTAGTAAACGGTTTAATTTTAGTGCGTTAGTGCGTTAGTGCGTTAGTGCGCCAATCGGTTGAGCCGCGCAAACGCCCAGGGGCGTAAGACCTCCTCGGTATCCTGTTTATTGAGGACCAGTGACTTGATGCGGGAGATGAAGCTCTGCATTAACTCCACCTCAAAAAAATCGGCATTTCTGTCCGATTGTTTCCAGCATGGGGACTGGCATTTCGTCCGGATAAGTAAATTCAAAACACAGCTCCAAGAATGCATGCGCTGCGAAGGTCAGCTCCCAATGCTTGAGCAGTGATGTTTCCATTTGCTGCTGATTATCCTCGAATCCAAGTTCCTGTTTCTGATCTCGAATGAGATGCTCAATAGGATCACGCATGGTATAAATTTGAAGAATTTTTTGTGCTTGTACCCAGTTCGTTTTATTGGATATTATGAAATATGGCTCTCCCTCCATGTTTTTATTGTCGTAGCTGATTACGATGCGTAGTTTTTTCCAGTGTTTGAGCATCATATTTTTGCAGAAACACCAGTAAACACGGGCCTCTCTGTGTCTCGTCGTGATAACAATTCTCTTAAAATCTTCCTTTGATAGTGTTTTGGCAAATTCTTCGACTGTCACAAAACCACCAGTGGCAACCTGTACCAGTCTGCTTCTTGCTAATCGCGTTATCCACGCTTGTCCATATTCTTCTATGCGCCCCATCAAGGTTTTGTCCAAGAATGCACCATCCAAAAAATATGCATCCTTTTGGAATCCAAGTTTCTCGCACTCGTCTACGATGTCTGCTGCGATTTCTAACTGAGTTTTGTGCTCCTTGCAATTTTCTTCGTATGTTTTCGTCAAGTCATTGAAAGTTTCCAACTCCTCCAGTGTCTCATCTTCAGCCGGTTGCATTGCTTCCAGAAATAATTTTTGTTCCGCTAGAAACCCACGGTGGTAGATTCGATAGCCAAGCGGAACCAGCTTAGATGGCGTCACCAAGCTAGAAATCACAACTCTCTGTGCCAAACAAAACTGTCGTTTTGTATAATCCCAAAACCAATACACTCCGTGAATTTTCTTACCGGCGTGATGAGCAAAGGTCGAGTCAATTGCAATGACTGTTGGCGATTCTTTGGTGTTTGGAACTTGATTCTTGATCCATTCCAACCTTCGCCCTCTAAGCTCCTCTGAGGACCACGGACTCTCGGTCATGAAATTATGCAGCCTGTCGTAATCCGCAGTCGAAATCAACCGCCGATGGATACCAGCTATTCTTCTGTTGCCCGATTCCATCAAACCTGTTAATACTCACCAAAATGCCGCTCTTGGGCTGGATGGTTGAACGCTCCTTTGAACTGCCCAGTAAAGTTTTTTACGCATGCGGGTATATCCGAAATCGGCAGCACAAGCTATCTCCGTCAGGTGAACCTCCGCATTAAAGCACAGGCACTCGGAAAAGGACATCATGACATGTTCGCCCTGGAAACTTATCCTTAAGTCCAGATCTTACAGTCATTGTTTTCGATCCAAAAATGCATTGATAATGCCAGTACGTTTGGTTCTTGCCCGGAGGATTAAAAATGGAACACAGGCTTGAAGCTCACGCCGCGGAACTGGCATCCAGGTTGGACGACGGGCAGGGTGCGCCGGTAGCGCGGGCTCTCAGTGCCGAGTTGCCTTACATGAACGAGCGGGATTTTCGCTGTCTCATAACCGCAATCGACCGGCGCGAACAGAAAGGCTGGGGCGACGATCTGAGCATCACTGCCACCACTGGCTATAACGGCGAGCTGAATGAAACAATTTCGATTGACTTTAGAGCGCGCGACCAGTGGGGCCGCCCGACTCTCTACCGAGAGCGAATCGCTGCTTTTGACGCCTACCCTGTATCACCGCAATATCGAGAATATCCGTATCAAAACTATCAACCCTATCAGACGCGCTACGGTGGATATCGCATTGAAGATGCGATCATTCCGACTGTCGTCGAGTTGGGTTTGGGGTTTTTGTTTAACAATGGCCGGCACAATCGCTATGGTGGCGGTTATTTCCCTCAAGCGCTCTTCTACCCGCAGTCATACAATTACGCGCCCAACTTCTACCAGAGCTATCATCGCTTCAATCGCTTCGGCTGGTAGGCTCTGCTGTATCCTTGCGTCAACGGCAGGCGGGCTGCTCATCCGGTCCAAGCGTCACTTTATCCCGAATTCATAACAAAGCTGATCGGGAGCACGGGCACCACTTCAACTGTTCAATTTTGGCCAGCGCTTGAGAATGCCCCGGCATGGAGGATTGAATTTATCCCTTCCAGACTCCAGACCTTTATCAGGTCCGGACAGATCCTGCGGCTCCTCTCGATTCAATTTGTCAATTTCGCCTGCGGTTACGACCTGCAACCAATCAATGCTTATATGATTGGTCAGGGGGCGCAATTACTGGCGATGAAAATATTCCAGCGAGGCTTGATTCTTGTTGGCGCTCCGTTGCTCATGGGACTGGCTGTTTCCGGCTCGCTCCAAGTGTTGAGGCAAAGCGCCGAGCAGGATCGCATCAATGATGCGGCTGGCCGATCAATGGCGGCGTTGGGGGCACAGGCTTTGAATCTTGGCACTGAGCTTGCCTGTTTGTGGATGATTATTCTTACTCAACCAGACAATAAGAAGCTTTTGGCTCTGGTCAGTGAGGATGGGGCTAAATTCGAAAAAAAGTCCAAAGAACTGGAGCGAATCTGCTGGCAACATCCTGAGTTAATTCCCCGCGATCAAGCTGAATTTCTCTCGCAGTATTTGACATCTTTCGACGATTTCATTGGGAAATTACGCGCATATTCAAGAAATCTTGAAGGGCACGATCTTGGTTCTCGACTGACTGATCTGAGAGACAGTGTATATCCCCGAAGGGAAGCCAGTACAGCGCACACAGAGAGAGGGTTCTGGCAATCGGGCCTTAATTTGGTCGAACATCTGATTACCATTCAAACAGATATAAACTCCATGTGCGAAAGGGCACAAATGCAGCTGGACAGGTCAATCCACTGGCAAGTCGTAATTCTCACGTCAGCCCTGGTCTTAAATCCGATAATGTTCGTATTGCTGGCCATTTTTTATCGCCGGGGGATTCTCAATAGAATTCGCGTCATCGCGCAAAACACAGAATCAATTGCTTCGGGCGCGTCATCACTTGCTCGTGTCGGCGGCAACGACGAAATTGCGGTGTTTGACGAATCAATTCAAGAGATGCTTCGCCAGCTTAACTTAGCATCGGAAAACGAACGCAATCTCTTCGAAAATGCAAGCGACGTCATATGCGTGCTCGATAAAGACCTCAAGTTTATTCGCATCAATCCAGCCTGCGGCAAGAACTGGCAATATGCCCCTGAAGCGCTGGTAGGGCGCGGCATCGAGTCTGTTTTTGCTGCTTCGGAATTAGACTTTGTTGGCAAGCTCATTCAGTCAGCCAGAGAAGCTCAGACTCAGGTCACATTCGAGGCCTCAGTGCTTTCCAAAACCGGCAGCAAGAGAAAGACTTTATGGTCGATATTTTGGTCGGAGGCAGAAGAAAAACTCTTTTGCATCGCCCACGACATAACAGAGCATAAAAGAGTGGAATCCATGCGGAGGAAATTCTTAACTTTGATCGGTTCGGACTTAAAGCAGCCGCTCACTAGAATTTCCGATTCTATCTCGCTTGTCCTTTCTGACTCCGCCTCCATGTCTCAGACAGCTTTCGAAAAATTCGACGGCATGAAGAAAAATCTCGAAAGACTTCTCCGTCTGGTCAACGACCTTTTGCAGATTGCCGAACTGGAATTCGGCAGCCTTGAACTGCGATGTGTAGCGACCAGGATTGACGATCTTCTGAGGCGTGCGGCGCAAGAAGTGGAGTTTTTAGCACAAAGCAAAAAATTGACGCTGGATGTCCGAATTACGGACTGTGAAATGATTGCCGACCAGGATCGCATTACGCAGGTTTTGGTAAACCTGCTGTCCAACGCTATCAAGTTTTCGCCAGAGGGAAAGGGAATTGTGCTGTCGGCTAGGAAGGAAAATGAAAGTGTCGTATTCACGGTGCTGGACGAAGGCAGAGGGATACCACCGTCGAAGCAGTCTGAAATATTCGAGAAATTCAAACAGGTCGAGGTGGCGGACGCTAAGCGGCAGGTTGGAACAGGGTTGGGCCTTCCCATCTGCAAGCAGATTGTGGAAGCACATGGGGGAATGATTGGAGTTGATAGCCAGGCAGATGCTGGAAGTTCATTTTGGTTCACGCTTCCCATAGATGGCCCGCCGTCGACTAAGGCGACAACCGTCAACAAGGACAGTTCTGAAGTGCAGCCGGCGTTTGCAAGACCCGTTTTAGAGCCAGTCTCTGATCCGGCAGGACAGGTCTCCACTTTTCGCCTTCCGCTATCAGTTGCTGGCGGCATTCTCGTCGGAATACCCTTTTTATTGAGTTCAATATTCATGGGCGGTCTGACTGTATCGTTGTTCGAGCTTACAAAGGAGCGCACGCAGGAAATACACCAGCACCAGATTTTCGTAAAGGCTTTTGAGCTTATGAGCCAGAACCACATCATGTCTAAATCAATTCGGTTTTCTCAAAACTCGCAATCCATGCTTCGAAATCACGAGAATAATTACAAAAGAAAGCTAAATGAGCTGGCAGCGCTGCTGAAGGATGACAGAGAGTCTCTGGATTGCCTGGAAAGAATGAGGATTGCCTTTGACCGGAGATTAGCGATCCAGCCATTTGCCGGACAGCCTGTTATTGAACGCGGCGTCAATAACTCGACGCAATTCAAAGCATTCATGGGCTTCCGGAGGAGTTTGCCATTGATGATCGTTCAAACTCGCAATCTGGCCGGCATCATTGACCGAGCCGAAGCTGTTGAATTTGTAAGTCCCGAGATTGAGCTGCTCATCAGGCAAAGAGAGTCACAGGTATTGTTTGCCGGACTGACTGCGAATATTCTTTTGTCAATAGCACTGGCTTTACAATTTAGTGCCAGGTTTTCGAAAAGACTGGCGATAATGGCGGACAATTGTTCACGCGTAGCCCGCGAAGAAACGCTCAATCCACCAATTGGCGGTAATGACGAGCTGGCCGATCTGGATAAATCATTTCACCGTGTGGCTTACTTGCTGGCTGAAGCGAGAAGAAAGGAACGTGTGGTTTTTGACAACTGCAAAGACGTACTTTGCACCATCTCGAAAGATGCTCGTTTTACTACTGTGAATCCGGCTGCCGAACAGATGTGGGGCTACACGAGAAGTGAGCTGGGCAAATTACAATTGCAAGATCTCGTATCGAAGGAGGACTGGCAATCAACGGCAAGTGCCTTGTTCAATCAAGCCTGGCAAGACGCCGATATTCTTCACGAATGCCGAATGGTGCGCAAGAATGGCGCCAGCGTGTATTGCCTGTGGTCCGTCTCAAAGAGGCAGGGAGAAGAAGGTCTATTCTGCGTGGTGTACGATGTAACAGACAAGAAAGAGCTGGAAATACTGCGCGGCGAATTTTTGTCAATCGTCAGCCACGACCTTCGCACCCCGCTCACTGCGATCAGTTCTTTGGCTCAGGTCGCTTGCATGGGCGTGCTTGGCAAATTGTCACCGGACTCGCTTGCATGCACGGATGCAATTTCTTTGAATTGCCTGTTTCTTACCGAATTGATCAGCGACATACTCGATCTGGAGAAATTGGATGCAGGAGCGATGGAATTCTGCAAAGAGACAACCGATCTCGAATGTTTTGTTGCAGAGCTGACAATGCGCCTTCCGGCTCGGTCCGGGGTGCAGATTGAAACCTCTGGAGAAATTACCGCGCTTTTCAAGGTAGATCAGGAGCGGCTGGCGATCGCCGTCCACCACCTGGCTAGGTTTCTTCAAAATCGCTCCGCTGCCACATTGATGGTGCAAGTGAATTATGATGACAGCCGATTGGAGATATTTTTGCTCGACAGTGGGCCTGTCATCCCGGAGTCAGTGGCAGAAACTCTTTTCGAGCGGTACAAGGATAATTCGATGGACAACGATTTGCCGGCAGGCGACTTCATTGCCGATTTGCGTTTGCCTCTGGCGGCAAGAATAATCGGGGCGCACGGCGGCAAGATTACTATCGACAGCATGGACGGAAAGACAAACAGATGCAAAATCTCGATTCCGGCAACAAAAGAGGTGTGAACCGCACCTTTTTTGTTCCCGTCCGAGTGGAGCCCTGGATTATGCACGAGAGTAGTAGAGGGGTGGAGAAGCGGAGAGGCGCGAGCTTCTTGAGCCGTGATTTTGGCGACTTTTGCTTTTTGTAGGGAAGAATTTTGGGTTGCTGAGAGTGTTTTGGTGATTTATGCGTCCGCGTCGGGCGTATATTTGCTCGTAGACATATTTTGCGTGGTGCATTGTCAGGCTAGAGACAATGCAGCGGCGCTTCAGTCCGCGGTCATTGTAGATTGTACGTGCAATTACGCGACGTGTTTGTCTCCAACCTTTGTTTGTGGCAGACCCAGCTTTGTGTCAGAACTGTGAATAGAGGCGGATTTCTCTGCTGACGATATATCAGTTATGCGATCTCGTTTGCGGCTCTCTGTCCGAGAGGTTCGCGAAGGTCCAGCAGTAATTTGCCCAAGGTAAGTAACACAACTTGCGGTGTTGCTCCTGCTATCTTGATGAGTTTGGAATTAGACTGATTGACGTAAGCGGCACGGGTTGCTTGATCAGAGCTGCGTGGACGCAAGATTGGATTCGAAAATAGATGAATACTTAGTCTGCTCAAATTAGACAAAAGCAAAAACTCTAATTGCTAGGAGCTTAGCTCAGGCAATGGAAGAAAATTATTAATGCACAGGGCATGTGAACACTCAGCCGGAAGGATCTTCTCGTTTTCAGTATCGTTATTGATCGTTGCTTCGGCTGTTGTCCCGCCGCAAAATAAAACCGCACTAGCCTGATCCAGTTATAATTTAATTAGTGCAATCAAATTATTCAATCACGATAAAGTGAGGACTGGATGCGGCTGAAAATGTTCTGGTTTGTCTTGGCCCTTCTTTCTGTTGACTCGATCGCGCTGGGACAGGTAAGCGATCTGGATCTGCAGTCCGACCAAGGTGCCCTGCAAGAATCACCTTCCGCTCTAACTTACAGGCAGCGCGGGCTTCAAAACATAGACGCGGGCAATTTTGAAGAGGCTATAAGGAGTCTGAGCCAGGCTATATCCCTCAATGATCGAGACATCGTGGCTTATTTTCAAAGGGGCCGTGCTTACACGCGAGTATCAAACTTTCGGGCAGCCCTGGAAGACCTTGATCGAGCTGAGCAATTGTTCTTGCAGCGCTGGCAGGCGTCAGACATGAAAGAGCTTGTGGGGCGAATTCGGGGACAGAAGGGAAGAATAACAACAGCCATAGCACGTACGGCATTTTCTATTCTTTATGGCCAAGGAATTTCTCATCATCATCTGGGAGACCTCGCCAAAGCGGAGCAGGAGTTTGCCGCGGCATGCGCACTTGCACCGTGGAGTCCCAATCTCAGACTGTACACGGCGGCAAATGCCTACCGCATGGGAGACTATGATATTGCTCTAGAACGGCTGAACGCCATAATCGCTGCCAATCCATCTGCATGTACCGCCTTTGTCTACCGTGGTATGGTTCACGAGCGTCTCGGCGAATTCGACAAAGCGTTTGCGGACCGGGATCGCGCTGTTCAGCTACAGCCTGAGTGGAGATTTCTGCAGCCTTACAGAGACGACCATTCAGCAACTGCACCGACAGCACAGGTGCTGTCATCGTCCCCGATTTCCGCCATTGCCAGCCTCACCGAAAGTCTGCAGGAGGCAGGCAAGGGTCCTGCGGGCATCCCCTTAGCGCCAGGGCTTTCTCTTTCGCCCGGCATGGCACAACCAGTAAACGTTCCTCCACCGTCCTTGCTGGCGGCGCCACCGATACGTCGGGGACCCAGCGAACAGGGACCTGGACAACAGTTTGGGCACAAGAATCCGGCGCGTATGGCAACGTCCAAACAGACTAATTATGCGCCTCCGGTGCACTCGACCGAAGCAGCTCATCGCGAGGCGCTGGCTTTATCCAGGGATTCCGACCAGATGTCCGATAAAGACTTGTTGTCTGACCTCAAATGCGAGTTCAGCAAAAGCGTCCAGGAGTTCAATCGTTTGCTAGCACTTTGCCCTTTAGACGCCAACTCTTACTATAGCAGGGGCATGGCTCTCCTCTGTTCTGGGCGGCCAGCTCAGGCAGCATCTGATTTCCTCCGATTCATCGAACTTGTAAAATGGAAGAACAAGTCGGCGCTGTTTGCCGTGCTGAATTGCTACGTTGCATATTCTCTTTGCGGACAACACGCTAACGCCCAGAATCTATTGCAGCAAGCAGAGAAACATTGCCCGAATAAAGAGTGGCCTTATCCGATTATCACATTCCTGGCCGGCAAGACTGATGATAAAGCCATCCTTGCTCACGCCAAAGACCGGTCCACCGAAACGCTTATCAAATACTACGTCGGTCTCAAGGAGAGGCTGGACGGCAGACCGACTTTAGCGCAAAGGCACTTTTCGTGGGTGCGCGACAACGGTGACAAAAGATTAGACCAGTACTTCCTCGCCTTGTCCGAGCTCATTCGTATTGGCAAACCAGTGACGCATTAAAATCCACACGTGCTTGAGCATAATTCAGGCGATTGTTGCCCGTTTTGGTGCGGGCTTGCCGCAACTCTCATCGCGTATCCATCTTTCGGGCTGAAGATTCGCCAATTGCCGCAGCTGTGAACTCAGAGAAGCGCCTTTAAGTCGCACTCACGATCTGGCGCACCCTAACCAATTCCCAACAACTTGTCTGTAAATTGAGGACACACCCTGCATACGCAATCATTACTACAAAACCTCTGAAAGAGTTGATTCTCCGCGCAAAGACGCCATCGGACCCGGCTTTACCAGATGTTTTGCTGCTGCATGCATGACTACGCAACCCGGGAGGACCCTAAGATGACATTTGAGAACTTTGGACGCCTGGATGTACAGAAAGAAACGTCTATAACCGGAGAGGGAATTGCCTATTGCGCCTGGTCCTCAATGGCGAAAGAAAGGCAGACAGGGGGGATGGAACACCAATTGTCTGGTCAGGCATTCATAGATTTCAGCGCCCATCACCTGGCTTTTGAAAGTCAGAGCAGTTTCACAGGACCTAACGGCGGCACACTCGATCGCAGCTCGAATGTTTCTGTGAACCAGGACGGCTATTCTCGGCACACTGACCTGAGCATTACCCGCCCTGATGGACGCACCCTTAACCGAAGCGTGACCGTATCCCGGAGCAGCAGCGCGCCTGAACAGGAAACCTAGCAATGTTGGCCCTGCCATCAGCTCACCAGTTCCCCGTGCCAGTAGAAGCCTGCCGCAGCCACTGTATGGGACTTCTAAAGGAAGACGGTTATCAGTCCGTCACCTTTCCCGGCGGCAGGCGTATCTTATGTGCCAAGCAACTGCCCGACAAAAATGAGTACATATCATTCGCTATCCAATTTGATATGGTGGCGCCAGGCGAGACGGTGATGCAAGTTGCCCCAAATGTGAGCACCACACAGACACCGCAAACTGCTCTTTACGCCTTGACACTGCTTACAAGGCTGATGAGCGCCTGCGCCCGGGGCTCCCAAGCGGGCTAGCGGCTCCGTAAGGCAACCCCGGCGGTCGATTTGCACCAGAGGAGTGAAGCTCCGGCCAAGCCCCTCCTTTTTTGGGTCCCGACCGCCAGGACTGAAGGGGGTTTGGCTGAGAGCATTCTCCAGGGTAGAGCGCCAGCTTCCTGCCAAAGGGCGTCCCCGCCTTCAACGCTGGCAGCGACAAGCTATAATGCTAGACTCAATATGTTTTAGACCAGTAACGTGGGCTCATCTTCAGCCAGAAGCGCAAGCAAACAAAGTGAGCAGTATGATTAGATGCCGAAAGTACTTATTGTAGAAGATGATCTTATAATCTCATCGACTCTGGCGGAGTGGCTGACACTGGAACACTACACAGTCGAGATCGCTCAGGACGGTGTATCTGCTCTGGAAAAACTACGATTTCACGACTATGACTTGATAATCCTTGATGTCGGGTTACCTTCGATGAGCGGATTAGAAGTGTGCAGGGAATTCCGCTCATTCGGGGGATTGACTCCAGTCTTGATGCTGACGGGGCGCCGGGACGTACCTGAAAAAGTCCAGGGCTTCAGCGTTGGAGCTGACGACTATCTGACAAAACCGTTTGACCTGCGAGAGCTATTCTGCCGTATTAGAGCGCTGCTCCGCAGACCGGCTGGATATGCCGGCGATGTGCTGAGAGCTGCCGATGTGCTCCTTGATCCCACCGCACATAGGCTTACGAGGGCAGGCAGAGAGATCAAGCTCGAGCCGCTCGAATTTGCTCTTCTGGAATTTCTCATGAGACACAAGGGGCAGGTATTTAATTCCGAGGCCCTCCTCCGGCACGTCTGGCCGTCCGATTCAGCGGCCACCACAGAAACTGTTCGCACATACATCAGCACACTTCGAAAGAAAGTAGACCCCGGCAGCCGCCACCCCATTATTTGTACAGTTTTTGGCTTGGGATATCAGGTCAAAACTGACTGACTTTAGGCGAGGCGCTCTGTTGCTTGGTTGATGCCTGGTCTTGACTCTGAACTTACCATATCAGGACATTAGCAGCCCCTGTGTTTTGGGAATCTCAAACCAGAAAGTACTCCCTGAGCCAACCAGGCTTGTCACACCGATGCTGCCACCGTGCTGGCATACGATCAACCGCGCTATGGGCAAGCCCAGACCGGTGCCACCCCCCCTTTGACTGGGCTGGATCTGTGTAAAACGCTCGAAGATAGACTGCTGGAATTCCGGCGGCACTCCGGGACCTTGATCTGTTATTTCCACTCGAGCATCTTGTACTCCATCAACGATAGATAGCGTAATCGTTCCGCAATCCGGCGAAAACTTGACGGCGTTGGAAAGCAAATTGACAAGCACCTGCATCATCCTGTCCGCATCAACCACAACGTGCATTTCCTGCCCGCAAAACACAAACTGAAGCTTCCTGTCATTGGCGAGCGGCGAAACGACCTCGACAGCTTGGTGCAGCAGATCCTGAAGCAGCACGTCCGTGAACATAAAATCCATGCGGCCGGCATCGAGCTTCTCAATATCGAGCAAGTCATTAATCATGTGCACCAGCCGCGTGGTGTTGAGCTTCATCTTCTCAATGTCGCCAAGCAACGCCGCCGGGAGCTGACCTCGAACTCCCGCAGTCAGGCCACTTAGCCACATCGTGATTCCAGTCAAAGGCGTTCGCAGATCGTGGGACACAATAGCGATAAATTGCTGCTTGAGTTGCTCGAGCTTTTTTCTGTCCGTGATGTCGTGCAAAACACAGAACAATGCATCTCGGCGCTTGACCCACCGGACTGACCAGAGCATGTAAGCTACTTCCCTGTCTTTTTTGACAATGCGGCTCTCGAAAGTCGCTTGCTTTTGCTTTACCGCCTGGGAAATAGCCTCATCGACAAGCTGGTAATCTTCCGGCAGCAAGAGCTTGCTATAGTCGGATCCAATCAGCTCTTTCGGGTCATAGCTCCAGAGCGCATAAGCAGCTGGATTCATGGCCGTAAATTTTCCAAAGGTGTCTATCGAGCAAATTACATCGGCAGCATTGTCCACAATCGCCCTTTCGCGAAGTGAGGCCTCCGCAAGAGCATCTGCCATGTCATGAAAGACCTGGTCCAGTTTGGAAATCTCGTCGGCACCCTTGAGAACCGAGTTAAGCGGCTCGCCTTTGCTCAAACGGAGACTGTTGTCAGCGACCACCTTGAGCTTGTCGTTGATCCCTTTTACAAAAAGCACTGCCAGCGCCGCGGCCAGAAGAATACTGAATATGATTCCAGCGGACAGCAGAAAGGAGAGCAGTTGCCGATAGCGGCGGCGAAGTTTTTTGCTTTCCTGGAGATCGGCATATTGCCGATTGTTTTTTGTCAGTACTTGCAGTTCGCTGTTAAGCTCCTTGGATAACGACAAAATCATGTCGAAGGTGCGTTTGTTACGAATCAGCACTCTTTCAGCCGACACAGCCGGGTCGCCTGATTCCGCTTCTTTCATAATCTGGATGCTGGCGCTGACAAGCTGTGCGATTTTCTTGAGAGATTTCTGTTGCGCCGGTGTGGGGTTGCTGTCGACAATAGCACTATCGAGCCCGGACAACAGCTCCGGCATGCTCTGAAGCTGCGTGATATAACGCTCCCTTAAGACAGGATTCTGGGTGCTCCGGAATCCCACAACAGCCGCGCCTGCATCGTAAATCGCAGCCGACAGAGCGTTGGCATGACCCATGATTGCCTGACAGCATTCATGCCGGCGAAGATCAGACTCCGCCTGCCCCAGATAGATTGCCAGCCCGCCTACGAACACAAGCTCAAAGACAAGGGGCACCGCGACAAGAACCATGCCCATACGCGCAATCTTCAACTCTCTATTCCCCTCAGAAGGCTCCCGAGCTGGCGGGGGCTGCAAGCCCTCATCATAGCAAGAGCCAGGGCTTATCCTGAGCTAAGGGCTCGTCAGGAAACAAGTCCAGCATATTTTGAAGTCACCCTTCAAACGGGGCAGATCAGTCAGCTGCTTAGAATGTGTGTATTTATTGGCTGACGAGCCCTAAGGGCCGCCTTCAATTTTCGCTCCCTCGAAGCGCTTAAGCTATTTCGACCTGATTTGCCAAGCAACCGCCGCCTTTGCCTGCACCAGCGACTGGCTGAATGGAGACTTAATACCTTAACGAACAGAGCGCGTGCAAATAAACCTACAGTCAGAGCTCAATGAGTACAATTCTTGAAACTCCACTCTGAAGAACACATACATTATCTCTGTTCCGGCTCAGAATGCTAAAGAAAGAACACACGCGCAAGGAAGTCAATATGTGAGCTTTGTTGCCAGAGTTGTTTCGTGGTTTGCGGAGGAATTGAAGTTTTCAGCCGGGAAAGTGGCGGGCTAATTCGGAGTGATACTCTTTGCCAATATTCGCGGCATTTTCGGTAATCCAGTTTGAGAATCTCGTGGTACCGCAAGGGGTGCCTGTTGAGACTAGCAGATTATTCATAAGCCCGCTGAGTTCGTCTTTTGTGAGGAGCACATCATCGAGGAAACAGTTGAGGAGGCGGCACAGCGCGATGGACAGGAAAGGGGGCACATGTATGAACCCGGCGTGACTGCCCACGCTTTTGGCGATAAGGCGCAGTATTTCCTCGAAGGTAAACACGTCTTCGCCGAGGCAATCGACAATGAGGTTTTGTGGGATATCAGCTAAATCGACGCACTGTCTGGCCATGTCTGCTGCAAATACGGGTTGCACCTTGTAGTCGCCGCGCCCGGGAATGGCAAAAAGAGGGAAGCGCCTCAGGAGCCAGGCAATGTTGTTGACTAGGATGTCTTCCGGTCCGAATATCAGCGCCGGGCGCACGATGGCGTAGGACAATCCGGATTCCTTGATCATGCGCTCGATGGTTGCTTTGCCGGCAAAATAAGGCAGCATCGAGCCGCTTTCGGGGTTGGTGACGCTGAGGTGCACCAATCGCGTTACCCCGGCCATGCGAAGAGCCTCAAGAAGAATGCCAGTGTTCCTGACGGCCTTTTCGAAACTCGTTGGCCCCCGGTTGAAGCGAACCCAGTAGGTGTTGTAGAAAACTTGCGCACCGTCAAGCTTTTCGGCTAGCGAACGCGCGTCGTCAAAGTCGAGGAGGTCTATAACAATCTCGCCTGCTTCCGGAGGCAAAAGATGCTTGTGGCTTACCAGAGTCTTTACCTTCTTGCCGCGTGCAAGAAGCTCTCTGGTTATGTAACGCCCCGAGTAACCAAAGGCACCTGTAACCACAGCCAGATCGCCCCTATCCTGTCTTTCTGGTGCGGGAGCACTTCCGGGCAAGGCGGATTCCTCCTTGAGCGTTGAATCTGATCACTCGTTTGCCAGCCCGAGGCAAAGGGCAATCCTAGCACCTGCATATTTTGCAGGCAAGCGTCGCAGTAATCAGTCACTTTCCCTGGAGTTTTGGAATGATGCAAGAGTCCAGTCTGTCCCGCCCATAATCCGCATGGGCACCACAGGCAGTGGCGCCACGGCAAGAACTCAGGACCTTTGGGTTGTAAGTAATACCAGTACGCCCTGAATAAAATGGAGCTTAAATGTCCAAGAAAGATGAATTTGGAGCCTATTTGAAAAATTTGGATCCAATGTAACGTTCTTGTGGCAGTATGAAATTATTGAAATAACATAGACAAAAGCAAAAACTCTAATTGCTAGAAGCTCAGCTCAGTCAATGGAAGAAAATCATTAATGCACAGGGCATATGAACACTTAGTCATAATGATCTCCTCGTCTTCAGTATCGTTATTGATCGCTGCTGCGGCTATTGCTCTGCCGGCAAATAGGACCGCATTAGCGCAAAGGTTGCCCCTGTGCATAATCACTCAGCCCGTATCTCGTCCGGATCTCGACAGGATCGAAAGGGAGTATCTGAATAGCTTCAAGTTCCAGCGCTGCACGGAAGGGCTAAAGCTTGTGGAGAAAATTCTCAAGAGAGCACCCCAGGACAGCAATGCCTGGTTCATCAAAGGTCTCGCCTACCACCGCAGAGCCTATGCGTCGGACCGTTGCTACAGGACCTCCTTTCAAGCTGCTGCTGAATACCGTCAGGCTCTGCTTTGCTACAACACGGCTTGGCGTTGCGGATATCGCACTGCGCAGCTGTATTATCATCGAGGGGAAACGAGGCTCAATCTCAATAATCCGAAGTCGGCTCTGGATGATCTGAACAGATCCATTAGCATGGATCCGGCAAAGGACTGGGTGTTAGCCACTCGTGCGATGGCCTATTTGCAATTAGGAGATCGCCAGCGCGCGCAGAGCGATCTTATGAAAGCAATCAGTATCAACCCGACGCGCCCGGCAAACTACGAAAAGCTGGCTGCCCTGGATTTTGAACTGGGAGACATGTATGGTGCATACAGTGCTATCAGCCATGCGGTGTCCATGGCACCGATGAGTCTGAGTCTTCGTAATATGCGAGCGAGGTTGGCCTTACTTCTAAAGAAGGAGGACATAGTAGCTCAAGACGTAGCCTTCATCCTTGCTCAGGATCCAACTAATGCCACTGCTCTGAAGCTTCGAGCCGCCTTGTGCATGAAAGACGATCAGCCGGAGCAGGCGATTGCCGATTTGCTCTTTGCCGATCAGATTAACCGCTCGATTTCTGCATCGGTCGAAAAGAATGCTGTCCTTTCTGCAGTTGACGTTAGCAACTTGCTGGCGAAGACGCGAGATAAGTACCTCATGCGAAAATTGAAGGACAGCGCTCAGTACTCTTATGAGCTTGGCTTATTGGAATGGGGACTTGGTCATTGGATGCAAGCCTCGGAAAATTTCGAAAAGTTATTGCAAATGACAAAATCCAGAAGCGCGACAGAAATGAACAGTGTCGCGCTATGTGTGCTTGCCCTCGAGTCGCTCGGCCAAAACGATCGCGCTCGTGTTGTTCTTGTAAAATTCAGACCCGCAGCGGCGGATCATAGCCTGAGAGCTGAAATTGTAAGATTTCTTTCTGGAGACGAGCTGTCCGCAATCATTGACAAATTGGCTGACGACAGCGATAAGAAGACTCTCGCGAACTTTTTCATCGGGTCGAAATTAGCCCGTCAGGGAAAGACAGAAGAAGCAGAGAAAAGACTCAAGGCAGTAAAAGATAAGGGCAACAGCGAAACAGACGAATACTTGCTTGCGATAATGGAACTGGACCGTCTGGCTCACCGTCGACATCACCACGTTAAATAGCCAGCAAAGTTAGAGCAATATTGGTGTTAGCAAAAATTACGTCAGCCACTGCCTGGGAGTCTGTTGATAAATGGCAAAGCGAAAGACCGGTCATAAGCAATTTGGGTACTGGCAGTAAGTTCGTCATCAGATTGCCTGCCGCCACTATTTTGTCATCGCTCAACAATAGAGATGAAGCAACCAAGGACCAATTTAAGTTCAGTCACTCAGACGAGCCAGGCTGCATCCGAAAGATGCAATTCGAACACTGAATCCAAACCTTCTATGGCAAGAGCCAATGCTTCTTTCGAGTCTTCAAAACTGCTCGAATTCGGAAATTTCAATATGTGCTTATACTTATTTCTCAATTTGCGAACTTTGTTGGCCGCTGCAATAAAGGCCCGACCTGCCTAGTCTTTTGGCTGTTTCTAGCTCCACTCGACGCGGTCCATTTGAGGCTCTGTTGAAATCAATTGATCGATTTCAATGAAGACCTTCT
>JADZFV010000580.1 GCA_020854255.1 Candidatus Melainabacteria bacterium | reverse complement strand
CGATGTGTGTCGAGTTGAACTGCCAGTGGAAAGGTGTCGAGTGCTTTCAGGTAAAAATTGATGGAATTACGAGGTGGTTCAACCTAGCAATCGACACAGCTAAGTTGCCACGCCTCTCTTATCAACCATTTACAAATTGAAGCCCAGAACGTCCCAAACACGAATCAGCATGGCGTCTCGATTTCAAGAGGTGCGACAAATTTAGATTTTTCACGATGCCAAGTGATTGCGCTAGATGAGCCAGGAGAGATACAAAGCAGACAAAGCAGGTATGTCCATTTTCAAGACCAGCCTTGCCGACAGCGTCCCTTCCTGCGGTTATTCACGTCAAGTTCACGTCTGCTGCTGTTATATGTAAATGTCAGCCCCTTCGATTTCGGCAGCCCCCTATTTTAAGACCAGGTTGTTTGCCTGGTCTGCTGCCACACTGTTACTAAAACCAAATACCATGACCGGTCATCCAGCCTCACTCGCCCCACCTCCACCACTGGCGGCCCTCCCACAAGAAGCGTCGACTACGACGCCGGTAACAGACGACGCGGCAATCGGCAAGGACAATGCGGCAATCGGCAAGGACAATGCGGCAGCAAGTCTGCAAGCTGGCCTTACCGATCTTGAAGGCTCAAGCGACGACCAGGCAACAGCGCTGAAACTTACCGACACTCAGCAAACAGCAAATTGTGAAAGCACTTCAGGTGCCAGGAAACAGTACAGAGACTTTCATACTCAAGTAACCGATATTGCCTTCGGTCCAAATTACGAAAAGTCAGAGCCCGACTTCAAAAAGTACGGGGAAGCTCTGGTCGAGAAAAATATCTTGCCGGTTTTCTCTATTTCAGACAACACCGCACTGCCATTGAACCTGACTTTGAATAAAGGACAAGACAAAGCGCAGCAGATGCTCAATCACTACCGCGATACTTACTTTGCTCTGAAGGTATAACTCCGGCGATAGTACCATCCACGGTACCAGCACTTCCAAGTGTCAGCGCTTGATTGCTTTGACGACAATTTTGTGGACAGGACAGATGCAGGGGCAGTATTTGCTTTGCAAACCTTGCCTTCGCCGTCAAAACGACGTCCACCACTAACTGGCCTGCGGGTGAGCCCAGTGAGAGGCAGGGCGTGACCGGGAAGGAATTACCAACGCTCTGCTATAGTACACAAAATTCTTAAACAGAAAAGCGGAGGAGAGTACCTTGCGATACTCTCCCCCGTTTCCTGCGGATTAATGCGGCACTGTCTCTAGACAGTCCAGCCAACCCAAAGGCTTGATGGGATTGGCCGGAGCTGCATCAGTCCTGATAGAACGACTGACCGCGCAGGGCCATGTCCTTAATCAGCTGGCAAGGCGCGTAGTTTTCACCCGCGACCTTAGCCAGCATCTCGAGCTTCTGGTGGATCACCTTGATGCCGACGCTGTCAGCATAGCGCAGCGGACCACCCTGGAAGGGCGGGAAGCCGGTACCGAAGATCATGGCGAGATCGAGCGTGCGCGGATCGGACACGATGCCCGATTCCAGAACACGCGCCGCCTCGTTGACCATGGCGAGCACCAGGCGATCCTGGATTTCACCCTTCTGTTTGCGGATCGGCTGAGCAGTGATCCAGGCAGCCACCTTCGGGTTGATCGTGGTGCGCTTGCCCTCTGCGTAGGCGTAGATGCCCTCGCCGCCCTTCTTGCCCACGAGCTTCGCCTCGTCGACCTTCTTGAGGAGGGTCGGAGGATTGAGCCTCTCACCAAAGGCAGCGTGCAGCACGCGAGCGACGTGACCGGCAACATCCAGCCCGACTTCGTCGAGAAGCGTCAGCGGACCCATCGGCATGCCGAAGGACTGCATCGTCTTCTCGATCTCTTCTGCGGCAACGCCCTGCTCCAGGAGCCGAACGGCTTCCAGCAGGTACGGCGTCAGGAT
Source organism: Candidatus Melainabacteria bacterium (assembly GCA_020854255.1). Taxonomy (GTDB): domain Bacteria; phylum Cyanobacteriota; class Vampirovibrionia; order Obscuribacterales; family Obscuribacteraceae; genus QKMZ01. The sequence continues at coordinate 11,408 of JADZFV010000580.1, read as the reverse complement.
CGCATTGACGATGAAGCCTGGGCGGTCGAGGCAGAAGACAGTGGTCTTGCCCAGACGCAGAGCGAACTCCTGAGCAGACGCCGCGGCGCCGTCGGAAGTGGTGCCGCCGAAGATGATCTCGACGAGCGGCATCTTGTGCACAGGATTGAAGAAGTGCACACCGACGACCAGCTCCGGGTTGCGAGCACCCTGAGCCATCTCGGTGATGGACAGTGACGACGTGTTGGTCGCGTAGATGAAGGGCTTCTTGATCACCTTCTCCAGCTCGGAGAGGACAATCTTCTTCACCTTCATCACCTCGACGACCGCCTCGATGACCATGTCGCAGTCGGAGAGATCGGCGTAGTCGAGCGTGCCGCGCACGGCCGCGTACTTGGAAGCGCCCTCGGTAGCCGAAAGCTTCTTTTTCGCGACCAGTCCATCGAACAGGCCCTTCACCGTCGCCATACCGGCATCCAGTGCTTCCTGCTTGATGTCCTTGAGCACGACTTCGTAGCCGGCGTATGCCGCAGCCTGAGCGATGCCCGCACCCATGACACCGGCGCCTACGACGCCTACCTTCTTCACTTTCAACGCGGGAGCCGCGTTGTTGCGAGCCTTCTTCGACTCGGTCTGGGCGAAGAAGATGTTCACCAGGTTCTTGGACACGGCGCTGACAGCCAGGCGCCCGAAGGCGCGGGACTCGGCTTCGTAAGCGCCGGCGCGGTCGGCTTTTCCGCCGACGGCTTTGACGGCGACCTTGAGCGCCTCGACCGGAGCCGGGTACTTGCCGCGAGTTTCCTTCATCACACCCGAGAGCGCAGCCTTGAACACAAGGTTGCGACCGACAGAGGTGTTGGTCAGGAAGTTCTCGACGGCGCGCACCTTGAAGGGCTTCACGAACCGCTTCACCTTGCCGGTGAGGGCGATCTGCTCAGCGCGCTCCAGAAGCGCGGCTTCCTCGACCGTCTCGTCCACCAGACCGAGCCGCCAGGCTTTGGCGGGATCGGCAGTGGCGCCGGTCAGGAGACCACCCCAACCGATGCCGCGAGGCAGGAACGGCAGAGGCGGAAGGACAGCCGAAGCAAGACCGATCAGGCGAGTCAGGCGGACGGTGCCGCCCCAACCCGGAATGAAGCCGAGCTTCACTTCAGGCAGGCCGATTGCAGTCTTGGGGTGGTTTGATGCGATGCGGTAGTGGCACGAAAGAGACATCTCCGTACCACCGCCGAGGCAGACGCCGTTGATGGCGACGACGACGCGGAAAGGCATCTTCTCGATTTTCGCGAAGATCTCCTTGCCGACGTTGCTCGCGTCATAGGCGGCTTTGGCGGTCTGATTTTGAACCGCCTGAATTTCCTCGATGTTAGCGCCGAACACGAAATTGTCGGGCTTACCGGAGTGGATAACCATGCCCTTGACGGCTTTGTCGCTGGCAGCCTGATCGAGACATACGATCAGGTCCCTGAGCACCCGCTCGGACAGCAAGTTGTACTTGCTATCCGGCAGGTCCAGGGTCACCAACGCAACGCCGCTGTCGAGCATCTTCATGGTCACAGCAGGCTTTGTCATAGGTTCCTCGTTTTTCTTTTGGAACTTGGAAGTTGTGGGGACGATTTGGAATCTAAAGATGCTTACGCAGCCGGATTCTCGATCAAGGTCGCGATGCCCATGCCGCCGCCGATGCAGAGAGCGGCTACGCCGCGCTTCTTACCGGTGCGCTTGAGCTCGTGAGCCAGGGTGAGGATCAGGCGCGCGCCCGACATCGCAATCGGGTGACCGAGGGCGATGGCACCGCCGTTCACGTTGACCTTGGTGCGGTCCAGACCAAGCAGCTTTTCGCAGGCCAGATACTGGGCGGCGAAGGCTTCGTTGATCTCGATCAGGTCGATGTCGGCGATGGTCAGGTTGTTCGCGGCGAGAAGCGACTTTATCGCTTCCACCGGGCCAATACCCATCTGCTCGTGGTCGACACCGGCAACTGCGTGGTCGACGAGCAGCGCGAGCGGCTCAACGCCAAGCTCGGCAACCTTCTCGTCGGACGCGATAACCAGTGCGCAAGCACCGTCATTGATACCGGAGCTATTGCCGGCTGTAATGTCCTGGGTCTTCAGAACGCCGCCCAGGCTCTTCAGTTTCTCCAGGGTGGTGCCACCCGGATTGCGCTCGGATTTGACACCGCGCGCGTGTTCGTCACGGCTGAAATAGCCGCGACCGGTATCGATCGGCTCGATCTCCTCATCGAAGCGGCCGGTCGTGATGGCGTTGTGCGCCAGCTCCTGAGAGCGCAGCGCATAGACGTCGGCGTCGTGGCGCGCGATCTGGTACGTGCTGGCCAGGCGCTGAGCCGTGCCGGACATGTAGACGGTCTTCATGTCCCAGATCATCTTGAACGGCGCCAGTCCGTTGTCGGCCAGCGCGATGACGGGACGGGGACCCTGAGGCTTGATCCACTTGCCGAACCACTTCACGATCGGTCCGGTCCAGCGCAGCGAGCCGGGCAACTGGTAAGGGATGGTGGACATGGACTCGGCGCCACCGGCAAGAACGAGATCGGCCTTTCCGAGCCAGATTTTCTCAGCAGCCAGGTTCGCAGCTTCCATACCGGAGCCGCACTGACGCTGAACAGTCATGGCAGGGACGGAGTCGGGGATACTGGCGAGCTGCGCAGAGACACGACCCGTGTTGGGCGTGTAAGACGACTGGTAGCCGTGACCGAGGATGACGGCGTCCAACTGAGACGCGTTCACCTTGCCACGGCGCAGAGCGCCTTTCATCACATGCGCGGCGAGCGTATCGACCGTCACCGACCGAAGGGACTTACCGAATGAGCCAATGGGAGTCCTGACACCAGAGATGAGCCAGGCATTTTTCTTGGCTTTCATAGTTTTTCTCCTAGTCGACTCTGCAAGGGGGCACTCGTGACAACGAGTCGTCGAGTGCCCTCCCGCATGGTTTGCCAAGCGAAGATTCGCTTGACTGATTAACTTTAGCAGTAACGAGATCGCCTTGGTTGAGCGTTTTAGTACAGCCCGTGCTTGCTCATCAGCTCGTCGGTCATGCCCGCAAGCACACCCTCCTCAGCATCAGTGCACACGAACTCGATTTCCTTGAAGCGCTCGGCGATCTCGTTCGCCCGCGCCAGGTTTTCGCCGGCGAGAACGCCGCTGGCAGTCAATGCCGGCAGCGAGCCCATGAAACCAGCCATGACCGCCTGCCACTTCTGGTCGCGCGTGAGCGTGAACTGAAGCGAGCGGAAATTCATGGCGGTGGGCGTCACGATGATCAGGCCACCGTCAGCGGTCAGATTTTCCTGATCGGGCGGGATGCACTCGTCACCGCAGATGGTCTTCCACAGCTTGTAGATGCGGCGCGACCACTTCGACGAGTCATCGCCGACGTCCATCGCCACGACCTTGTCGCGGGAAGCACCGAAGAACGTCTGCACGAGACCGACAGGGCAACGCCCTTCCGGACCAAGTGCGCCGTCATGCAGAAGCACATCCTCGAACGGCACAGCGTCGATGACGCCAGGCACAGCGCACGAACCGCGCACAGCGATGCCGAGCGGGCCGGGCTTGTCCGAGAGCTGGAGGATGTTGCCATCTTCCTTGTGCTCAAAGATGCCGTGGTCGGTGAAAACATAGCGCGAACGACCGGCGACAGCCATCGTCCAGTAGCCCTTCGGCCAACCGGTGGCGGTGACGTTGTCGCCTGCTTTGTCAGCAAGGCTTTCGAGGAATGTGCCGAGTTTTTCCGAACTCATCACGCCCTTCACCGGACGAGTCTTCTCGTACCGGCGCTGCATGAAATAAGCGAAGATGATTTTGAGAATGCCTGAATGGCGGGTCAGCTTCTCAGCGAAATCGAGATCCAGAGCCAAACGGGTCAGCTCTTTCGAGTCCATTCCGAGGGCGAGAAGGGCGGTGGGAATGGAACCGCCACTGATCCCGCCGACCGAGTGGAACTTCTTGTGCCCTGCAACGTTGAGAGCCAAGATAGCGCCGGTACCGGCAAGGATAGCCCGCGACCCACCGCTGCCACACACTAGATGCAGTGACGGCGTACCAAGGTTGCGAGCACCAGAGTCATTATTTTGCGTTGTCATGGTGCGCTCCAATTAGAGGCCGATGTCCGCACCAGAGCAGGGGGGGACATTTTTCTGTTTGAGAGACGGCCTGTCATTTAAGCCAGCCGAAAATGGCAGGCGTGAAACTTAGACAGAAAGAAGAAAGAGGGATTTCGGGTTAGAGAGTGGTTAGAGACAGAAAGAAAAGGAGATAAAGGAACTGGTGCATGCTAAGAATCTTGGAGGGCTAATAACAATCGACTTCCTGGAGCTTTTTTCTCAGAAAATCTCATTAAGAAACTGGATTTAACTCAGGTTAGTAGTTAGCGCGCTTTTCTAAATTCAAACAAAAACCAAGAGCATGACATCCACAATCGAGGCGACGCCTTCTTTGCAACACATTCAAAGCCTGCCCTCTGGGCTTTTTCACCAATTACTCCAACTCCGCCAGTGATACCACAACCCCATGACAATCAGTTGCCAAGAAACCACCAGGGGTAGCAAAGAAGCAGGTTTGCTTACACTAGGCCGAGCTCCGTTACACGCGATCACAGCTAACGCTGCTTTGCTATGGCCAGCCTCATCAATCGTGTGCGAACCGCAAAAGCAATAAGCGAGATCTTTTATCGGGATCTCTTGAGTTAGCGCGAAATGAATTTGTAGTGTGTGCTGTTCTTTTTCTTTCCAACCCCTCATACAAATCCCCGGCTTCTAACCCCACGGCCATCGTCACTTTTCCAACTCTCTCTGCGCTCTTTTCGAGTGACGGAGAGTTTTTGGCTGTGAATTAGCGATCCGGGTCTTTATCTCAACAATCTCTTGCCACAGCTCAGAGCGCCAGCTCCCGAGCTTAATGCGTTCCACCTAAAAACGGACGCGAACTAGGAGATCTAAATGGCAACTCAAGAAACTCTGATCCAGCGCTTCTGGCGCCACGTCTTCGAGAAGCCCGCGCGTCCCGCCTTCCTCGTGAAGAATCGCGGACCCGTCGAGCAACCCATCGTGATTAGCGGCGGACCCATGCATGCTCCGCATGTCTATGTTCCGAAGCGTGAGGCGTATCGACCGCTTTCGCATATGGACGCAGGCATCCTCGTCGCGGAAATCGTCACCTTCCTTCGCCAGTGCGGCTTCAAGCGCGGCGACAGGGCAGCCATCCTGGCCTGGAACCGCCCCGAATGGGTGTGGACCGACCTGGCAGTGCAGACCATGGGCGGCGTCACGGTCCCCATCTATCCGAACTCGAACGGTGAAGCCGTCGACTACATCATTGCCAACTCCGGCGCCACCTTCCTTTTCGGCGACAGCTCCGAGCAGCTCGCCAAAGTCGGCCCGCAGTCTGACGTGAAAAAGTTCTTGCTCTCCGAGCCGATCGTCAACCTGGCTGACTACGAGGTCACTCCTCCCAGCCAGAAGGAATTCTCGATTCTGACCCGCAACCAGTTGCTCGACATCGAGCAAGTGGTAACCGGCAAGGCGAGAAATTCGCTTCTGGCCAGCGAACTGGCATCGATCTCGCGCAAGGACCCGGCCACCATCATCTACACCTCCGGCTCGACTGGTCGACCCAAGGGTGTCGTCCTCACGCACGGCAACATTGCCTCTGCCTGTGAGACTCTGAGCGCCACCGCCTTCCAGTTCAATGAAGACGACGTCGCTCTCAGCTACCTGCCGCTCGCTCACGTCTACGAGCGTGTCGACGGCAACGCACTCACTCTATGGAACGCGATTCCGTCGGCATACTGCTCGCCGGAAGAGATGGGTGACGTCATCCCGCTCATCAAGCCGACCATGCTCATTGGCGTGCCGGCGGTGTGGCGCAAGATGAAGGACAAGATCGACAAGAAGCTGACTGCCGAAACCGGTCTGAAAGCCAAGCTTGTCGCCTGGGCGCTGAAGCAGAACAAGCCCGGCTTCTGCCGCTGGCTTGCCGACAAGCTGGTGTTCAAAAAGGTGCGCGCCGGTATGGGCGGGCGCTTGCGCATCGTCATGTCCGGCGGCGCGGCCATCTCGTCGGACATCCTCAACTTCTTCAACCTGGTGGGCATCAACCTCCTGGAAGGTTACGGCATGACCGAAACCACAGGCGGTGTGATCGTCAACACTCCGACTGCCAACAAGGTCGGCACTGTGGGCAAGGTGATCCCGAACGTGCTCATCAAGATCGTGCCCCGCGAGCAGGATCTGGACAAGCCCAACACGGGCGTGCTCTGGATGAAGAACCGTGACGAGCATGGTCCGATCTTCGGCGGCTATCTCGGCTTGCCGGAGGAAAACGCCAAGTCATTCGACGCGGAAGGTTACTTCTGCTCGGGTGACGTGGTGCAGCTTTTGGAAGGCGATTACGTCGCCATCCGCGGCCGCGCCAAGCGCCAGTTCAAGACGGACCAGGGCAAGTACGTTTCGCCGGACGACGTCGAGAAGGCGTTTGACGGTGAGTCGATCATCGGCTTCATGGTTCCGATCGGCGACGGCTTGCCGTTCGTGTCGGCGCTGGTCTTCGTCAACCAGCTCACGGCGCGCGACCACCTCAAGGCCAAGGGCATCACGGTGCCTGCCGGTCAGGATGCTGCGGCGTTCTACGCCACACATCCAGAGATCATCGCGCTTGTCGAGGCTGCCAAGGAGACCGCAAACAAGAAGTTGCAGCGCTGGGAAACGGTGAAAAAGTTCACCATCCTCCCGGTCGAGGCCACTGTCGCCAACGGTCTGCTCACGCCTACTCTCAAGATTCGGTCCGAGGAAGCGATGAAGCGCTACAAGGCCGAAGTGGAAGCAATGTACAAGAAGTAAGAGCTCTACATTTCCTGTGCTGCTTCCGTAATCAAACGGTCGCTTTGCCTGATGTGAAGCGTTCTTTTCCCCATACATCTTGCACGGCCGCGGTTCTATTTCTCAGGCAGAGGGCAACCGTTCGCTTACTCTGCCTGAGCTGACTCGCATGCAACCTGTCCACAGCATTTCTTGCAGCTTCGCAGTTTAGAGCAAACAGGCATCATGTCAGCCTGTTTGCAGAGGACAAAAACATGAACACGTTTGCCGCCCTTCTTCCCACCATTATCGTTGTTTTGGTGGTCGCCTTCACCGCCGGCATCGTTCAGCAGCTCGTGCTGAATCTGTTCGGCGTGCAGAACATCGCCAATCCCGGCACTCAGAAGTTCGTCCGCTCGACCCTCAAGAGCTTCGTCTTTACGGCGATGTTCGCGGTCGGCTTCGCCATCATCGGCAGCCCCTACACCCTCCTGAGTTTCCTCGTGGTCTGGGGCTTCCTGACGGTCCTTGAGTACATTCTGCCGGAGAGGCCCGCTCGCTGAGCCTTTCTGCAAGAATGAATCGCAAGTAAAAGGCGGAGCTGTGGTTTAAAACCGCAGCTCTAGCCTTTATTCAGAGCGCAAAGGCATTCGTTTGAAAAGACGATGACTCTTGCACTTTGATTTTTCTCTCCACGCCTACTATCACTATTAGTATTTCCAAGATGCCATCCAGCTGCCGCCCCAGCTTGACGGGCATATTGCAAGATGGCGATGATCGCATCATGCATGTTTTGCTCACCACTTTCTTTCGATGCCTCTCGTCCCACACAAAATCACTTGTGCCTTGCTTGCTGCCGGTTTGCTCACAACAAGCCGGATGTGCATTGCCGTTTCGGAGCTTTGTCTTGCATTAAAGGACAAGAAAAACCGCCAGTTGGTTCTCAATGAAGCCGACGCAATTTTTTCAAAAGACAGGGTGAATGGAAGAGTAATGCTTGCCAATCTCTAAAGACAAAAGCAAAAACTCAAATCAATTCGGTAACCCGCCAGTCTGCCAGTCCGACCCCCGCAAAATGCGAGAAGTCAGACGTGTTTGAAGTCACCAGAATCAGATTTTGAGTGCGGGCGATAGCGGCAATCTGTCCATCAGGAAATGCAGGTGTCCTGCCTGTACTGATTAAACGAGCCCTTTCAGAGGCATGCCATTCTGCTGCTGCTGCGTCATATGGCAATATTGGTAGAACCACAGCTTTGAGAAATTTTTCAATGGCCGAACGCTTGGCAGAAGCTGGAAGCCGATAGCATCCAACTAAAAGCTCATGCCAGACTATCGAAGAAATTGCCAGCTCGGTTTGATGACATTCAAGATGGCGCATGATGCCAGGATTTGGACTGCGTTTTAATGGCTCAGAAATGACATTTGTATCTAACAGATATTTGACAGTCACAACTCAATCTCTCGACCTGCGGCCTGATCGCGCAGCCCAGCGAACACTTCAGCCGGGTCAATATTCAACTCGTTAAGATTGACATGAGCGGCAAAGGCCTTGTATGCATCCCAGAAACCTATGCTGCGAGCCTGCAAGCGATCGTATTCTCGTTTGGAAATCAGAACTGCAACAGGCTGTCCCCGTCTAGTGATCTCGATGCTATCGATTCTCTCCAGCTCATGCACAATGGCAGCCAAATTGTCGCGCGCCTGGGCTATGGAAAATCGTTTGCTCATCATGCGCACCCACATGGCTATATAAATAGCCATGTTATCGATCCAGGCTCTCACAGTCAAGAGTCACTCCATCCTCATAAGGAGACCCCGCCCTTAAGGGCGGGGTTTGACCGCGCTTTCACGACAGACTACCCCATGCCGTCCTATTTGAGAAAGTCGTCCAGCTTACTCCAGGTTCTGCCGTTCAGCACTGAAATGCCCTTGTCTGCAGATGCCGAAAGGAGATTGGACATGAACATATTTGACTGGTTGGGATTGTGCAGGTAAAGCGCCGGAGAACCGCTGCGCTGACGCGCCTCAACAGTGCTCTGAGAAAATCGCGCTCGCCAATAAGCCGGCTCTCAACGACCTGGAGATTCTAGTTTTAACCCGCAAGAGAGCCCTCTATACGGTCACCAAACGGGAGAAACTGGCGCGAGCGACACAACGTCTCGAACGCCTGCGAAAACCCTCAACAGGGCCTTAAATCAATAATGTTGGTTTTTTACATCACACGCTGAGGCAGCGGTGCAACTGGCAGGGTGAGAAGATAGGCTTTCAGCATCATTGCCTGCTCTTTGCCGAGATTGCGGGTTTGTTTTTTCATTACAGACGAGCGAATTGTTCCGGTAAGCAGTTTGTCGAGTTGTTTCTCTGCCATTCTTGCCCCCACCCCTGCCAGATCCGGTCCGAATTTATCACCTTTACCATCGACCGAGTGGCAGGTATAGCAGCGCATGCTGAAGAACAATTCTCTGCCTTTGCCCGAGAGTTCTCCTTTCGGCGAAGGCTGCCAGTTGGAAACCGGTAGGTCTTTGGCTTTCTGTGCATGCGGATGCGCGTATACTTTAAAGCCGATATCAGCTTCTTTCAGTGTCAGCAAGTAACTCGATACGAGCTGTGCATCGTCTCTGGATATTCCGGGATGAGGCATGATATTCGGCCTGCCACCAAAGAAGGCCGAATGCTCTCTCATTTGTTTTTCGGGGTCGACCAACCGCGCCTTTATCCAGGCTTTAGTTCTGGATCCTCCAATCCCATCAAGAGCAGGCCCCAGTTCGCCCCCATGCCCCTGAATCATGTGGCATTGCATACACTGATGCTTTTTGTAGAGTATTTCCCCGCGCTTACTACTTTTAGACTGTGGCTTTTCTTTGTAGCCGCAAGGAGGAAAGTAATATTTCTGCATAGTCCCGGCGCACTGATTGAGCTCTTCGCGATGCGTCTTTTCCAACGGATCGACCAGATTTCTCACTTTGCTCTGAGATGGCATTGCAGCAAAAAACGCTGCCGTCAAAACTAAGAGCAAGCGAGAATTCCTTTTCTTTGTCACTGTTCCGATCACCCTTTCAGAAACGACGAGGCTTTCGCAAACCAATTTGCATAAACATTGTAGAAAACAGCAGAACGATATTCAACCGACCAGCTGTTATCCATGCTGATGTCGACCTGCAATCCTTACCCTAACCCTTTCTGCCAGTTCGCCATTCCTACTTTGGGTACACCGGCAATCAGGCAGACAATTAACTACTGTCCGAGCGGGTAAAGAAAGACAAGAACCCCTCAGAACAGTCTCAATGAACCCGCCAACCGTTTTTTCTCGATCACAACTATTTCTCCTTAGTTTAGCCGCCTGTTTGTGCGTTCAGAACATGCACGAACAAGCACTGGCTCAGGACAAAAACGCTTCAAATGACAGAATCAATGCGGAAGAACAGCCCGCGTCCACGCGACCGCCCGAAAAAAGCACAGCCGAAATACTCAGGTCGCGCAATTTTGAAGTCTTTTACGCAACCACGCGCGCCAATGAAGGCAGCACATACAAGCCGGTATATGCGGCGAAGAGAAACCTCGATCTGGGTGCAGGTTCATTGGAGTATGGCGCCTGTCAGATAGAACGTCCCCGCTCAGCGCCGGCACTTATGAGTGCAACCAACTTTCCACAGTTCAAGCTCAGCATGGAAACCGCGGATCGCGACTGGCAGTCCGCCCCGGCAAAGCGTTTTGACCGCTTGACTCTGCCGGACTTCCTGGTCAAAGTGAAAAACTGGCGCGGGCCTATCATGGTGTTTATCCACGGGTACGATGAGAGCTTTGACAAATCACTGAAAGATGCAGCTATGATTGCGTATCAGTTCGATTCAAAAGGCGACGCAGCTGTTTTGCCGATAGCTTTCAGCTGGCCATCTCTTAACAATAAAGCCGACTATGCGGCTGACGAAGCCAATCTCGAATGGAGCACAGCTGCATTTTTCGAATTTCTAGACACATTGAAAGCTGCCAAAAATCCGGCATCGCCACTAGATATAGTGGCACACAGCATGGGCAATCGACCGTTGATTCAATACTGTTTTCAGCGCAAGACAGAGACGCCAGGCTTTCGCAACATTATTCTCTCCGGCGCCGACGTGGACTATCACATGGCCGAATCGCGCATTGGAGGTGTCGAAGCGGCAGCAGACAGAAGCGTTACCGTGCTTGTTTCGGACCGCGACGCGCCTCTGATTACATCCCAACTTCTCCACGGACAGCCGCGCCTGGGTCGTCCAATCGACCCGCCCACGGTTCGAGCCGACAAGGCCGATCTCTTGAGCTCTGCATTCTGGTCGCGCTTGACACTTGATGCCAGTGCCATCATTGTTCCCAACGCTCTAAACATGGATGCCGACGTCGTCCGCTGGATAAATCAAAACCCTGAGCTGGCAAAAGAATTCGGCGAAAAAACAATCTTCATCGACGTAACCAATCTGGTCACGGGCGAACTGGGGCACCGCCTTGCCTATCCGGTGATTGCAGGAATTCTGCGCGAGACACTCTCACCATTGAGTTCTACCGTCGTGTACAAAAGACCTGACAAGTTGACACTTGGAGCCATGGGCGGCAGTCCGCGCTGGCTCTATCG
>JADZFV010000579.1 GCA_020854255.1 Candidatus Melainabacteria bacterium | reverse complement strand
GACCCTAAATTCGCGCGTGCGAAAGCGTTTCGGCGCACTGGCAGCCTTTTCTTTCCGGTTTGATTTCGCCAATCAGATTGACCAGAAGTGCCTGCAATTTTGTGATGTTTTCGCCGAAAACCTTCACTACTTCGCTGTGCGAAACCGGTGCAACGTCCCCGACCAAACCGGAATCGTAATCGGTAATCAAGGCGATATTGACGACGCATAATTCCAGCTCGCGAGCCAGATGCGCTTCCGGATACTGAGTCATATTGATTACTTCCCAGCCCATCGAGGTGAACCATCTCGACTCGGCTTTGGAAGAAAAGCGCGGACCCTGAATGACCACAACAGTGCCTTTTTCGTGCATGGTGATACCGGCTTTGCGCCCGGCATCGATGGCTTGCTCACGCAATTCCGGGCAGTAAGGATCGGCGGCCGAGACGTGTGTGGCTATGGGTCCGTCGTAAAAGGTGTCGATACGTCCGGAGGTGCGGTCTACATATTGATCGCTGACGACGAAGCTGCCCGGGGCGACGTTGGTCTGCAGCGACCCGGCGGCGCAAGGTGAAATGATGCGTGTCACGCCCAGTGACTTCATGGCATACAAATTAGCTCGGAAATTGATCTTGTGAGGCGGAATCTGGTGACTGGCGCCGTGTCTTGGCAAAAATGCTACCTTCTTGCCTGCCATGGTGCCGACAACCAATTTGTCGGAAGGCGCACCATAGGGTGTCTCGACTGCCCTTTCTTCGTACTTATCAAAGAGCTTGTAAAAGCCTGAACCACCAAAAACACCGATGTCTGCGATCTTTTCTCTGCTGTCAGTCCTATCAGTCACTTGAGTCTTTTCTCCAATCTCAAACCAGGGGAAACCACATGGCAAGTCGAATTTCGACGAGGTAGCTTATAGTATCACCCGGCGAATCGCTCTAGAAAAGCGCCATAATCTCGCAAAAAGTCTAGAAATTAGCGCCAGTGGGTATATAACAAAGGCTGAATGTGCCCCTGAGCAAGGCTTTGCTGGTGTGACACCGGCAAAAACGCAATAAAAATTGCAATAGCACCTGGAAAACAAAGTCATGGAAACAGTACGGAAGCATTTTCTATTTCTCTCGTTATTCGCCTTATTAGCGCTAGTTGGCTCTTTTCCGTTACTTCAGGCATCCGCCACCGACCGGCAAATAGTCGCCTATCCGTTTGGTCCAGGCCGCACGCTCGAGCGGGTCAAGTCGGAAGAAAAGCCCGATCCCGACCAGATCTACCACAAGGTCTGGAAACTCATTAAAGATGACTTCTTTGACGACAAGTACAACGGGCAAGACTGGGACGCCTGGAGGCATCGTTACGACGGCAAGTTGAAGACCACAGAAGATGCGCACAAAGCAATCGAGACTATGTTGGCAAGCCTGGGCGACCGGTACACGCGCTTTCTTGATAACGACGCCTTCGACGATGAGAACTCCCAAATCCATGCCGAACTCTGCGGAATAGGCATTCAGATTGGTGTTGATAAGGTCAATCACATTATTATCATCGCGCCAATTGAAGACACGCCTGCTCAGAAAGCGGGTCTCTTGTCCTCCGATGAGATTCTTGAGATCGATGGAAAGTCGACCCAAAATTTTACAGTCGAAGAAGCCGCCAAGCACATTCGCGGTGAAATCAATACCAAAGTGAGTTTGACCATTTCCAGAAAACATCATCGTTTTAAGGTGGCAGTCGTACGCGCAAAAATACCGATCAAGGCTGTGCAAACGGTCAAGATGCTCGACGGCGACATTGGTTATATCCGCCTGTCCAGTTTTATCTCTCAGCAAGCCAATCGCGAGATGCGCGAAGCAATCGGCAAGTTGTCTACTGCCAAAGGATTGATTCTGGATTTGCGCGAAAATCCGGGCGGCTTGCTGACTAACGCCATCGAGATCGCCAATATGTTCCTCGAGCATGGCAACATCGTCTCCACTGTCGATCGCGATGGTTATAAGAACGAGCAAAAAGCAGATGGCAATCAATTGTGCAAAAAACCACTGGCCATCTTGATCAACAAAGGCAGCGCCTCAGCATCCGAAATCACTTCCGGTGCATTGAAAGATAATGGCAGAGCCACTCTTGTCGGTCAGAAAACTTTCGGCAAAGGATTGGTTCAGGGCATAAACAGGCTTGAAGACGGAAGCGGCGTCAATATCACGATTGCCAGATACTTGACTCCTGCTGACACGGACATCAACAAGAAAGGCATTGCGCCTGATGCCGTGGTGGAGTTAAGCGAAGAAGATCTAAAGGCCGGTAAAGGCTGCTGGTGGAACGATCCGGAAGGTCCTCAAGTAAAGAGACAGCCGGAAGATTTCAAGGACAAGCAGCTGAAGGCGGCATTCGACCTGCTCAAGGTGAAAGTCAACCATTCGGCCTCTGTAGCTATCGGTCAGTAATTTTAAGCTTCTGCGTCGACTACCCAGAGGTGGCTTTTCCCGGAGCAAAATAGGTACTATAGTTGCCACATGCCCGAAAAGAAGAATTCCGATAAAAATCGAACGACGCGGACCGGCGAACACGAAACCGCCGATAAGTTCAAGCGCGAATTTGCCTATGGAGTGGTGGTTTTAGGTACGGAAGCCGGTTGCGGCAAAACCATCTTTATGACCGGGCTGTCTGCGGCCTTGCGCGATGAAGGGTTTCCCACAAGAGCAATCAAGCCGTTTGTCCTGGGCACGCGCCGGGACGCCGAGTCCGAACTGGCTTTTATAAGCTCAATCACCCATACACCTGTCAATTACCCTATTGTCATTATCGACAAGCCCACTGCCGTGCAGGAAAGCAACTGGCAACAGGCGGCCATGATGACCACGTCCAGAGAGCATCTGACTTTTGTCGAGATGCCCGGCTCACCGGCCACCCCTCTTGCTTACGATCAAACAAGTGCCGGCACTATAGCCTCTACATGGAAAGATTCGGCTGACTTTGCCTGCGACCTGGGTTTGCCCTGCATTCTCATAGCCAAACACAATAGAGAGGCTCTTGAAAAGATTATGCTGGCAGCCACGTACTTGCAAAGTCGGGACGCCCGCCTGGTAGGTGTGGGCACTGTTGAGACTTCCGAATTTGGCTCCCAGAACGAGCTCAAGTTGACAAAATCGGAACTCGAGCTGGCCATCATGAACAGAGCCAAGGCCCATTATCTGGGTGCCATCGAGTTCAGCCCGTCCATCAGCGTGCAACGAGTCAACCAGGGCAACTTGATTAAGGTGACTTCCGCAGGCGTCGATCTTTTGCATGTTTTGCGCAGCCTGGGCGCTCCGTCGTCACTTTCAAAGAGTGAATCTATTCCTTAAGGATATAGATGCAAATGGCTGTTGAACCTGTTGGTCGTGCCAAACTTTTACGTGCGCCCGACTTCCTGAATTCAGGGGCTCGATCTCCGGGCGCCGGCTCTTAGGCACGCTTGGCTGGCAGCTTTCATCCTGGAGCGCTCCTTGGAAAATAGTGAATCGGCGGCTGTTGATATTGTAAAGACGCTGGCACCGGATGCCAGAGAACTTGTCGTGTTCACCCTTTCTGATTCTTCAGGCGAGACGGCCGAAGCCGTGGGCAGGGCTTGCCTGGTGCAGTTTCCACCCGGGCGCGCATCCATTTATCGTTTGCCGCAAGTGAAAAGCTGCCAGCAACTGGCCGGACTGGTTCGTGAATGTGCAAACGGGCGCGCCGTAATTGCATACACACTCGTATTGCCGGAGTACAGAGAAACGCTGGAGGCTGAAGCAGCGAAGTACAGTATTCCCACCGTCGATCTGCTCGGGCCGCTTATTTCCCGCATCGCCAGCATTACGCAAACGGCACCACTTTCACAACCTGGTCGCCTGCACTTATTGGACGAGAGTTATTTCAAGCGCATTGAAGCTGTAGATTTCGCCATCAGATTTGATGACGGTAAAAACCCCGACGGCATTAAGCAAGCGGACATCGTGCTTATCGGTGTTTCCAGAACCAGCAAGACTCCAAATTGCATGTATCTCGCGCACCACTACGGTTTGAAAGCAGCTAATGTCCCTCTTGTGTTTGGTGTCGATCCGCCACTGGCTTTGTTTCAAATCAACCCCAAGAAGATTTTCGGTCTGGCGATTGATCCGTATTTGCTGCAAGAAATCCGCACTACAAGGGCGATAGTTCTCGGCATGCGCGGCGAAAATGACTACGCCGACCCGGATCGCATCCGGCAAGAAGTACGCTACGCAAAAAAAATCTTTCGCGAACTAAAGTGTCATGTCATTGACGTTTCTGCAAAAGCAATCGAAGAAACCTCCAGCGAGATTTTCCTTCAACTCAGACAATAATTTCAGCTGTCAATTCAACCATTCATCTATTCAACCATTTATTCAACCATTTATTCAACCAGAACATCCGAAGAAACAAAAGGGAGAAAACACCATGGTAAGCACCAAAGGACAGACTGTTGACCTGAAGCGAGTTTTCCTCTTCCCTGATGCCTACAAGGCACTCAATCATCTGGGCGGTCAAAGAATGCGCGAGATGCTGGGCGGCAAAGGAGCCGGACTAGCTGAAATGACTTCCTCGGGTGTGAATGTACCTCCCGGCTTGACGATCACGACAAATGTTTGCCGTGAGTATTACGACAACAATAAAAAGATGCCGGACGCGCTTTTCTCTGAGGTGATGGATGCCTTAAAGGATGTGGAAGCTAAAGTCGACAGGCGTCTGGGTGATCTTGAAAAACCGCTGCTTCTGTCTGTTCGCTCCGGTGCAAAATTCTCCATGCCCGGCATGATGGATACGATTCTGAATCTTGGTTTGAATGATAAGACTGTCGAATCATTAGCAAAATTGAGCAGCAATCCGCGCTTTGCATACGACAGCTATCGCCGCTTCATTCAGATGTTCAGCAATGTCGTCCTGGATGTGCATAAAGACAAATTCGAAGATTTGCTTGAAGACATGAAGGATGAAATTGGCAAAACGCTGGACACGGAATTGACCGCCGATGATTGGAAAAAACTGGTTGGCGAGTATAAGGCACTGGTCAAAAAAGAAACCGGCAGTGACTTTCCTCAGGACACCGTAAAACAGTTGGAAGGCGCTATTGAAGCTGTCTTCCGTTCTTGGAACAACAGCCGCGCCATCTATTACCGCAACTTGAACAAGATCGATCACAATCTGGGCACTGCAGTCAATGTTCAGGCCATGGTGTTTGGCAACTTGAATGATGAGTCCGCCACCGGTGTCTGTTTCACTCGCAATCCATCGACTGGCGAGAAACTTCTCTACGGCGAGTATCTCGTCAATGCTCAAGGTGAGGACGTTGTCGCTGGAACACGCACGCCTAAGAAGATCGCCGAGATGCAGAAAGAAATGTCCAAGGTTTTCGACGAGTTGCTAGCCACCACGGCAAAACTCGAAAAACATTACCTGGAAATGCAAGACATCGAATTCACTATCGAAAGCGGCAAATTGTTCATCCTCCAAACGAGAACCGGTAAACGAACAGCCGCAGCCGCCGTCAAAGTGGCAGTCGATATGGCTGAAGAAGGTATCATCTCTCGCGATGAGGCGCTTACACGTGTTGAGCCGACACAGCTCAACCAATTGCTTTTGCCTTCTTTCATTCCCGCCGACAAAGACAAAGCCAAAAAAGAAGGTCGCTTGCTCGCCACCGGATTGAACGCCAGCCCCGGAGCAGCAATCGGACGTATCGCTTTCGACCCGGATCTGGTCGAAAGCGCCACGCAGAAAGGCGATAAAGTCATTCTCGTTAGAATTGAAACCTGCCCGGACGATATTCACGGCATTGTTCCGGCGCAGGGCGTTGTCACCAGTCGAGGTGGCATGACCAGCCACGCCGCCGTGGTCGCTCGCGGCATGGGCAAGCCCTGCGTTGCCGGCTGCGAATCGCTGAAGATAAATCTTGAAAAAGGTGAAATGACAGTTAGCGGCAAAACCCTCAAAGCAGGAGACTTGATCTCTATTGATGGTTCCACCGGAGAGATTTTTGAGGGGCAGATAACGACGCAAGATCCGAAATTCTCTGAAGAGTTCGGTCGCCTGCTCACATGGGCCGATGAAAAACGCGTTCTTAGCGTGCGCACCAATGCAGACACTCCGGAAGATGCGCGGCTGGCTCGCGAATTCGGCGCCGAAGGCATCGGTCTCTGTCGCACCGAACATATGTTCATGGCGCACGATCGACTGCCGGCAATGAAAGAAATGATCATCGCCTCCGACGTCGATGAAAGAAAAGCGGCGTTATTGAAACTCCTTCCAATGCAAGTCGAAGACTTCAAAGGCATCTTCAAAGCGATGAATGGGCTGCCGGTCACCATTCGCTTGCTCGATCCGCCCTTGCATGAATTCCTCCCAAAACATGAAGACCTGGTCCATGAGATTGCCAATCTCAAAGCCAACGGCGTCAAAGGAGCAGAGCTCAGAGAGAAGGAGGTTATGCTCCAGAAGGTCAATGAGCTCAAAGAGTCGAACCCAATGCTCGGCTTCAGAGGCTGCCGCCTCGGGCTCATTTATCCTGAAATCAACACCATGCAAGTGGAGGCGATTTTCACAGCCGCAATCGAAGTGCAAAAAGAAGGTCATGAAGTCTTCCCGGAAATCATGATTCCTCTGGTTGGTCACCCGAATGAATTGAAATTTGCCAGACAGCATCTGGAGACTGTCGCCAGACAGGTGATGGAAAAATTGAAGACCGAAATCAAATACAAATTCGGCACCATGATCGAAGTGCCCAGAGCCTGTGTGGCTGCCGACCTGATTGCCGAGCATGCGGAATTCTTCAGCTTTGGCACCAACGACCTCACTCAAATGACGTTCGGTTATTCCAGAGATGACGCGGAAGGAAAATTCCTGCAAAAGTATCTGGAAGGCATCACCGTAGATGGTGTACAGCAGAAGGTTATGCAGAACAATCCCTTCGAAGT
>JADZFV010000578.1 GCA_020854255.1 Candidatus Melainabacteria bacterium | reverse complement strand
TGAGTTTAGCCGAAAGACTCAGGTTCGCTCAACAGCGCCTTCTTGTCGCAAAAGGAGCTGAGAGTGAATTTTTGCCGGCGGAAACGAGAAGTCCTAAGCCAAAAACCCGAGCAGGGGCACCGTCGAAATCGCAAGTACCATGAAAATTCCCTCTGATCGCTTTCTAGCCGTGCTTAGAGCTCAAAGAGCGCAAAACCCTGCCAGGCAAGCATTTCGCCAGGAGAAATTTACCAAACAGGCGGCGTTCACAAGTCGATAACAACTTTCGCCGGCTGCCCCTTTGTAACCAGGGTGCGCAGCCGCCACTTTTCGGCGCCCAGCTCAGAGCCCGGACAATCACTTACCAACACCCCATTTGAAGGAGCTAACCACATGGCTTTTTCTCTGCCCGGCTTTCGCCATGACCCAGTCGCCCACGTAGTAGAAGACACCCGCTCAACTCTCTCAGCTCGTGACCCGATCGAAGACCTGACCAATGCGTTTGGTGAAACAGACCTGAGTGAAAACATATTTGCAGATATTCTTGACAGAACTTACGGCCCTTCAGGTGGCGATCGTAATCAATGGAGAAGAACTCCTGCCATTGAAGATGGCTTTTCGATAGACTTTTCGCGCGATCGAAGTGATCGCCACTATTGCCACGACAGCCGCAGCCACAACCAAGAGCCTGAATTTCATCGCACCTCTGGTGAATTGATGAACACCCTGGACAAGCATGCCGGTAAAATCAATATAGGAAGGCACAACGAACACATCACTCGTGATGAATTGAAAAACTACCTCGTCCGTGTGGGCGACAACATTTCTCCACAAGACAAAGCAGACTTGCTTCTGATAATGCGTGATTTTAATAACATCGGTGATAAAGGACATTTCTACGCCGCCGGCGCCGATCTGCCTCTCAGCCAAGAAGAATTCAAAGCATACTACAAAATCCCCCACGATATGGATCTGACGAAATTCATGCGCGGAAAAGACAATGACGGAAAGGTTCCCAACTTCTGGACATCGGCAGTGGCTGCCGGATTGGGCGGACGTGATGATAACAATAATCTACGTTGGGACAACGCTGGTTATCACGAAGCGTCACTGGATTTTCAACGCAATTTCGCTCAATTAGCTGAATTTTTCGACAAACTTTCTCTAGATAAACAAGAAGAATTCACTTTCAATTTCGCAAGAACCCAAAGTGAAGTACTGCGTTCCAATGGAGTTTCACTCCTGGCCGCCGACAACGAAAAAATTCACATCAATGAAGAAGGCGTGACGAAAGTCATCGATTTGGTGGAAAAGGTCGGTAGCGATCGCAAATTATTGCAGTGGGCCTGAGGCGGCGTCCGGATTCGAGAAAATAATCAAGATGCGGTTCACTTCAAATGAGAGATCACTTCCGCGCGCATTTGCGGATCTTCCTTGAATAGACCTCTGAAAACAGTCGTGATGGTTCTTGCACCGGGCTTTTTAATACCACGCATCGACATACACATGTGTTCCGCTTCAATCCAAACGCAGACACCCTGAGCTTCGATTCCTTTGAAGATCGCATCGGCAATCTCCTCGGTCATCCTTTCCTGCACCTGCAATCGGCGCGCTGTCAATTCCACAACGCGAGCGATTTTAGAAAGGCCTGTGATCACTCCGTGGCTGGGTAGATAGGCTACGTGCGCTCTGCCCACAAACGGCACCAGATGATGTTCGCACAAGCTGTTGAATTCAATGTCTTTTATGACTACCAGGCTTTCTGTCCCTTCCTGAAACTTACAGCTGATTTCCGACGCTGCATCCACACCTGTCGAATAGCACAGTTCCTGATACATGCGGGCGACCCGTTGAGGTGTATCAATCAAGCCGGGCCTGCGTGGATCTTCTCCCACAGCTTCGAGAATCATCTCAACGGCGCAAGCGATCTTTTCTATGTCGACTTCTCGGGCGAGACTATTTTCGGCAATCTCCGATGAAAATTTCGTAGCCGGCGATTCTTCGACTTTTCCTCGCTTTGCGCAAGACAAAATAGATAGTGTTGCTTCCATTTCCCCAACTCTGGTTGGTAATTTATGTTATCGACAATACAACGACAAAATGAACGGACGGTGAACAGACACTAATTCTTTGAGGACTAAGGCGTGTGGCCCAGAAAGACTCTTATGGAACGTGCCGCCATCATGCCACTGCCTGCAGCAAATGCGATTCGATCGTAGCCGGGCTGCACTATGTCTCCTCCCGCAAAAACCCCTTTTATTGAAGTAGAAAAGTTCTGGTCCACTGCTATGTGTCCGCCCGCGTTGCGCAATTGATCGGCAAAAAGTTCGGTATTAGGAAGATAACCAAGCTTGGCAATCAATTTCATGCACTTGATTTCAAATTCACCTTTTTGATTAACTGCAATCACCGACTGCAGGCTCTCTTGGCCAAGTAAACGAACTACAACTGAATTGGTATGAGCTTCAATCACATTGTGACTTTTCATTCGTGCCACTATATCCGGTCTCGCTTTGAAGGTCTTCCCCCTGGCAAGAACAGTGACATGGGAGCAAAAATCTGCCAAATCAAGAGCTGTAAAAACCGCACTGTCACCGCTGCCTACGACGGCTACAGGTTTTCCTCTCAAAGACTCTCTGTAGATACCGCTACGATACAGTACATCGTCTCGAAAGCCGTTTGGTATCGGCAAATCAAATTCTCTCAAGCGATATCCAGTGGCAAGAAAAACGGTCTTTCCTCTGAAAGCTCCAGAATCAGTGACGACTTCCTTTTGAGCGAGATTCATGCTCAAAACGTTGCAGCCGGTTTTTATACGATCTGTCAAAAACATGTGCGCAACCCGCTCGAGATCGTTGCGCAAGGTCTCACCGCTTTCAAAAAAACCGGCGGCATAGTTGTACACAGGGCCGGGTATCAATGAAAGTTGCCCACCTATTCTTTCGGCACGTTCCAGAACAACTACATCCAGTCCCGATTCATGGCATTCCAGAGCGCAACTTATTCCAGAAGGCCCGCCACCGACAATCACGGCATCATAAATGTGCTCGAAATCAGGCAATGCAGATCACCTGCCAGCCAGTGAGATGGAGATCAGATCGTCAACGGCAGACTGCACGTGCTCAGGCTGAATCGATGCCATACACCGCTGCGACCAATTTTTCTTACTACAGGTCCAGGTTTCCCAGTAGAGCTTCTCTTTGTTTTCCACAAAAGCGTCAAACTTGATGACTTTGTTGGGCACCGAGCTGTACTCGATATCGATGCATGCCTGGTGACACAAAGGAGCACTGAGCGAGCGGACGTGCGGATAGTCTCGCTTGAACATGACGTTGTATCTGAAGAGCGCCACGGTCAAAACTTTCTGGTGAACCGCCAGGTGCATCAGACCGGTGTCAACTGCAACCACACAAAGAGCCGAACTGAGCGCATCGAGTGCATCGATCATCGTCTCAGTCGGCAGGTGCGGCAATCCGCTTTCGAGGCAATCCTTCACGATCACAGACCGCTCCGGTTGACCGATGACGACAACTTTGTGGCCGCATTTCCCCAGGCGACTGGCAAGGTCGATCCAATGAGATGACGGCCAACATTTCACGATTCCGGCCGAGCCGGGAACGAAAACAACAGCATCATCACACTCTGAGTTTTTTTCGAAAGGCAAGGGCTTAAGGTCGTCATAATTGGCAGCAATGCCAAAATCTGCGCAAATGCCCTTCATTACATCGGTTATCTTGTAGCCAGGATATGTTTTCTCAAAATTCTCAGAGCCCCATATGTAGTCGGTTTGCAGTGGATGATTGCGCAGGTTGAAAAAAACGTCATCCTCTGACAGAACATCCGGATTGAAAGCAGTCTCGCGGATCAAGCCCGCCAAACCTGGTATGCGAGATTCCAAACCTTCATGAAATGGAGTGCGACTTATAAGAAAAGTAGGCGTACCGGTCTGAATCAAGGCTTGCAGAGCCGGTAGAGACACAATTAAGTCTCCCAATCCAGTCGATATCGGTGCCAGATAGTAAGCCACTAAAACCGACTCCTCAGTTCAGATGCGCGCGCCAGCTCGTTTTTATGCACTCATGATACAGCAGCATTGAAAG
The DNA here is from genome assembly GCA_020854255.1 of Candidatus Melainabacteria bacterium. Classification (GTDB taxonomy): domain Bacteria; phylum Cyanobacteriota; class Vampirovibrionia; order Obscuribacterales; family Obscuribacteraceae; genus QKMZ01. The sequence continues at coordinate 632 of JADZFV010000578.1, read as the reverse complement.
CGTAAGCCCCAGAGTACAGGGTGTGGACTCACCGCGGTGGCGGACGAACTACTGGTCTTCTATTTTCATTGCCTCGCGTGAACACAGCGTGTACGGCCACAAGCGCAGGCGTTTCCACAAAGATGACAGTTCTTTAATAATAATCCGCACGCTATCCAGGTTATGGCGATTAATCTCCTTTTAAATATGTACACAACCTCTATCTCTCCTCTTGACTTCATAGTATTGTGTTGGCAGGCATAGATTTGTCGGCGATAGTTAGCTATAAACCAAACAGGTTTCGCAGATGTGATGCGAATTTGTTTGGTGTTTCGCCTTTAAAGGACACTGGCAATAATGACTGCAGCTCAAGAACGCGCACCGCACGTAATTAATTGGAACCTCGAAGGAGACTCTACTGAGGTTGCATCGGCGCCGGAAGAGAAAGGCGTTGTCCTGCAAACAATGTCGATAAATGAAGAGATTCGAGAAATTTCTCGCGTATTCCAACAGCCTGCCACCATTATTGGAGGCATGATGATCGGCGTTAGTGCAATTTATGAGCTGGCACCGGATGTGATGCACAAGGTTTTTCAGGCGATGACGCTTTATCCGACGGAAAGTAAGCTCATCGCTCTGGCGAATATGGCAAT
>JADZFV010000577.1 GCA_020854255.1 Candidatus Melainabacteria bacterium | reverse complement strand
ATTCAAGGAACACTCGAAGCTGCTCAAGGAAAACACGGCGACAAAAATGTTGTCGCGGCTCAGTCCACGCTAGACAATTCCGCCAATTCCGGCAAAATCGTCAAAGCTTTGCCGTTTTCTCAAGTCGTAGATATGATCACCAGAGGCTTCACAGCAGGTAGAACAAGCGAACAAACGCAAGCTATCGAAGCATCCAGACGGGCCACCTTCAACCAGGGACAGAGCGATTCCGTCCGCTACATCACTGGTGTCGAACTGGCGATATTGCTGGCAGCCGGAGGGGTGAGCAAGCTACGCAGCGACAAGATAGAAGGTCGATCTGATTTGAAGGAGCAATCGAAGGATCAATCGAAGGGTCAGTCGCAAGATGACGCTGCCGCCAGACAAACCAAAGTATCCTCCGCCAACACAATCAACTTCAACAATGGCAAACAGCCGCTCAACGCCGGAGCCGACACGCTTGTCACGACCAGAATCGTGGCCAACATGTCCGGACAGCGCGCCGACTTCACGCCACCAAAGGTACAAGAACAGATACCACCGCAAGTAAAAACATCAGGGCTGACAGATGTTTCCGTAGCTGCTGCTAAAGGCGACAAGACAATCGCACCAAAAGCAGATTTGACCGTGCGCGGCGAACGTTGCGTTCCCGGCGCCGATATGGCGATAGCGGCAATGCTCATGCTGGGCGGCATTGCAAGAAAGCGTAGTGGCGAAACTTTCCCTGCCAATCCCAACGAACTGGCAGAGAAAGTGGACAGGCCTTTCCGTCTCAACCGCCGGCTTGGAGAGATCGTCGCTCAGGCGAAGTCCTTTGTTGCCCGCGAGCCCATGCCGATAAGCGGCTTGCGCGCCACTTGCGCGAATCTGGTCGCAACAGGCGACGTGATTGTGCCTGCGCAGTACAGGCAAGGCGCTCAGGAACAGAAGGTCGAAAACGCGCAAATAATTCAGCATTCCGCCACGCCTGGAGTCCACGATAACAGTGCCGGCAAGAAGTCGAATCAGGAGTTTGTAGAAGCTTTGATATCGCCGACCGGCTGGGTACACGATCCATTGCTCAGCAGAGAAATGGTCGAGGAAGCGTCGGAGGAAAAACTGAAGAAGGTCGAACAGGACCAGCAAGAAGGCGCCGGCAAAGGCGCTGCATCAACTTTATACCGACCGATCTGGATCATCGCACCGGGCGAAACGTTTGTTTCTATTGCCGAAGACCGTTTCGGCGACGGCGCAATTGCCTGGCTGATAGCCGATCTCAATAAAGGCAAATTCACAGACAGCACTGTCGAAGGCAAACGGGTCATCGAAATTCAAAGCCGCCAGAGAATCGAATTGCCGGTGGCAAGCGACATCGAAGCATTCCGCCACAACCGTCAACGCCATGAGGATGCAGAAAACATCATCACAATAGTCACGGCAAGCCAGTTGGATATCGAACTCAAAGAGGCAACCTTCAAGCAATTCCTGGGAACTCTGCAAACCAACCTGCACGTTCCAGGCATGGCTGTTTTACCGCAACTCGATCTGGTTTCTGCGCAAAGACCCGTCCGGTCAATCGCTCCCTTTGGCATAAGCGCGCCGCAGTTTGCTTCGATTGCTGCCGCGGTTTCGCTGCCCTTGATCGTGCCCCAACTCGACATGGTGCAACAGTCGGCGGATGCAAACGCTGTGCACGTTCAAGAAGTGCGCAGCGAACCGGCAAAACCGGAAGAGTCGCTGTAGGCTTTAGTCCATATGCCAAAGGCCGGCAGGACCATCATGCCCGCCGAAATATCAAAGTTTCAAACCCGACGAACAGTCGAATTCAAGATGATAATATCCAGGCGTTGGCTGAGTTTTTCAGGCAATCAGTTTCAAACGAACGTCCACAAAGGCAACTATGTACAAAGTCCTTATCGTTGACGATGTTCTCGCGCTCAGACAGCACGTCACATCGATCATCAAACAAGCAGTCGAAGCGGTTGAAATTGTAGAAGCGACAAACGGTCGAGACGGCGTCACGATGTTCGAGCAGCAGCGCCCGGACATGACAGTCATGGACATCGTAATGCCGGAATTGACAGGCATTGAGGCGGCACAGAAAATCTGGGAAATCGATCCAAGAACGAAAATACTTTTCTGGTCGCAATTCCACCGCGAGTCTTTCGTGCGCGAGCTGGGCAAAATCGTGCCCGATGAAGCAATTCACGGATATGCACTGAAAACGGAAAGCGATGAGAAACTCTTGTACGCTGTCACATCGATTCTTGTGCAAGACAATCCTTACATCGACCCGATCGTGCGCAATGTTCAACAAACGCTCAAAATTCCCGATGAAAGTCTCAATGAAAGCGAATACGGGGTTCTCATCGACCTTTTGCTCGGGCTCACCGACAAAGCCATTGCCATGCGTCAGCACATAAGCGTGCGCGGTGCCCAAAACAGGATTTTCACGGTTTCTCAAAAGCTACTCAGAGGCGTCGATGGGCACCTGAAAGAAACGGCCGGCATGGAAGTTTATAACAGCCGCGTACGCATCGTTCTGGAGGCGCTCAGACGCGGCATAATCGATGTCGACTATATCCGGAAGTTCGACGAAGAATTGGACAACTGGCTGGAATATCGCTTCAAGTTTGTGAAAGAAGACCAAACAGACAACACGTGATCGCAATTGCTGTCACAAGTATCAGTTTTTCTTTTCGATGAGATTGGCTGAACCTTGCAATGGTTTTGAATTGTTTAGTTTTTCGCGGTAAACGTACGGGAGCAGCGCCACAAAAGAAGCTGCCAATGCAGGAAGTACGGTCGGCATGACGACTACCGGGTGTATCAGAATCATCAGTACACATCCGAGATCTATATGCATCACGGTTTCAATCCATGGCTGAAGAGCAAGATATACAGATACCCACAGCGCAATAATTAATCGCAAACAAACAGGCCATCGGAATTGAGCAAGTAACAACCAGACCGCGACCGACCCGATCCAGGCAACGAAGCCAGATGAAAGCGCAGTACCGAAGAAGGCACAATTAGGGTCAAAAATTATCCCAAGAACAATGGTAGGAACTGCCATCAGCAACAAGTAGCTCACTAGAGAAAGCTGCCAGATTCCCAATGCAGTTAGGTCTAGGAACCATTTCTCAAATGAGAGTGAGTCGTCGGCTGTCGCCAACTCGTTCTTTCCTGCGTCATTCGGGATAGAGACTTCTGAACTCATAGTTCCGTTATACCAAGCGCTGTCGGACACGGCTCCTACATGATTTAGTAGGAGTGCCCCCCAAAAAGACACGACAGGGTGATGGAAACGAGTCCACCACCCTGCCGCGCTTTCAGGTTCAATCAAGCCGCATCACTTGTCGTGATTGTAGGGTTGATCGTTGTCACCGTTTGCTTGCGCCCTGTCGAAGCCGTCTCCGACAAAGGCCATGGTCACCATCAGTCCGACCATGCACAGGAATGCGCAGGGTCCTTGCACGTAGACGCCGCCGATCCAAACGTAGTTTGCACCGATGATGCCGGCGGTGAGCATGAGGACGATGGCCATGCCGACCTGCACCAGTTGAGGCCAGGGCGGAGGATTGAACGGACCATTATCGCGGGGTCCGTACTGGAACGGATATCTTTCCTTGGGTTCTTTGTCCTTAGGCATTGCCGCCCCCCCCTTCCTTGGCAAGACCGACCTTCACGGGGTCGACTGCCTGCTCGGGATAATCGAGCTTGAAGATGCGCTTGAAGTCGGGCTCGAGCAGCGTTTCATGCTCCTCGATGGCGACGACCAGATGGCGCAAATCTTCAGTGTTCTCGTCAACGATGCGGCGGGCAGTCGCCTCACCTTCATCGACGAGATCTTGCACGGACTTGGCGACACGGTCACGGAACTGGTCGGAGACCAGTCCTGCCTTCTGCATTGACTGCAGATTGAACTTGCCCAACGCGGACATGCCGAATTGGGTGACCATCTGGATGGCCAAATCGGAAGCCATCTGGATGTCCATGCCGATGCCGGAGTCTTCCTGCCCGTCGCGCAGCTTTGCAGTGGAAGCCGAGCCGCCCATGAGGACAGCCAGACGAATCTTGCAATGCTCCTTGGTGATCAACGTCTCGAAGTCGTCCGAGTAGGCGACATGCCCACCCGTTTGACCACGCGGGATGATCGTGAAGCGTAGAGGTGCTCGACCCGAGAGCTTCATGTAGACGAGAGCGTGACCGGCCTCGTGCACCTTGACGGTGTCGAGTTCCGCAGGCGTCAGAATCTGGCGCTGACCTTCACGGCGAGCACCCATCATCACCTTCAGAACCGCCTCATCGAGGATGTCCTGAGTGACTTGTTCAAGCCTGGCGCGCACCGTCAGAATCTTTGCCTCATTGGCGATATTGGCGCAGTGAGCACCGGAAGCACCGGGGCAAGCCTTGGCAGCGACCGAAAGGTCGAGACCGGGGGCGCGCAGGCGCTCCGGCAGGTAGATGCCGAGCAACGCTTCGCGGTCCTTGCGGGTCGGGTTGAAGAACTGCACTTCGCGGTCGAAACGACCGGGACGGATGGCCGCCGGGTCGATATTGTCCTTGCGGTTCGTCGCCGCAAAGGTGTACACATTCGGGCGCGCCACGATGCCGTCCAATTCTTTGAGCAGCTGGTTGAGTGTCGTGTCCGACTCAGTGTTGTGAGAGCTGCCGCGGATGCGAGCGACTGCGTCGAACTCATCGATGAAGAGAATGGCGCCGCCAAAGACTTTGACCAGATTGTCGAGGTCTTCGAAGAGCAGGCGCATGCGGCTGGCACCGACGCCGACGAACATCTCGACGAACTCGGAGCCACCCACTTCGATGACGGGAAGTCCGCACAGAGCCGCCAGGGTACGAGCCAGCATGGTTTTGCCGACGCCGTGCGTACCGTGCATGAGCACGCCGCGCGGTACTTTGCACTCCAACTTCTGGTACTTCTCCGGATGCTTCAGGAAGTCGAGAAATTCCGTGATCTCGAATTTCGCTTCCTGCTGGCCGATCACCTTGTCGAAACTGAGGTCGGCAAAGCGACGGTCACCAGGCAGGATCAGCGTGCCGACATCGCAGCGCATGGCGGCAATCTTGATTTTCTTCCCGTTCACTTCCACTTCGATGTCCGGCTTCTTTTTGGCGTCGCTGCGACGTCCGCCGAGTTGGTTGATGGGCGAAGCAGCGAGCCGGTTGTCGGCGGCACGTTCGTCGCGAGCGATCAGTTCCTTCGCTTCAGCCCGCTTTCTCCAGCGAACCTGGTTGTAGAAAGCAAAGCCAAGCAGAGGAATTGAGAGATAGAGAAAACCGGTGTGCAGCATCCAGTCGGCAAATGGCGACAGTTGCTGAACAGCTTCGGCAGGCGCCTCGATGGTAACAGTGGTGCGACCGCGAGTTGCCTTGGTGGGATCTGGGCGCAGCGGCCCATTGAAAAGCCAGAAGAGCAGGAAGATGGAACCGGCAAGAAACATTGCGCAGTTGCCGATCTTCTTCCACGACTCTTTGTCCCTCAATGGAGGCTGTTCATGCTTAATGGGTCCAGGCATGAGAATTATCCTTCATTTTTGGCCGAATCTATTCAAAGTTCGGCGCGGTTAGATAGAAACACTTAGCTACGCAGACCGTGCAAAAGCAACTGGTCAAACGGCTATCCTTCGACTGAGACCACACTCACAAAAAACAGCAAGACGACGCTCGAATTGAAATTGGGCCGGAGCCTGACACAGAGTGTCTGAAGATCAGGAGATCTTTTTCGGGCGTCGTGGGTTATTCGGGTGGATTAAGGACTCAAGTCAAAGATTGGAAAATGAGATCACTACTCTTACTTACTAAGGGTTTGCAGCGCCATTAATAATTCGCTCAGGCTTTCTTCTTTGCAACCACCGCGAAGACTGAAATGCTCAGACATGAGCCCGATCGACACTTAAAATTGCAGGGATTTAACCGCCTGCCGCACGAATAATGCACTTCGCGCGAGGTTTTCGAAAAAGGCTTGCACCACATGCAGTATTAGCAAACATGAGCCCGCCATTAGATTAGTCCAAGCAAATGAACAGAAAAAAATAGCAGCAAAAAATAACAGCAAAGTAACAACAGCAAAGGAATTCAGCGATTTGATCTTTGCGCGTTTACACATTCAAAAATGTCACTTTCGGCAATACGATGGCATTGTTCTCAAACCCACTTCCCCCCACATCTGACGAATCGATTGACGGCTGAAGGTCACATACCAGCTGTTTCTTCTCAGCCGTCTTCATTCGTTGTTTTTTAAGAGGAGACAACTCCATGCCAAACGATAACGTTCAAACACTGACCGGGCAAGCAGTCCTGGACGCGCCTATCAGAAACGCACAATCTCAATCATCGGAATCGACCAATGTCTGCACACAAGAAGCTCAATCTACCTGGGGTCCGCGCCAGCAAAGCGGAGACAACGTTACCACGCAATTGACTCAGAGCGCGGAGGCCCTCAGTAACGAATCAAAATGCGGCGGCTACCCGCCAGGCGGCAGACCCGGCATTCCGAAATGCAGCGGCTTGCCCAGCCTGGATATCGACGGGCTCGATTCGAACATGGGACCGTTTGACCCCAATGCCGGCAGATTCGGCGACCAATCAGGCTTCGATGACTTTGAAAACGACTACAAAAACGGCAGCGGCAAGGGAGGCAAGGGAGGCTGCACTGAGTTCGAGCCCAAGCCTGACTTAGACTGCAAGCCGAATTTCGGCAACAAGCCCGAATACGGCAAGCCTGACCATTGCAAAGAACAATTTGGAAATGACGACATCCAATCGTCGAGTGTGAAAAACAAGCTCGGTGGTAGCAAATGTGGTGGCGCCAACGGTGCGGCGGCGGAAACCCATACGACACAACGTCGCATGGCCGAATCCGAAAGCATTATCGAGCAAAAGATCATCGAACAAAAGCTCCGAGAGATGAAGTTGCGCGAACGCTACAGACTCTAGGTTGGTGCTGAAACAACCATCCGCTCGTCGCACTCAAACCAGCCAAAAGAGGGGTCCTGAAGAGCGGATGGAAGTTTCGACCAAATGACAAAATCAAATTCAAAAAATCTGGTCAAACCCCGGCATTAAGGGCGGGGTCTCCTTGTGAGGATGACTTTGATCTCCAAAGGAAATTACCCAGTCAAAGCAGAAGCCGGACAGATAGCCTGCCGCGCCAGAATGTTCGGCGGTCCGAAAGATCCGCGCATGCCTTAGGTGCATGAAAAATTTGAGTGCAATATAAAGTTTGCGCATTTGCACATAGAACCGCAATCAACCGCCGCCTATCATGAAGTCACCACTTCCCCAGAAAAATAAATTCGAATGGCGAGGAGGCTCCCATGCTGACCAGAGCACAGACAGTAAAACTCAGCGCTGACGCGAGTCTGACATTATGTTTGAAAACGCTCAAAACGAGAAACTATCAAACAACAATTTTTGGCTCACGCCGGCTGTTGTTCGTGAAACGCTCTCAGCACGCCAATTGTATACTCAATTTCGAAATTCTCATCGAAGCATTCTCGCAATATGAAACCAAGATCACGATCAGCGGAAACTTCTCGGAACCCAGCCTGCAATGGGAAGTGATCGCAGAAGTGTTCACCATCGCCGACACGCTAATGGAAAATGCGAGCACAAATTCTCAACAGCCGGCAGCATTTCCGCCTAATCCAATGCAGGCTTGCATAGCATAATCTAAGACCGGGCCGCTCATGGCATCGACCCTCTACAAAGCGAGCGCCTGAGATACGCAAGTACAAGATTTTTGGACCGCACACACAGGAGCCTGGAGGAGTAAAACTCCTCCAGACTTTTGCTTATATGAGTTTGTTCCAAGGCTGAGAACAGCGGATGTTACAGACAACGAGATCTAGCGCTAACCTCGCTATGGTTTCTTGATAACTCAAAAGAAACGGATGAGTACTTCATTAGATAGGTTTTCAACAAGATCTCTCTTTATGATCAAAACGATCATGGTTTCCAGTCGACAAAATTTCTTAGCTTCATTAGGTTCCGTCTCTACCTTCCGCCCTTACTGACCTTCTCGATAAGTTCCCACATACCCTAATCCCGATTGCCCTACTGACACGCGATTGCGTGCCGAGTAATTTGCCGAATTCGGTGTGGAAGCTCTGTCGCTCCAGGTTTCGGTGAAGGCCGAAGGCTTCATTCTCTAAGAGAGAGAGATCACATGAATAGAAAAATTCAACTGTTCATCCCGGTGATGCTCAGCCTGATTGTTGCAGTAATGGTCCACGATCGCTCAAGCGCGGTTTTCGGAGCATTGACGTGCGCACTCACGGGTCTGACCGCGGGATGCATGTACTTTGGCGGCTTTTCTGCCATCCGGCGTAAGCCGTTTCATATGCTGTTCAGCTCAGTTCTGCTCTTGGCAGTGGCTCTGGCAGTCGGCATACTCGTGCCTGGTGCCCTGTGGGCGTACGCGGCATTCCCGCTTCTCGGGTTGTTCGGCGTTCTGCAGTTCGGCATCCTGGGCAAGAAATTCGCTGTTCTCGTTATCGACGGCCCGGCGGCCGGTCCTGGTTTCGAGCCTTTGCTCGAAGCTGCAAAACGCGACGGAGTTGCTGTTGTGCAGGCGGTCAACAAGTTCCGCTCGTTCCCGGTCACGGTGGAAGACGGCGCCCATGTGCTCGTTTGCGGCGGCGCCACACCTCACAGGCTGGCGCTTGTTTGCTCCGACCTGCGTGCTAAGGGCTATTCGCCGATCATTGTCGTCGATGCCATCAACATCACGGCGGCGATGAACAGCAAGCTCTTGGAGCTCAACGAAGCTCTCTTCCAGATGACCGTGTCGGGTGCGGTGCACTCGCTACTCACGGCCAGGCAGCATCAAATCTACGCCTATCCCAAGGCGGACTGCACGACCACGACTGCCGTGGTCCTGCCGAAATCGCGCAAGGTGCTCGTCATCAAGCGCGGCGGCAACCCCTACAAGGACATGGACAGCCTGCCCGGCGGCTTCCTCAACGTGCATCTCGAGAACCTGCCCAAAGGCGCGGCTCGCGAGGTAACCGAGGAGTGCTTCGTCAGACGCGACGGCGGTCCCGGCCACTCGAAATTCACGTACGAAGTGAGCGAAGAAGATGTCTTCCTCGTCGACGTTCGCTCCGAGCCCTGTCGCGACGCACGCGGTCACGTGGTCGATCACGGCTACGTGTACATCGTGCCGGAGGACAGGGAAGAAGAAGTGCTCGCCAATGTTTCGGCGGGCGATGACGCCAAGCCAGGCTCGGCTCGCTTCGAAGACCTCGATGCGGTGCTGGCCAACCCGCTGGCGTTCGACCACGGTCAGCTTCTGGCCAAGGTGAGGCAAGCGCTCGAAGACGGCGCTGCCTAATCAGCAACTCGGCAACGGCATGAACGCAACGGAACGCACTCAGTGCGCTCCGAGCCAGGTGGGAAGCACTCAGTGCGACCCTTCAAAAAAATTCGTGCCGACTCCCCTAACTCTCTAGCAAGAGAATTTCATCACAGGAAAAATCATGGAAAAACAAGTCGAGAAAATCGAATCGGTACGGCGCGTTCTGGCCGGGCTGAACTCGCGCATCAACGAAACCGAAGGCAAGGCACGCAGCCGTGAATGGCCCAACAATTCGCTATCCGGCATAGTGCGCGCCTACGTCATCCAGCAGACCGCAATCGCCCGCGGGCTGGTGAGCACGATCGCCTTTCAGCTGGGCTTTCAAGGCCAAAGCATGATCGAACAGCCGGTGGAGGGATCAACCGTCACACGCTTCATCGGCAGCACCATGATGCTGGCGCAGTCCAGCGGTGTGTCTCCAGACGAGGCTCAGGAAGCCACGTTTGCCTCGGCGAACCAGCTCAAGAATCAGGTCGCCGAAATCGTCCGTCACGTGGAAGCAGTCGTCGATGGTGAAGAGACCGTCGAAGGTGTCAAGCTCAACCACGGACCGCTCCATTACAAGTAACTGGATGCATTCAGCGCAGGGTCGCTTACACAGCGGCTCTCCTGCTGACTGCCGTTGTATTCCGCAGGCCACATGCGCGACGGTCGTTAATGCCACCGCCGCTATCGCCCTAGAGAAATCAATATTCAGTAAAGGGAGATTGCTAGCGTGAAACCACTCATCCTCGCTTTCATCGACGCGCCCGACCCGGACAACTTCGTCCAGCTTCTGGCGCTCTCAAAGCTCAACCCCGGCGCTGAAGTCGCCGTCTGCCTGACCGGCAGACCGGTGAAATTCAACGCCACCAGAGAGCACAAACACTGGCAATGGGACTACAAGAGTTCCAGTATGGCGCAACAGGCTTCGGCCGTGCGCGCCAGAAATTTCCTGCGCCACTTCGGCATCTCGGTCACCCGGGTGTATGACGGCGGCATCGCTCCGCGTACGCTCGTGCCCCACTGGGTGCACTTTGCCGAGTACTACAAGTTCCACGACGTCGACCCGCTGTCGGCCATTCGGCACAACGAGCTGGAGCCGCAGGAAGACCTGGTCAAGCTCATTCTCGAACAGCCCGAGGGCTCGGTACTGGTCGCCGTCGGCGGCCCGATGACCGGTCTCAAGCAGGTGATAGAGCGTTGTCCCGAAGTCGTGAGCCGCTTCAAGGAAGTACACGCGATGTTCGCCACCTGGGGCAATGTGTCGCTCATGGATTTCGGCGACAAGACGCCGCGCGGCGCAGTGCAATTCAACGTCGCTTGCGATCCTCTGTCCTCGAACTTCATCCTCATGGGGCTCGACTGCCCGATTTACTTGATGCCGACGGAAGTCACCCGCGTCAAGGACTTAGGCTTCTTCAACGTGCAAAAGTTGCGCGAGGCTCTTCCCGACAACGACGGCGTCCGCGCGCTGTGCCTGCTCTACTTGAGCTGGTATGACGCCGCCGTCCGGCCGCGTCAGGACAAGAACCCGGACGAACTCATCTTCATCCACGACGTGGTGGCCGCATTCAGCCTCGACGCTGAGCTGCGCAACGCCATCTACAACGTGGTGCCGGTGAAGATCACCGCCGCCCCGTGCCTGCCAAGCAAGGCCGACATCGCCAACTGGGGCAAGGTGGAGATGAAGCAAATCAAACGCGCCTCCAAAGACAAACCGCGCTACGCCGCCATCGGACTCCATCCGGACGGCGCCGCCAGGTATCTCGAGGCACTCAAGCGCATCTGCTCCTGAGACCAGGCATTCTTTGCAGCCAAAACATTGGCACCGCATTCAGTGCCACAAGTGAAGCCTGAGCGTTCGGGATGTTCGCTGTTCTCTGTAAGGGCGACGCCATGCGCCGCCCGCTTATCGAGAGCACGTGAAACATTCCGGGCGCACCAGTCCTGTCAAACAGGACGCACGGAGAAAATCAATGAACACGAACGACAAGCCCACAACCGCAGCCGAAGATGGCAGTTTGCACAGCATCATCGAAGGCATCCTCGGCGGTCTGCGCGAGAAGGAACTGCACGTCACCCTCAGCGAGGACAAAGCCATCACGGCTGGAACTCTGAATGGGCGAACGGTCTCATTCCGCATCCAGGGGCTGACGAACGGTGCCGCGAAAGAAGCGCACGCAGTGCGCTTTGAGCCAGATGGGGAGCACGAAGTGCGATCCACCCCAACAGGCACGGTCTTTCTCACGTTCTCCTACCTGAGGGAGAACGACCTCCAGGCAGCTTTTGCCCCGGATCTTTCCATCGGCAATCGCTACCACCCGGCTCGCCTGGCCAAGCGCATCGGCAAGCCCGTGCCCGACATCTTCGATGCGGTGGCACTGGCGCTCCATCAGGACTACTTCCGCGTGGCTACCGACGAAGATCGGCTGCCTGCGGAGGTGACTGATTGCCGCCTGCTCTTCGCCCGCGGCAACTGGCACCCTCAGGTGGCAAACCTGACTGAGGGTGTGGTCGCCGACCTCAAGTGGGTGCCTGCCGAGTAAAGGCGGCACCAATCTGCGCCGACGGACGAGCGAAGGGTGCCGAGGAGGCAGCCGAAGCGAGTTTCGATTGCGCGCGGATGGTTCGGCGAAGCCGGACCAGGAGCGCTTAAAAAAGAGCAACGGCTGGAAGGCACAATGCCCGCTGTTGCCGCTAACCAAGAGCAACTTGAGAGGAGAACGGTTCGTTGAATCGCCATCTCCTCTCGTACCGCTCTTCGAAACCAGGCAGCTTTGCTGCCCAAGCCGAGGAGTCGAAATATGACTACTACTCAGAAAAACTCTGCTCGTGTATTTGCTATCGGTCCTTCGGAAATCAAGGAAATCCGCGATGTGACGGTTGCCGACCTCCGGCAACTTCTGGCCTCCGGCCAGGTCATCTGGGCTGACTTCGATGGGCCGGTCGACAAGGACACCCTTGCCGAAATCGGGCAAATCTTCGAGCTGCACCCGCTCTCGCTGGAAGACGTCACCAACGCCCGCCAGCGCCCGAAAGTGGAGCACTATCCGAAGTACCACTTCATCGTCACTCGCATGGTCAACCTGACCGAAAGGCTCGAGTCCGAGCAGCTCAGCATCTTCTTTGGCAAGAGCTTCGTTCTGACCTTCCAGGAGAAACCAGGCGGCGATTGTCTCGAGCCCCTGCGTGACAGCTTGCGCCTGGGCTCGGATGCCATCCGTCACACTACGCCTGACTATCTCGCCTACGCGCTAGTGGACATGGTAGTGGACGGATTCTTCCCGGTCATCAAGACGCTGGGCGACCGGCTCAACGACCTGGAGGAAGAGATCTTCCGCCGCCACGATCAGCACCACGCCTCCCGTATTCACGCCATCAAGCGTGACATCTGGGCGTTGCGCCAGACCATCTGGCCGGTGCGCGATGCGCTGGCGACGCTGCAACGCGACAACATCAGTCTCGTGCAAAGCGAAACGCGGCTCTACCTGCGAGACTGCTACGACCATGCTATGCGCATCATCGAACTGGTGGAAAGCCACCAGACGATGTGCTCGGACTTGATGGATCTGCAGATGAGCAGGGAGAACAGCCGCATGAACGAGATTCTGCGCGTGCTCACCATCATCTCCACACTGTTCATTCCGCCTACTTTCATCGCCGGCATCTACGGCATGAATTTCAACCCCGACAAGTCACCGCTCAACATGCCCGAGCTCAACTGGTATCTCGGATACCCGTTCGCGCTTGCGATCATGGCTCTGATGATGGGAGGGTTGATCTTCTGGATGTGGTGGAAGGGATGGATGACCGGCGTCATCTCCGGAAGGCGCATAAAGCTGCCCTTCCGCAAGGAGTTGAAGGATCGCCAAGATCGTGAAAACCGTCTCAACGGTGCGCCGCGCCATCACTGAAGGATCGCCCATCGGGCTTTCCTGCAGCTTCCGCACGCACCACGAGCGCCACCACTATGACGCCCGGTTCGAGGCAGCTGACTGCGGGACGCGGTGACCGAAAGGTTGCCTCGTCCTGCGTCTGCTAAAATAACGGATTAGGAGCAATATGAATACTGCAATCACACCGAGTCAGTACCTGGCAAAGACCTTTGGGCTGACTCCCGCTCAGCTCGATAAAGTGCTGGGTATCGCCGTCGGCAGCCGTGAAAAAGGCGCCTTCAGCGACATCTATTTCCAGGTCGGCACCACAGAAGGACTCGTCTTCGACCAGGGGATTCTCAAGAACCCCTCCAGAAGCGACGTCTCGGGCGCCGGTATCCGCGTCGTCATCGGCGACAAGACGGGGTATTCGTACACCGACCACGTCAACGTACGCAATCTGACGGCCGCCGCGCGCAACGCAGCCACCATCGCTCTTCACGCCAACGCAGTCGAACCGGTGCAAGTCGGTCCGGCCCGCAAGCAGCACAACCTCTATCCTCTGGAAGGCATCCTGATCGGGCTGCCCCTCAAGGAGAAGGTCGACCTGCTCATGATGATCGACAGGGAAGCACGCCAATACGACCCGCGCATCAAGAACGTCACCGTCAGCCTGAGCATTCAAGAAGAGACGGTGGTCATCGTCACATCGCTCGGCGACCTGATCCTCGATCGTCGCCCGCTTGTCCGCCTCGGCGTTTCTTGCCTGGCCGAGGAAGGCAGCCGTCGCGAGACCGGCTCATCTTCTGGCGGCGGCCGAGTCGACTTCGAGTTCTTCCTCGAAGACGAGCGCTGGAAGAAGCATGCTCTCAAAGCCGCTCAGGAAGCGATCGGGCTTCTCTCTGCGGTACCGGCACCGGCGGGCGAAATGACCGTCGTGCTTGGCAACGGCTGGCCCGGCGTCCTCATCCATGAGGCGGTCGGACACGGTCTGGAGGGCGACTTCAACCGCAAGGGAACGTCGGCATTCTCCAAGATGATCGGGCAAAAGGTCGCCTCCGATCTCTGCACCATCATCGACGACGGCACAGTGCCGGGTCGCCGCGGCTCGCTCAATATCGACGATGAAGGTGTGCCGACAGGCAACACCGTTCTCATCGAGAAAGGCGTTCTGAAGGGCTATCTGCAAGACAGGACCAACGGCGGACTGATGCGCCACGGCTCCACCGGCAACGGTCGCCGTGAGAGCTACCGCCATGTGCCCATGCCGCGCATGACCAACACCTACCTCGCGGGCGGCCAGTCCACCCCCGAGGAGATCATCAAGTCCGTCAAACGTGGGCTCTACGCTGTCACATTTGGCGGCGGACAAGTCGATATCACCAACGGAGACTACACGTTCTCCGCCACGTCAGCCATCCTCATCGAGGACGGCAAGCTGACGACGGCGGTCAAAGGCGCGACCTTGATCGGCAACGGTCCGAAGTCTCTCCATCACGTGTCCATGGTCGGCAACGACATGGCGCTCGATGAGGGCACGGGCACTTGCGGCAAGCGCGGACAGAGCGTGCCAGTCGGCGTTGGAATGCCCACCATCCGCATCGACGGTGTCACCGTCGGCGGCACCAGCCGTTAAAAGGAGGACAAGATATGAAAAACGATAAAAGTCGTTTGGAGGCGCTTGCCCAATTCGTCATCGGCGAAGCCAAAAGGCTGGGTGCAAGCGATTCGGATGTCTCCATCAGCACATGGACCTCGGTCGACACGACCGTGCGCCTGGGCGATGTGGAAAAATTGGAAACCGCGGCTCAAGGGCGTTCGCTCAGCCTCAGGACTTTCGTCGGCAAGGTGGTCACCTCTGCCAGCACGTCGGACTTCACGCGGCGCAATTTGACCAAGCTGGTACGCAGCACCATCGTGCTCGCCAAAGCCGCTCAACCCGACGAGTTCGCCGGACTTCCCGACAAGGAAGACCTGGCATCGTTCGTTCCCGACCTCGATCTGACCGACACGGCAATTGCAAAGTTGTCCGTCGCCGATAAGATCGACATGGCCAAAGCCTGTGAAGATGCCGCTCGTGGTTTCGACCCGCGCATCACCAATTCGCAGGGCGCCAGCTTCTCCGACAGTTTCGGACTGACCGTCTACGCTAATTCGCGGGGTTTCACCGGCAGCTACAATGGCAGCCGTTGCTCTCTGTCCTGCTCTGTTATCGCCCAGGAAGGCGACAGCATGCAGACGGACGGCTGGAGCACATCCAACCGTAAGCTGGTCAAGCTGGGCACGCCCGATTCGATCGGGGCAGAAGCTGCTCGTCGTGTTCTGCGCCGTCTCGGCGCTGTTCCCGGCAAATCGCAAGAAGTGCCTGTGGTGTTCGATCAGGTCATGGCCTCGCAATTGCTCGGTCAATTCGCTGGTGTCGCCCACGGTGCATCGATCTACCGGCGCACCTCTTTCCTGGTCGACAAACTCGGCGAGCAAGTGGCGTGTCCGGAGCTCACCATCATCGACGACGGGCTCATCCCCGGAGGACATGGATCGCGCCCATTCAACGGTGAAGGGCAGGCGAGCCGGCAGCGCACAATCGTCGACAACGGCAAACTGGCAAGCTATTTCCTGGACAGCTACTCGGCGCGCAAGCTGGGCGTCAAGCCCAACGGCGGCAGCCAGAGCAACCTGTACATCAAGCCGGGCACGAAGACTCCTCAGGAGATCATCGCCTCGGTGAAAAACGGCTTGTACCTGACCCACGTGTCAGGTCCCGGTTTCAACGGAGTGACCGGCGACTACTCGCGCGGCGCCTCCGGCATCTGGATCGAAAACGGCGAACTCGCCCATCCGGTTCAGGAAATCACCATCGCCGGCAACGTGCT
>JADZFV010000576.1 GCA_020854255.1 Candidatus Melainabacteria bacterium | reverse complement strand
TGCTAACTAGTCTTCATACAACAGCTTCATTATTCATGAATACTGTCACAAGTTCGAAGATCAGTGTATTACAATAGCCGACTGGCTGGCGGGAACTCTGGAGACCGAATTTTACTGATGGATGTTTATGACATAACCATAGTCGGCGGCGGGCCGACTGGCTTGTTTGGAACCTTCTATGCGGGTCTGCGTGGGCTCAAGACCAAAGTTATCGATGTGCTGCCTGAACTGGGCGGACAGTTGACTGCTCTTTATCCTGAGAAGTACGTTTATGACGTGGCCGGACATCCCAAGATTCTTGCCAAAGATCTGGCTAAAAACTTGAGCACTCAATCGCAACTGTTCAAGCCGGCGCTGTGCCTGGGCGAGAAAGTGCTGAACCTGACCAAGATTGAAGGAGATATCTGGCAGGTCACTACTGACAAGGCGGACCACCATTACTCAAAAACAGTGCTTCTGGCTCTGGGCGCCGGTGCCTGCGTACCCAAGAAGTTGGACATCGATTATAACCAAGACCTGGAAGGTGACGGCATCTATTACGCGGTCAAAAACAAAGAGAAATTCCGCGACAAAAAAGTGCTTATCGTAGGCGGCGGAGACTCAGCAGTCGACTGGGCAAACGAGTTTTCCCTTTTTGCTAAGAACGTCACATTGATTCATCGTCGCGATCAGTTCCGCGCTGTTCAGACATCTGTTGAAGAGATGAAGCGCAATAAAATTGATATCAAGACGTTTTATGAGATGAAGGAAATCCAGGTTGCCGGCGGTAAGATTGACGGAGCGGTCATTTTCGACAATCGCACCGGCAAAGAAGAGCAAATGGCGATCGATGCGATTCTTATCAACATAGGTTTTGTGATCAACCTGGACTTCTTGAAAAGCTGGGGAGTCAAAATGGAAGGCAATGCAATTTCCGTCAATGAAAAGATGGAAACAAATTTACCCGGCGTTTATTCGGCAGGAGATATTGCCGCGCACACAGCCAAGTTGAAACTGATTGCTACAGGCGCTGCTGAAGCCGCAACCGCAGTCAACTTTGCGGTCACTTTCATCAATCCGTCGGCGAAAGTTTTCCCGGGACACAGTTCCAACCTCAATCTATCTATTTAGTTGCTCTTCTCTTTGGTGCTTTTGCTGCTTTGGGCGGAGCTTAAGCTGATTTTTTTGCTTAAAGCGATCAAAAGGCATGCATTTTCGCTCTGAAATGTCTCCTGCTCGATTTGCCAATTCGATTAAAGCGCTAAATGTTGCATACTGGTCGCCGCGCTACGCTACATATGGTGCCATACAAATGTAGTATAATGGCGGATACGCCAAATAAAAATTGGATACGCCAAATAAAAATTGGATACGCCTATAAAAAATAGATAGGCATTTGGAATGGGACTTTGTATCGGGCGAATCGATGGAGGGGCAAGATGTTTTCGAAAAACGCCCTTAAGGTTCTGGAAAAACGCTATTTGCTGCGTGATGGCGAGGGGCGCTTGAAAGAGACGCCGGAGGAGCTGTTCAGAAGGGTGGCGATTGCTGTCGCTTCGGCTGAAAAACAGTGGGGCGCAACAGATGCTGAGATTGAAAAACTGTCTGAGCGTTTTTTCCAATCTATGTATACCTGTTCATTCATGCCCAATTCACCAACGCTTATGAATGCAGGCAAACCGGGCGGACAGTTATCGGCTTGTTTTGTTTTGCCTGTACCTGATTCGCTGGAAGGTATTTTCGACACATGCAAAAACGCGGCCCTCATTCACAAGACAGGCGGGGGCACTGGTTTCTCTTTTAGCCGTTTGAGACCCGCCAATGATCGAGTCGCCTCCTGTGCCGGAGTTGCTTCCGGTCCTGTAAGTTTCATGACCGTCTATGATGCAGCAACCGAGGCGATCCGCCAGGGTGGTACCAGGCGTGGTGCTAATATGGGGATGCTCAGAGTCGATCATCCCGATATAGAAAACTTCATTTCTTGCAAGCAAAACACAGACAGGCTCAACAATTTCAACATTTCTGTGGCCGCTACTGACAAATTCATGGAAGCGGTCGAGAACGATCGGAATTTTGATCTGGTTCATCCAACGACAAAGAAAATAGTTCGTTCGTTGAAGGCACGCCAGCTGTTTTCCCAGATCGTGGAGAACGCTCATGATACGGGCGAGCCAGGTTTGATCTTTATCGACAGGATCAACAATTCCGATCCGGTCCTAACTGCATTTGACGAAAGTGGAAGAGAAATCCCAGGAACCGAGGAAATAGAAGCTACAAATCCATGTGGAGAGCAGCCGCTTGGACCGGGCGATGCCTGTAATCTTGCCTCGATCAATCTGGCCAAATTTGTAGATCGCCAAAAGAAAGATTTTGACTTTGTTCGTTTGCAAGAACAAATCGAGCTTTCCGTTCGTTTTCTCGATGATGTCATTTCGGCCAACAGCTATCCGTTCAAGTTCATAGAGGAAGCAACGCTCAACAACAGGCGCATTGGCCTTGGCATTATGGGCTGGGCAGAAGCGCTGATTTTGATGGGCATTGTCTACGGCTCCGAAGAGTCTGAAAAGAAAGCCGAAGCGCTGATGCAATTTATAAACGATACCGCCCATGATGCATCGGAAAAGCTGGCCGGAGAGCGCGGGGTTTTCCCGAATTGGCAGTATAGTCGCTGGAAGAACGAGAATCGGCAGATGCGCAATGCCACCGTTACCACTATCGCGCCGACCGGTACCATATCGATAATCGCCGGCACCACATCCGGTATCGAGCCACTTTTTGCAGTCTGCTTTACAAGGCGTGTTATGGAAGGTACGGAGCTGGTTGAGGTCAATCCGCTGTTTGAGGAAATTGCCAGAGAGCGAGGATTTTATTCCAGCCAGCTGATGCAGGAAATCGCACATTCCGGCATCGTTTCCAACAACGAATCTGTACCGCAAGACATACGGCGTCTCTTTGTTTGTTCGCACGACATCTCGTATTCAGAGCACGTGAGAATGCAAGTTGCTTTCCAGAAATACACGGACAACGCCGTATCCAAAACCATAAACTTCCCAGAAAGTGCCACCGTCGAGGAAGTGAGCGCAGCTTATCTGGCCGCATGGCGAGAAGGGTTGAAAGGCATTAC
>JADZFV010000575.1 GCA_020854255.1 Candidatus Melainabacteria bacterium | reverse complement strand
TGGAAATTGCGCCGGGAAGGCATGTATCAGCTCGAGAAATTTGCGCAGAATTAGCGCTGGTGCTAAATCACTATTTCTGTAATTGTCAGCTCGCGTCATATGTTGCAGGCTATCTCGCACTTCATCTATAAATGATTGCCTGCCTGCAGTTAGCGCTAGCGCTGTGAACTTACCTGCCTTGCTTCGCGCTAGGGTGGGATTGCTGACGGCCTCTTGTTTTGCTTGCCGAGCGGCTTGGACGGCAGCTAATTCACAGACGTTATTCCCTTATTTACTCAATAATCCAACAGTTGCCCAACTATCCCTGGACAGGAAGCGGACAATAATGTTTAAGAAGTAGCACCGAATATGGTGCTAAGGTCTATGCTGATTGCTGCCCGCGTCAAGCTACATATTCAGAGCCGTAAATTGCTGGATCTCTGCGCTAGCTTGATGAGTGGTGCTCGCATAGTTTGCGCTAGTCATTGCAAAGGCTGACTGCATCAGCTTTTCGAAAAAAATTTTTTGAGCGACGGGAAGCAGGCGCTGGATACGCTTTAACTCACTTGCACAAAATTCTTATGCATGCACCCACTTGCCAATTCTCGCATTTGTGTTCAAATGAAAAGAGAAGATTCCCAGGGCTGAAAGTGCGCCATTCCTGTGCCTTTGGTGACTTTTTTGCTTGACAGGCAGATGGCGCCGGCGCTACTTCTGTAACTGGGGGTAGTGGCACCAATGCGTGCCAAATATTGACAGAGGAGCGGACAGAACATGCAAATATCAGTAAACGATATTCACCATTTTACTGTTGAAAGCTTTGCCTCCCAGGAGAAATCCTTTCACAGCAAACTCAGGCAAGAGCCAGTGCTTACCTCTCATACAGATCGCCTTGCGCATTTGTTTGAACTCTTACCTCAGGTAGACAGATTTGAATTGATGGGCAAGAAAGCTCTCCGGTCCGGCTTTAGAGGTGAGATGATGGGAATTGGCAGGTTAGCGGTGGTGGGACGCTCTGAGAAAGCCGACTTTGGAGGATTCGCTATGCGCGCACTCCTGGTCGCGATTGCCAAAATGGCGCGCGCGATTGAACATCTGATGGACGCCGGCCAAAACGGACACAACGACAGGTTCGCCGCTGAGATTGCTGACATGGAAAGGAGAAAGAGCGAAGTCGAAAACCTGATTCGCTGCGTTGTTCTCAGAGAGGGGAAGAGCGCCAGGCGGCGCGACATCAATGGAATGATCCTGAAAACCAACCTCTTCTCGCTGTGTGAAAACAGCTTGCGAGAGCTTGCCGATCTCTGGCCCGGTGAGTACCGTGAAGCGATGGAGTCTTTCGAGCGTTCGGCAAAGCGTAATACCCAATTGCTTTCTGAATTAGGCTGGTTATGCTCATACGGAGAGCCGCTCATGGAGTTGAGTAAGAAGTTTGTCGGCAAGGAGTTTCGCGATCTGGCAATGATGAAGCTGGGCTTTATGATCTCACAAAGCGACATCACAAAGGAGTCCTTCGACGGCGGCGCCGGCGATTGCGGTGTCGATGGCGCTTTGAGGATTGCTTATGCATTTGCTCCGGACAACATAGACTTGGCTCAAGTCGTCAAACTTAGAGACAAGTTGGCGGCGCGTGCCGGGCTGGCGGAAATCAAGTTTGATCTCTCGGTGCCAAGCTGTTTGGAACTAGTGACCGCAAACATTGTGAAGGCAGTCGAAGCCCCGCGTGTGTCCTCTTCCTGCTAGTTTTTTTGCGAATTTTGAGAGCGAGGCGGGACACCGGGAAATCTGGTGTCCCGCCTTATAAATTGAGTAACAGCCTGCGATACGCTTCTGACTGCGTTCATTGGCGCTCGCTTTAGGCTGCAATTTTTCTCTTGCCTTTGAGGCGCTGACCGTCCTCTTTAATGGACATCGGCAGGCACAATTCGAGCAGTGATCTAAGTACAGGAGTGTCTTTAGTGATTTGTTTGATG
This sequence comes from Candidatus Melainabacteria bacterium, assembly GCA_020854255.1. Taxonomy (GTDB): domain Bacteria; phylum Cyanobacteriota; class Vampirovibrionia; order Obscuribacterales; family Obscuribacteraceae; genus QKMZ01. The sequence goes on along the minus strand of JADZFV010000575.1, from coordinate 2,221 downwards.
GTAGAAGAACGGTCGATCAAGGCTGCCTTCATGCCCACTGAAAGCGCCGCCTGCACGTCGTTGATCAAGTTGTCGCCGACCATGAGAACAGCCTGGGGCGGCACCGCAAACAGCTTCAGTGCTTGGTGGAAAATCTCCCTGTCTGGTTTTGCGCATCCGGCCGAGAATGAATAGATCAGGTGCTCAAAATACTCCCCCAATCCCAGCTCGTTAAATATATATGGTGCCGGAAAAGGCCAGAGATTTGAAACCAGTCCGAGCCGAAATTTTCGCCTTCTCAACTCTTTGAGGGTGGGCAGGACGTCGTCATATAGCGTGAAACCGCTGGTTTCACGCTGCAGCACTTCCGCAAAAGCTGCGTGCGACCCTTCGCTGATTTCTCTGCCATATTGCCTGGCAATCTCGGACAAAAACGTCCTCTGGTCGTTGATGTCGGTGGTAAGACAACTGTGCATGAATTGTGGGTCTTCAATCACATCGACCTGGTCGCCGGATTGCACCACTTTGTGCCCCAGTATCTTCTGGACCTCGTGTATTGGCTCTCTGTCGAGGGAATAGCCGAGCGTCCGCCACAGATCGAAAAGAATTACCGCTGGTTTTCTCTTCATTGTTCTCTCCTTCTCCTGAGGCGACTGTTAGCAGATGGAGGATGCCTGTATATAATTCCTGCATTTGCTAATTTTGATCGCGTTCTTTCGTTGCGATTAGAGTTAGTGGTAGGGTGCAAGAAATCGCGCGGAAGCGACTGCTGTAGACCTGAATTTCGGAAAATAGCAGTTGAATCAGGCGAAATCTCTCCGCTGTTATTCTTGGTTGATGAACAATTCCAAAATACATATTCAGCCTTCAGGCAGCAATCGCCTGTCGCTTGAAAACGCTATTCAGGCAAATCTTTCCGTTTCACGCCAGGTTGGTGAGCCTGGTTTGCGCAGCTGAAGCCAGGTTGATACAAGAGCTCTGCCGGACTGCTCGTACTATGCGCCACGGTCATAGATTGACTTGTTTTACTGGCGATTTTTTTTGCCCGGGCATTGGTAAATGGAAAAGTCACCGGATACGGTGCCATTTTAAGCGATGTTTTTGACAAAATCTATAGCCTTTTAGTGATTCTCAAGCGCTAAAGAAAGATGTTTAAGTATTGAGTCGCAAAAAATCCTAAGGGGCCTTAGATCCGTTTCGTTTTGCATTGTCTTTACCGTATCGATAGATTTGTACAAAGGCAATATTTGTCGCTCCGAAGTACGATCATCTTGCTTGGAAACCCAAACAGAGCCTTGCGCTAGAAGGTTTAGAGGTGCTCCGTCAATTGGCGCTACCTGTTGCGAAATGAAATGCCTTCAAACCGCTGGAAAATTTCTCGAAGTCTGAAAACCTGGTACCACTGTTGGTTCTACTTCTTTGCGGTTGTATTTTTTAGCGGAGTATCACTTGTCTAATTTTCAGTTCGTGTTTCAATGAGGAATAGAGAGCGTCGGCACGTATAGATCGGCCCTGGCGATGCATAAATCCAAATCCTGACGGCTAATTATTACGGCCGGTGGAAGCTGCAGTGCTACTGTTGAGAACCGAATGTGGTGGCGCAAACTATTGAAGAGTTACATTACGATGGAGTGGAGCGAGTATGCAAAAATTGATCAAAGGCATTCATCACTTCACCAATGAAATATTTGCTTCCAAAAAGGAGCTGTTCGAGCTTCTGGCGCTTGGACAGTACCCCGAAGTTCTTTTCATTACCTGTTCGGACGCTCGGGTAGACCCTCAGCTGATTACTCAAGCTGAGCCCGGCGACCTGTTTATGCTTCGCAACATGGGCAATCTGGTCCCTGACTGCAGAGCCGAGGAGAAAGTAGCCGGTGCGGCCATCGAGTATGCTCTCAAGGTGTTGAGAGTGAGGCAAATTGTAGTGTGCGGCCATTCGCACTGCGGCGCCATGAAAGGCATCGTTGATCCGGACCTGTTGCAAGACTTACCAGCGGTTGCCGATTGGTTGAAACATGCAGAGCAAACACGTCGAATACTCATGTCGAATTACCAGACCCTGGATAATGCACAGCTCTTGAATATAGCAACACAAGAAAATGTGCTGGTACAGTTGGAGAACCTGAGAAGCTATCCGGCTGTTGCGGCTGCCATAAATAAAGGTGAGCTGGTGGTGCAGGGCTGGGTCTATAAGATTGAAACTGGAGAGATCTTCATTTACCATCCTGAGAATTCGCAGTTT
>JADZFV010000574.1 GCA_020854255.1 Candidatus Melainabacteria bacterium | reverse complement strand
TCCTACATGCACTCATCGAAAGCCATTCAGACCGGCAAAAGCGTCGAAAAGTCGCAAGAATTGTTGGGCGGGCTGGAGTCGATTATCTCGATCATGAATGACATGAAGGTTCAGGCGGAAACCTACATCAAAACCAGCGATAAAGGCGCGTTGAACCGCTACAAAAATGACAAGGCAAGCATGCACAAGTACATCTCGTTCGTCAAACACACCGGCGACGAAGAGGGCTGGAGGCGATGGCACTTTTCGTACATAGAACAACTGGCTGAAAGATTTGAAAACATTCTCGATATCTCTATTGCGGAAAAAGACAGAGGTAACGCAAAAGCATCAGAATCTGGTTTGAGCAAAGCTCAGCAATTGATGGAAGTGATCCGCGGGCGGCTGATAATCAGCGACGTAGATGAAAGAGCCGTGCTTAAAGAAAGGCTCCGGGACTACAAAGAGAACGCCGAGCGTTCATCAATAATGTTCTTTAGTCTTGGCGGTTTCATTCTTTTGTTCGTCGTTCCGCTCACATTGATGGTTCAGCGCTATATCGGCGCCACTCGCAAAACGCTCATGGTCGAACAGCAAGTTTCCCGCGAAATCGTACAGCATGCTCCAATAGGCATCGTGCAGATGGGAGCCGACTTTCAGATCAAGGACGTCAATCCTATTTTTGAGAGTTTTTTATCGGGAACCGAAAGCGTAATCGGCACATCAATTTGGGATTTGCTTCCCGAACTTCCGCGCGATGAGCTGGCCAACACTGTAAATTCAGGAACACCGGCGATTCTGAAAGGCATTCGCATTTCTCAGATCGGAAACAGAAGCGGGCTGGAAAGCTACTGGGATATTGCCGCCTGGCCGATGATGGAAGCAGGAAAGGCGCGCAGTTTGATTCTGCTCATTGAAGATATGACAAATATGGCAATACTCTCCAGGCAAAAGGAAGTCTTGCAGCAAACGATCGCCCACGACTTGAAGAGCCCGCTGATAGCATCCAATTATTTGATTCAGGCCATTCTCAAGAAGCATCCGAATGCAAAAAACGGGGATGCCGAGCTGCTTTTGCGCCTGCAAGACAGCAATGAAGATGCTCTCAAGATGGTAAAGAACATGCTGGAAATCACGAAGTATCGGCAAGGTGCGCATGTCCTGGCACAGCAAGAAATTGTGCTCAATGACGTAGTGGAAGACATCGTCGCCGGTTTCGACTTTAGGTGCCAGCTGTCTGAAGTGTCGATTTCAATCAACCAGCCGGAAGAGCGATTCAAGATTAGCTCCGATCAGTCGGCGCTCAGGCATTTAATCGGCAACCTGCTCGAAAATGCAATCAAATTTTCCCCAAGCCAGACGGCAGTCACTATCACTTTGCGAAAAGACGCAGATCAAGTGAGCATTGACGTTCACAATAGCGGTCCGGGTATTCATGAAATGGATAAAGAAAAACTATTTACTCCATTTTGGCAGGGCGAACTCGGGCAGCAGTCGGCCGGAGGAACAGGAATCGGTCTTTATCTTTCGCAGCAAATTGCACACGCACTGGGAGGAACAATCAGCTTTGTAAGCGATGAAGTATCGGGTACGACTTTCACCGTCACGTTGCCGCTGAAGTCAGCTGCCGAAGCGACGGCATGACTTGCATATTTCTAATGCGTATGAAAAGCCATTCGGTATCAACACTGCTATCGTTAGACAACAACCAAAGTCCAGGAAAACGGTGGTCCAAAATGACCAAGCATTCAATTTTAATCGTCGATGACAACGCCAATTTGAGAGCCGGATTGAAAGTTCTATTCGAACAGAGTGATCTGGTGTCGGAAATTCACCAGGCATCGAACGGCCGAGAGGCCATCCAGGTAGCCTCTCGCTCCATGCCGGCGGTGGTTCTTCTGGACGTCGGAATGCCGATCATGGACGGCGTGGAAGCCTGCCAGCAATTGAAGCAGAAGTGGCCGGATCTGAAAGTAATTATGCTCACATCACATGACGACGAGCGCGACATATTTGCGGCTCTTGCCGCCGGAGCAAACGGCTACTGCCTGAAAGAAGCGGACTTCGGTCGACTGGAAGCGGCAGTTAATGCTGTGGTTCGAGGAGACATGTGGATTGACTCTACAATTGCGCACAAGGTGCTGAGAGCCCTGCCCAAAACAGTCTCCGGTTCGGACCCCAGCCAGATCGTATATGAGCAATTGTCGGACCGGGAATTGCAGGTTTTGCAATTGATTGTGGAGGGATTATCCAATCAAGAGATCGGAGACCGCCTTTCTATAAAGAAAGACACAGTAAAAACCCATATCAAGCATATTATGGACAAACTGGCAGTCTCAGATCGAACGCAGGCAGCTGTGAAAGCGCTCCGGCACGGTCTGGTATAAAATCGGCAAGTAAACAATGCAGGTTGATAGAGCGAGTTGACAAAGCCAGTTAACAGAGCAAGTCAAGAAAGCGAGTTTAAAGAGCAGGTTGACAATGCAAGCTCACCAGAAAAGCATATCGAAAGACCTGGCGATGCAGGCATAACAACCGGGTCTACCGAGCAATCTGGACCCACAGGCGCACCGACCAGGTCCATCGAAAAACTTCAAAGACCCACTCTCTCAGTGCCACCACTTACAGTACCGTCAAAAAGACGACTCAGATTTGATCTGAATGTATTTCAGATGGGGCTTGTGCTGGTCGGCGTGCCGCTCTTATTCGAAATTATTTTTGTGATCGGACTATTCGTCGCGTACAAAGCAGCCGAAGCAAAAACCGCTGAAGTAGAACACACCAGAAATGTCCGCGCCGTCGCTGACAGAGTTCTCAACGGCTATGCAGCCGCCAGCATGTCGCTGCTCGAATTCAGCTTCCGCCGCGACCAGAACTCCAGAATGGAATACATGCACTATCGCAGGCATTCGACGCGCTATCTGGAGCGCT
>JADZFV010000573.1 GCA_020854255.1 Candidatus Melainabacteria bacterium | reverse complement strand
GTTTGACCAGGAGTCTCAGGAACACCGACGAGAATTCCTGCAAAAAGCATGCCCTTAAAATCAAGCGTGCCTTTCTTAAGAGCTTCTTCTATCGGCTTCACTACCAGTGATTCAATTGCGTCTTTATGTTTGCTGAATAAGCGCACCGGAGAGTAGGCCCCCATGCCGCCGGTATTGGGTCCGGTGTCTCCGTCGAATCTGCGTTTGTGATCCTGACAGGCAGAAAGCGGCATTACCGACTTGCCGTCGATGAGAAGCAAGAGGGATAGTTCTTCGCCGATCAATTTTTCTTCGATTACTACGGAGGAGCCAGCGTCGCCGAATCTGCATTCTTTGAAGATGGCATTCAAAGCTTCGATTGCTTCTGTTTCACTGCTGCAAACAAAAACACCCTTGCCCAGTGCCAAGCCATCGGCTTTAACAACCCGCGCCCAATCGTTTTCTTTGACAAATTTTTGAGCGTTTTCGAAATCGTGCACTACTGCAAAGCGAGCGGTCGGTATATTGTGCTGGAGCATGAATTGTTTGGAATGAGCTTTGCTCCATTCCAATTTTGCAGCTTCTTTTTTCGGGCCGAAGACAGTCAGTCCTTTCTCTTCCATGTAGTCGACGATACCGTCGGCAAGTGGATTGTCCGGTCCGATTATCACAAAATCGACTTTCTTCTCTTTGGCGAAATCACTGAGTCCGGGGAAATCGCTGACAGTTAAATTGACGTTGGTTATGCGGCTGTCGGCTGCAGTGCCACCATTTCCGGGCGCGCAATAAATATTGCCTGCGTATTTGCTCTGAGCAATTTTCCAGCAAAGGGCATGTTCTCGACCACCACCGCCGACCACCATTATGTTGATTTTGCTGTCGAGACTGCCTTGTGCCATCGTTCGCTTTACCTTTTGCCCGGCTGCGCTGCAACTGATGCTTCGCCTTTTAGCTTGGCAGGCAAAGCGTTGACAAATTGATCGAGAGTCGGGTGATTTTCAAAAACAGGCTCACCAATCAGATGATTGGCGAGGGTTCCATAAAGTCTGTCGATGGATGCTTTTTCATCACCGGCAAGAGGCTCTGGAGCAGACTTCAACTCACCGAGAGCAATGCCCTTCCAGTCCGCGACGCCGCGTCCTTTGGCCATGAGCTGCGCTTTCTTCAAGGACTCTTCCCAGGCAGAGCCGCGATAAATTCGCCGGATCATTTCTTTTGAGAGGTGGACACCTTTGTATATCAAACGCAGCTCATCCGGTCCGACGCTATCGGCCAGAAGCAAGATGCCGCCAGTGGATGTGCCCGTGCTTTCAGCATCTTTGTGAGCACCATAATCGATGATCATTTCGAATTTGCCGTCCCAGAGCTCAATGCCTTTTTCGGCAAAGAGAACATAAAGTGCCAGAGCAGCTTGAAAGGACATCTCAATCAAATACTCGAATTCGAAAGCGCTTAAGCCGGAGATATGCGCAGCTTCCTGGGTGGACAGTAGCCTGTCTTTTGGTTCGAGCTTCGTGAAAAATTCGATGACCGGACGCTGGAGCCAATCTCCTTCTTTGGGCAGAACTTTCAATCCAAGTTGTTTTGCGTAATCGGGATTTTTCTGCAGCCGCTCTTTGAGAGAGCTACCGGCCGGCATGCCGAAGCGAAAAACTATCTCCAGAGGCACTAGACGGCGGCCCGTCATCGGCGCTGATGATTGTGCCCGAGTATGTGGATAAAAATATGTCGGCTGACCATCGATTTGATGCAGCTCCGGTCGTTCTACACGGGCGGTCAGAACTTCCATCAAATGTGTTGTGCCTAAAATCGAGTCAGCCATTGAAGAATTCTCATTTTCTTGCTTGTCGTTTTCTAGCAATTCTTTAAAGTGATGAGGCAATCCAAAATTGACTACGCCGCAAACACCTTCGAAAACAGGATGCTTGTATCGCTCATCGAGAAAAGCCTTGTCGAAACGCTCGAGATGTTTGTTGCCTTTGAGACGTTGAAAGATATCCGGCGCACCCAACTGTTTGAAAAAGAACGCGCCCATCTTTGCCAGGGCGCGACCTTTGTTTTCGATTGTATCCGGCATTTTGCCCCAATCGAATACCGAGTAGTCATCTGTAAAGTGAAAGAAGAGTCGATCTGGTTTATCGCTCGTTTTGAAAACGCGCTTTACTGATCCTTCGTATATCAGTTCCAGTCCGCTCGGATGTTTTTGTTTGGTCACTTCCAACTTTTTAAAACCTCAATCTAACTTCAGTCGAACCTCAGCAGGTGGATTTTTTCGCTACCGACTCCCGATCGCGCGTGCGCATCGCCTCAAAGTCTCGACCTGAAGAAATGTCGGTCGGATAATCTCCTGTCAAACAGCCCGTGCACAATGACTGCATCTCCAGGGCTTCTTTCAAACCGTCGATGGTTTGGAAAATCACTCTGTCGACGCCGAGAATTTCCGCAATCTCTTCATTCGAGCGACCGTGCGCTACCAACTCTTTAGCGCTGGGAAAATCGATGCCGTAATAACAGGGACTGGTCAAAGGCGGGCAGGTAGACAGAAGAATTACTTCCTGCGCGCCTGCCAGGCGAATCAATTTGACAATTTGCTTGGAGGTGTTGCCGCGCACAATACTGTCGTCGACAATCAAGCAGCTCTTTCCTTCGAATTCGTGACCGATTGGAAAGAGTTTGCGTCGTATAGCTTCCTGACGGCTCTCTTGATCGTCGAGAATAAAGGTTCGATTTACGTACCTGTTTTTGATCAAAAGTTCTCTAAATGGAATCCCCATTGTTTCCGCCACTGCAATTGCCGAGCAGCGGCTAGTCTCAGGCACGGGGACAACAACATCGGCTGAGATACCTTCTTTCATCAACTGGCGCGCCAAAACTTGCCCAAGTTTGAATCTGGCGTTGTAGACCGAAGTTGAATCAATCTCGGATTCTACTCGCGCGAAATAAACCCATTCGAACATGCAAGGTGAAATTGAGTCCTGTCTGATGATTTTGCGATCGATGACGCCTGCTTTGGATATATAGACAAGTTCTCCTGTCTGCACATCTTCGACATCGGTAAATCCCAGGAAGTTAAGAGCGATCGATTCGCTTGCCAATGCATATACGGTCGTGCCGTCTTCCTGAACTCTTTTGCCCAGACAAAGTGGACGAATGCCGTCCGGGTCGCGGAAGCCGAAAATGTCGCCATCTCCGGTCAGGCAGATGACAGAGTAGCTGCCGACCAGCTTTTCCATCAAACGTTTTACAGCAACCTGAGCGTTGGCAAAAGTTATTGCTCCCGGTTCGAGTCCTTCGCAAAGCAACTTCAACATCAGCTCGGAATCTGATTCTACCCATGCCGGCGTGCGTGTCTTCGAGTGATAAAGCTCTTCTCTGAGCTTATAAAAATTGACGATATTGCCGTTGTGCCCCAGCCCGAGCCCACTTTCGTAATCCAGGAAGGGTTGCAGCATGTTTGGATCGTTGCGGCCGACGGTTGCATAACGTGAGTGCCCAAGTGCTGCAAACCCGGTCAATGTCTTGAAAGAACGTTCGGAAAAGACGTTCTCCACAAGCCCGCTTCCCTTTGTCAGGTGAAAGTTGCCTTTTTTCTTTGTATCGATAGTGAGTATTCCGGCTCCGTCCTGCCCTCGATGTTGCAGATTCATTAAGCCAAAAAAGACGTCATAGGCTGATCCAGGAGTGCCCGTGATAGCAATCAGCCCACACATATGATTCGTCCGCCTTAAAAGGAGCGTCTAGGCCACTAATGGTACTGCCTTAACTGGCTGGATCCAACTTTCCAAGCGTATTTAATACAGTTCTTGTCATAGAAATTTGGTTTAGACAGTCTCTTTGTTTAAAAGCTCAGCGATTCAGAAGTTGAGAAGCCGGTCTTGTCTGCCGCAAGGCGGATTCGCTTGGCAACGGGTTGTTCGTTAGTTCATTCTGCACTCATTCGTTCATGAAAAACTCATTGGTGTTGGGATTTCTGCCCAAATTTTCCCAATGCGACGAGCTGATTATGGTCACTGTAAAAGGAGCATTCAAGCCAGGAATCTTTTTTTCGCCGAGACTGATCAAGAGCAGAGGTGAGATCTCGACAGTCGCCAAAAGTTCTAATTCGTATTGAAATGGCCCGTTGGGTGAATCAGGCAACCATAAAGTGGGAATGCGCTTCGGCTCTTCCACGACTAATTTCTTCTCGGCAGCCGACGGCTTTGTAATCACCAGTGCAAGTCTCAATCTTTTTGCATTGACTCCACCGATCTTCTTCAATAAATCCTGCAGATTTGTGTCCTCTTCAAGCTGTTCGAAGGCGCGACTGAGAGTTTCTGCTCGTGCAAAATTAACTGAATAGCTCGTGATCAGATGATTTGCCAGTCCCCATCTGATCGGTATCACGCCGAAGTCGAGCAATGGAATTACGAAAAACATCACCAGAATCGTAAGCGCCGCAGCGAATTCTGCCGCCTGTGCTCCTGTGGAATTTCGCGCGTTTGCAGATGCGAGTTTTGTTGTTATGCTGGTTGACCTGAAATGCACGGCAATCTCTTGAAAAACTATGAAATAACCAAATGGCTGCATTACCCCAGAATATCATGAATTTACGCATGCTCCGGAGACGGGCTGGACCAGACATTCAATCCAGCAAATGTCTGCCACTGCTAGTAGTGTCATGCTGGCGACCGGGCTTTTGATTGCAATGCGACTTTTGCTTATAGGCACCGTCAATAAATTCACGTGAAGATAATGTCTAAGTCGCCACCAGAATCGCTAAATGATGTATTGAGCCGGGCTCAAGCCGGCGACGCCGTGGCGCAATGCACACTGGCTTTTTACTATATAGAAGGTAGAGGTGTTGAGAAAAATCCGATCGAAGCGGCGCTCTGGTATGAGCGTGCCGCCGAAAAGGAAAATGCGACCGCACAATATAATTTGGCCGATTTATATTTGAGAGGCGCCGGCGTCCAGCGTGATGTCGAAAAGGCTTTAAGACTGTTTTGCCGAGCCTCTGGTTATGGAGACTTCGATGCTGCATTCTGCGTCGCCTTGATCTATGACCGCGGCGACGGTGTCGAGCAGGATCTCGAGCGGGCATTTAAATGGTACAAACTGGCTGCGGAAAACGGCTCAGCCAGAGCGCAATACGACCTCGCTCTGATGTACAGGGAAGGGCGCGGAACGTCAGCCGATGCCACGCTCGCTCGACACTGGTTTTCACTGGACGCACAGAAGGGCGTCAATTTAGCTCAGCAAGAACTCGATTCGTGAAAGTATTTTTCGCGGTGAGTAGCTGGATTTTCAGTTTCACCGGTACAGCGAAATACTTATGTTTTTCGCTGTACCTTCTGCATTCTGAAAACCGCTGCAGCTCACTGTTTCGGAAAGATGCCCTGGTTGTCCTTCTGTTTTGAGAAAAGTGAAATGTCGCCATTGCGGGCTTTCCGGGTTTTCACCCACAGCGAAAAACTTGCGTTTTTCGCTGCACACAGAAAAGCAATTTTGAAGGATGCCACTCGGTGGCATTCAATTGCGCGTCGGCACACCCGGTGCTTTTGACGGAGCAAAATCCGCAGCTGCTTGCCCGGACGGTTTATTGCCGTCTGTGGAAGCCTGTGCAGCTTTCTTTGTATCGATAACCGGTTTGCCCAGTTTTGTAAGGATTTGCTTTCTTACCTCTTCATCTTTGAAGGGCTCAATAGGCTGACCTTTGGCTTTTTTGACTTCATTTTTTGCCTGGTTGAGAGCCGCCAGAAGCTGAATATCGTAGCCATCTTGCGGCTCTCTGTTGAATCGTTTGAACGTGGGGTCGATCCACCACGGACCCAGACCTTTCTTGTATTCGTCGTCGGACAACTTCACTTCTATATTGGGTGAAATGCCTTTGTGATGGATGTAGTTGCCACCTGCAGTCAGGTATTTGGCGATACTGTAATTCATGCCCGAGCCGTCATCGAGCTTTTGAATCGCTTGCACAAGCCCTTTTCCGAAGGATTTGGTGCCGACAAGCACGGAGCGATCGTTTTCTTTCAAGGCGCCTGCGAGAATTTCGGATGCCGATGCCGACGAGCCGTTGATTAGCGTCACGACTGGTTTTTCAAAGCTTGGCTGTCCCCTGGCAATGGTACTGGCCTTGTTCTCTGCCCCGTCAACCGTACTGACGATCACGCCGCCCTTGAGAAAAAGATTGGCTATTTGCACGGCGTTATCCAGTAGCCCGCCCGGGTTGTTTCGCAAATCCAGCACAATCGAGTCGGCGCCTTCAATCTTTGTCAACGCTTCTTTCAACTCTTCTGTAGCCTTGGCGGAAATGAAGCTGTCCAGCCGAATGTAGCCGACATCGCCTGGCAGTATCACCGCTTTGGTGACGGCCTTCACGGTAATCTGGGCGCGCGTGAGTGGTATTGGAATACGCTTGCCGTCCCTGAGCATCGTCAAAGTCACTTTTGTGTTAATCGGTCCGCGGATTTTCTTTACGACAGAATCGAGCGGTTGACCGGCGATCATTTCACCGTCTACTTCCAGGATTTCATCGCCTGGAAGCACGCCGGCAGTGGATGCTGGACTGCCTGCAATAGGAGCAATGACGACGATTTTCTTCAAATCGCTCATGCCCAATTGAATTCCGACTCCATAGAGGTGCGCTTTGATTTGATTGGTTTCGTCTGAAAATGCTTCCGGATTGAGAAAGCGCGTGTACGGGTCACCGAGACTGGCAAGCATTGATTCGATGGCTTTGTAGGCATCGTCTTTGCTTTTGATTTTTGTGTCGTAATGGTGTTCCCATCTGGACCAGTCTTGACCGCCGTATGTTTTATCGAAAAACTGCTGATTGATGATATTCCAACAGCGATGGTAGAGATATACCGGTGACACCGCGCTTGATGGCAACGCCTGCGCAATCAGCTGGTGATGCATTTCGTTGCGCAGGGCGACCGTGTTATGTCCGGCTCCTTTTGCTCCTGCCTCTTGTACTACAACAGGCAATAGCAGGCTGACTGCCGTCGCTGCGCAAAAGAGCGTTCTAAAAATTGATATCATTCCTTGAGCCACCTTAATCTCCATCCGC
>JADZFV010000572.1 GCA_020854255.1 Candidatus Melainabacteria bacterium | reverse complement strand
GTGATTAAGTGCATAATGAGCCGAGAATCTGTAACCAACTCCACCGGCTGCAGCAGTGCTGAGTCCATCAACAAGTCCGCGTTTGGCTATAGCTACCGGGTCGAAAGAGCCAGAGTAAAACTGATTGGCAGATTCGCCAACGATTCCACCTGTTAATCCGAAGGCGCCGCCGGTTGTTGCAGCTGCCACCATAGCATCGTTAATGCGGCTGCCAAAAAACTTTTGAGCGGTCGGAGTGATTTTGCTGCCAAGCGCATGACCTAGCGGAAAGGCTGCCATGCCGACGCCGGCACCAAACGCTGCCTGGAATGCGGTTTTTCGTAAACCACCGCTGAAGTCTAATTCTCCAGTAGTTTGATTGATCCAGTTTGTTCGAGTCAGGGCGCTGTCTAAAAAACTGCTACCGCCGCCGATGGCAAGTCCTTTCTGCGCGAATGAAATCTCGGATGCACCGAATTTGTCCAAAACCAGTTTTGTGCCGGCTCCCTTAGCACTGCCGAGAGCGAAATCAGTTAATTGGGTTCTGGTACTGTCTCCTCTATGCACCTCATCGATTCCATGTAGTACCGCCGACAATACCATGCCTCGGCCTGGCACCATAAACAATGGGACAGCTTTTACAAATCCTGAGGCCAGATTAGCCATTCCCCAATCCGCATTTGTTTTTGTGTCTTCCTTGATTTCTTTGGAGTCGCCGAATATAGCTCGAAAGGCGGTATCCAGCGCTTCGGTGAGCAATCCCTGCTCGGAAGGAGTTGCGGTTGTCGGAATCGCAGACGATGGTTCGTAACTTTGCAAAGAGTTGATTTCTTGAGTCATGGTTATACTTCCTAGAAGCGAGGACACCTAATGAAGTTTTTCGTACATGGCCTTCAGGATCGAATTTCGTAATTATTTCTTGATTGCTTCATTTGCGACGCTGATTGAGGCATCTACAAAAGGTAATGCCGGGCAAACGATGAACTCCAGAGCTGTCATAATTGGCTTATCGACTATGTTTTCAGCTAACTTCGGAAGCGTGCCAGTGCTCACTGCAAACGAGAATTTTCCAGTGGTGTCAATCACAGGATCGAGCGATTCTTTGTTTGCTCTGTACAATCCCCATCCTAACGGCCCGCCTACGATAAAGGATTCCAGATCGTGTGCGGCTTCCGTTATTTTTTGCCTGTCAATGGCGCCGGCTTTCAATTTTGCCAGGGCGGCGTCAACTTCGGCTGGATCTCTGATATCGGCGACAAATTCTGTCTCTCCACGGATAGCCGCACTGGCGCCCTTTGCGTTTCTGCTCAGGTTAAGACAAAATCCCTGAGCATCGGGCGTTTCCATGCCCGGAACAATTTCATCGGCTCCGGCAATGACTTCCGTTGCGCCCGGTCGGATCTTCGTTATGCGGGCAGTTGTTTGACTATCTTCTAGCAGGTTTTGACGGGCTTCTGTCACTTCATTTCTTGCCGTGATTTCGACTGCCGGCGTTTTCAATTCCAATTCTTGTCCTTGCGTCATAAGGGCACTCTCCTCTGAATCTGTAGAATTCTCTGGCTGATGTCGCCGGGGTGCGACCCATGTTGGCGGCGAGATTGAGGAGGGGTGGCAGCCTTGTCTCGCATGTTTGAGAAAAATATACTTTGGTATTGTTGTTGAGTTGTTAATCGTCGTCGCTTGCCGAAAGTCAAAGCCGCGAACTAAGAGAAATCCTGACCGGCCGTATCTAAGTTTCTTCGCACTTCCACGCTCTCTAGAGTGAAGTAGCATTACAAAGGTTTTCAGAGCAGCTCTTTGTATTCGCGACTTCTGGTCGGTCCGAGCAGGATTGCTTTTCCGTCGCGGGGTAGCGTGGACTTCAACTAATATAAAGCGTTCATGCCGGAGTTAAGTACTTCGATATTTGACAGTTCAAATGTTTTTCCAGGGAGGCTGAACCCTGGCTTAGTGCTCTTTCGACTTCTAGACGTGCTGCGGCAGCACCTTCCGCGACGCGATCTGGCGACAAAATCTCAAATGCATTTGGTGCCACTAGCCTGACCAAGACGCGGATGTCGGGTCCGTCGTAGGAATCCGGATCAATTCTGAGCGGCGAAATAAGCATAAACAGCCCATTTTCGGTTATCCATGAAATGTTGTAACCAGGCTGATGTGGGGCTTCGGGATGGCTGAGCCGAATACGCCACGAAATTGGGTCTTTCTGCTCATGCAAGAAAAATACTTGGTCACCGGCCTGTAGTTTGTCCAGCGTCGCTTCAAGCGAAGCGATCACTTCCTGACCCATGATATTTTTTACCTGAATAGTCATTACCATCTCGTTTGACCGCCTCATTATTGTACATCCGAGTTATCGCTGTCTAACGGGCCCTTTTCGTCATTGACCCGTGGGACCAGGGTTTCCCAGGTTTAAGTCGAAAGTTGGGCCAAGTGTCACCTTGTCGCCAGGATTGATGCGCACCCAGTTGGGTTTGCTTGTATCGCTTGAGGATGCAATCTTTTGATCGTTAATGTATGTGCCGTTTGTGGATCCGAGGTCGGCGATATACGTATTGCCTGCCGAATCTGTGTAAATCGCGGCGTGTCGCGAACTGACTCCTACTGAACCATCTGTAGTAGCAATCTGAATCTCGCTACCACTACTTCGACCAATGATGGAGACTTTGTTTGTTTCATATTTTTGTCCGTTGGCGCTGGCACGTGGCACGCTCGGTTTGGACGTGACAACTTCGTTGACACGTTGCAGTCGTACTGCTTCGTCGACCGGATCGATTCGGTAGCGGTCGTAAAGACTGTAGAGCGCCGGTCGGTCAGTAAGTTCCCCGACTACTTTTCCGGCACCGGCTTCGGTGACATATACACCATAGGGCGAATAGTCGTGGTGACCACCGTCGCGGCCTGCACTGACGCGCATCGAAAGTTTTCCTTGGCTATCGTAGAAGATTATTGGCGGTTCTTGTTTCTTCATTCCTACTGTATTAATCAGCCTTTCCAATTGTTCTTTTGATAACAGTTGTCCGTTGCCGAACTCGTTTTCCAGCGATCTTGCCAGCGATTCGTCGAGGTTGATCGCGGGATCCCACTGTTGCGAATCAACAGATTGCGTAAAGGTGTCTCGAACTATGCCAACACGGTTTGATTCGCCCGAGATTCTGAAGACATTACCGCTCTGCGGTGGCTTGTCCAGTCCCAGCCCGGCCTCTTTGATCATTTGGTCGAGTTTCTTTTGAATGGCTATCGCGTCTGCCGGATTGCTACAGTACAGTGTAAATACTTTCGCATCTTGAGCAGAGAGAGGCTCGGTGCCACCAGCCATCCCTCTAGCCGGATTAAGCGTCTTCCAACTCAGCATCTTGGGCGGTGCAAAGGCGGGATCGTTATCTAACAGCGGAAGCAAATATTGTTGGATCTTTTGCGCGTCATCCAGATTCATGGCTGTGACGTCAATCTTTACCGAACCAAGTTCATTAGAATTTACGCCTGGTCGCTTACCGCTCCAGTGCCAGCCGCTCATTGGCATTAACTCGACTTGCACGTCATCGACTTCGTAAATGGCTGGGTGCCATTTGTTATCCTGGAACCCATCAGGACTGAATTTGACGGACTGAGGTGCTTTCACCGGCTTTGCGTTAAACTTGATTTCATCACGCGGCACTACTTTGTATTGATTGTCAGGCACGAGAGCAAACGCGCGTCCTTGATCGATTTTGTTATAAACATTTCCCGCTGCATCTCGGAAATAATTTTGACCATTGATGCGGATAATCCGATATTTTGTCCCAAGTTCTCCCTCCTTAACGTCCGGCGATATAGTTTCCTCACCACGGCCCTTCTGGTAAATGATTACGTCTCCATTGTTCCTGTCGAATCCAGCGACCTGATACTCATCGTCGCCGAAGGAAACCAGGTCTCCTTTTTTGTATTGTGGAGATTCAGATGGTGGCTGGCTGTATCCAAAGACGTCACTATTGTTGTTCAAGTCGACGGCACTTTCATCAGTTATTGGCGTACCGTCTGCATCGATTGGAAAGCCTGCGTCGTCTGTGCGCGTTATGGGAGTGTCGCCGTCTTCGAGTGTGATCTTTTCACCTTGCTTTAATTCGACAATTGAACCGTCTTTTCGCTTGACGCCTTGAATGTGGGGATTGGCGTCGGCGGAGATGAGGGCGTTATTGCCGTCTGCTGTCACAGTTGCTGTGGTTCTTACTTCAGGAATGTTAGTTGAGCTTGTAGTTTTGAGGTACTGTATACCTTTTGACGCTGGTGCCGCGATAGCTTTGAAGCCCAATGTCATGCCACCGGCCATGGTCGTGCCGGTGATAGCTCCCATCGCTGTTTGAGCAGCTACCATTTTCAGATTGTCGGCGACGCTCTTATTCGAATCCCATTCGAAGACGCCGCGAGTTCCTCCGGACATTCCACCACCGAATGCACCGGCAGTCGAATTCAGCGAGGTTTCCGTAGCCAGGCTCTTCAGGGCGTTTCGACTCTCTACATCAATGCTCTCTTTGAGCGATGTTTTTACCGACGCCGCAAGAG
>JADZFV010000571.1 GCA_020854255.1 Candidatus Melainabacteria bacterium | reverse complement strand
TGCGCCTTCAGCGCCTCCTTGCCAAAAGCGGCAGTGGTCTCGCCTCCCACCACCGAGGCTACATAATTGAAGGAATCGATCAGATTGACAACCGACAATCCGGCGGATTTCTTTCCGTGACCGGTCTTTCTGCTTACCTTCAGCGATCCATAATACGTCCGCATATGGGCGGTATCCGGGCCAATTTCGATCGTGGACCCGGCTCTGTCCGAAAGCACTACATATGGTGCACGCACACTCTCCTTCTGATTGCGTCCGCCCACTTTTTTGAATCTTACGCCATTGCCGGCGTCGGTAATTTCGTAGAGCCCTTCTTCGAAAACTGTCCGTATGGGATTCACCATTACAAACGGGGCTCGGACAAAAACCGAATCCAGGCGTGGGCGGGATTGAAAAAGCATCACATTGAGAGAAGACGGGTTTGCCTGCGCGCCGGGAACAGCAAGAAAAACTACAGCGAGCAAGAAAAACAGTTTTGCAAAAGAGTAAATCGCCATCTCAACTCGCCATCTATATAGAATGCAGATTCAAATTTGCAGTCGCACGTTTGCGATCGGGCTTATGGCCATATTTACTTACGGCCATATTTACTTATGGCCATTCTGTAGCGAAGAGAAACTCTTTTGCTTTGGGCACTGCTACCTCAGAGCTTGTGCCACTGGTCGCACCCAGGCAAAAGGCATAGCGCGGACTCTCAGAAGGGAAATAACCGGTCACCCATGACTGAAATTTCTTTCCATTAGGTGCGGTTCCCGTCTTGGCTGCAACATGCAGTTTGTGGCTGGGGTCCAGTTTGTGAGCGGTTCCTTCCCTGACGGCTAATTCCATTCCTTGCTGCAGGCGCCCCCAGGTCAAATCTGAGAATTCAATCTTGAGGCGAGGTTTTCCCTGGGCATTCTCTTCAGCACTGTGAAGGTGCGGTACGTCGCCGCAAGTGGCGACAATGGCGCTCAAGCGCATCAGTTGAAGACCATTCGGGTGCAAGTGAGGGCTGAGCCCGAGTACAAAAGGCCAGGCTGTGGACTTCTCCGGCTTGGGAAACAAGCCGCTTCTTACGGAGCCAACGGAAGAATCCAGGCCGAGCTTCGTAGCATAGGAGAGAAACAGAGACTGACTCATGTTTTTGGAAGCGGTGGCAAAATAGACATTGCAGGATTGGGCGATCGCATGCACGGCATCGACCTTGCCATGCGCAAAGAGACAATTTATTTTCCGCCCCTGAATGGTGGCGTGTCCCTTGCAGTCGATGGTTTCATTGGGGCTTATCAAACGTTCTTCAAAGAGTGCTGCTGCAGCCACTATCTTCATGACGGAGCCGGGCAAGCCCGCTTCCACCATAAAGCCCGTAGGAAAACCAACCTGCCCGGTCTTCAAATCCGACCAGAAAAAGATTGTGCGCCCAGTGGCTGGTTTTGCTGACGCCTCTGAAACTTCCAGAATGCCGCCCAGGCCTAACATCGACTTCAAGAAGTCGCGCCTGCCGATGGAGTTGCCGGTGTCGGATGAATCGGAAGCCAAGTCGCCTAAATACCTATATAGTTGTCGGTTTTACAAAGCCATCACAATCATTTCACGGCTTTGCAACCTGCGCGCCTGTATAAGTTTACAGGTCAGGGATGATAATGGTTGAAAGAAAGAAACTCTGTGAATTTCTTCCAGCAACTTAAGGAAGTATCTGGTATAGATTAATGCGTTTTGCCGTCTTAATTGCTGCTTTAAGCAGCACATTCTTTGTCGCGTCGCCATATGCACTGGCGACAGCGCGACCTGACTCGGAGCAACAACTGACAACAGTCAAGCTCAACGAGCTCGCGATGAAGACCGTAGAAAATCATTTTCTGCCGGACGGAAAACGCAAATCGCTGATTCGACTTATTGAAGAATTTTCACAAGGAAAAGTGGCCGGAAAACCGAGAGGTGTTTTCGTCACCTTGTCCAAAGAAGGAAAAACACGCGCATGCTGGGGCTCTATCAGCCCTGAATATGCCGATCTTATCGCCTCTACCGTTTACACCACAGAGGCTGCTCTCAATAAGGAATATCGCTTCGCGCAGGTAAAACGCAGCGAAATCGATCAATTGAAAGCACAAGTTACCGTCGTCAAATCCGTAGATCCAATCGATAGCATCCGTGAGTTAAACCCCCTTCGCCACGGACTCTTTGTCAGACAAGGAGGGCGTGCGGCCGTACTTTTGCCCGGCGAATGCGTCGATGCGCACTATCAGCTGGTGCAATGCAAATTGAAAGCAGGAATTCCCGTAAAGTCCCGTTGCCAAATGTACAGGATTACCGCCGATGTCTTCCACAAATAAAATAGTCATCAAAAAACAACCACGCGGCCTTTTCTCAGCCTGGAATTTAATCTTAGTAAAGATTCTGCTTTTGGCACTGCTCGGAGTCTATCTCGAGCATCCGGTCGGATCTGTTGCCGGACAAATCAACCTTGAAAAAAAAGGTTTTGGATTATCCTCTTATGACCTGAAAGACAATAAGGTATACGCGATGGCTTATGGTCCGCGTAACGGGCCGCAAGTCGAACGCGGCGTCTGGATCAATCAGGATGGCACTTTCCGCATCGATCAACTGCCGGAAGGGGAGTACCAGATTAAATTGCGTGCCACTGGATATGCCACCGAGTACGTCAATGGCGTGTTCATAGAAGATGGAAAAACAACAAGAATCGCCAAATCGGTTCATCTCTCTTTAATAGAACCGAGCCTCAGTATTGCTTCCAACATGCGCGTGTTCACAACCAAAGAACCGCCTCGCTTCTGGGCTAATGCCACCGCTTCAAAATGCGTCAAAATGAGCGTCTACAAGACAGACATCCTCAAACTGGCACGAGAAAACACCATTGAAAAATGGGGATATGAATTGAGCAACAGCCTCGATCTGTATCGCAATAGCGAGAAGAAATTCACACTGCCTTTTGCAAATGAAAAACCAGTGGCGGTTCTCACTCGCGACCTCGAGCAAGATGAAAATGACTCCTCGCGCGCTGAATTTCAGCTCGACAAACCACTGCCGCCCGGCGACTACATGGTGTGTGGAGAAGCACAGGGAGTCAATTCAACCAAACATACTCGCGACATTCATTGGTTCAACGTTTCAGACATCGGTCTTGTAGTCTGGCAGGCTCCTGAAAAAACGCTGGTTCGCGCCATCGATCTGAACACGCTCAAGCCAGTGAGCGGCGCCAAAGTAAGCATTTACGAAGGCAAGGAAAAAGAGCAACAAGTCAAAGCACTGGTTACCGGCACAACTCAAGACGACGGGTTTGTCGAATGCGCCCTGCCGCAATCCGTCAAGGCACAGTCGAGTTTCAACACTCTAATTCTTGGCGCTTTCGGCAACAATCTCGCCTATGGCGCGATGAATTATTGGCGCTCGTCTTCAGATAAAATGCAAACCTACTTCTATACAGATCGTCCAGTCTACCGCCTTGGCCAAACCGTCAATTTCAAAGGCATCGCACGGGCAGTGGGGCCGTCCGGATTCAAGAATCCCGGAAAGAATTTGGAATTGAAGGTTCATATTGAAGACCCGGGAAGCGAAGAGCTTTTCAACGGCAAAATCAAAACCTCAGACCATGGCACATTCCATGGACTGTATTCCATACCGGCAGACGGAAAAACCGGCGCTTATTCGATAAACATCACCTATCCGGATGGCACGGTTGCTTATGAAAATTTCGAAGTTGCACAGTACAGAAAACCTGAATATCAGGTCGAGGTGAAGCCGCTTCAACCGAGATATGTGGTCGGACAGAAGGTGAAGGCAAAAATACACGCCACCTATTTCTTCGGCGGTCCAGTAGCAAACGCACAAGTAAAGTATTCAATCTATTCATCCACAGACTGGTCGTCGAGATGGAATTTGAAAGCGCGCCCTGATTATTACTCTTTCTTCGACGATTGGGATAATTCCGAAGACAGTGAGTATTACGATTACGGCGGCGACTATGTCGAGGAAGGCACAGTCACGACAGACGACAACGGCGAAGCGATAGTGGAAGTGGAGACGAAGAAGGCTGAACCGATCGGCAGCCATCCCAACTCGAGCGAATACAGAGACAGAAATTACAAGATCGAAGCCGAAGTCACAGACATCAGTCGCATGACTGTTGTCAGCTCAGGCACAGCAAAAGTTTCGGCCGGCAATTTCTGCCTCTTTGTCACGCCCGGCTCATATGTGGCAAAAGTCGGTGACAATTTGACAGCCGATATCGAGGCGGTCGACTATGACGGCAAGCCAGTCGCCAACCAGGACGTGACCGTCCGGCTGAGCCGTTTTGCCTGGGATGCCCAATCAGAATCCTATAGAAAAGAAGACGTGCTTGTCGAGGCTAAGCAAACGACAAATGCAACCGGCAAGGCACACGCCACATTCATCATCAAAAATCAATTTCCAACCGACACCTATTACGTCTCCGCAAAAGCATCAGACAATGCAGGAAATGTAATTGGCGATCAGACCAGCATCTGGATTGCCAGCCCCGACTATCCATATGTCTTGAGCGGCAACAGTGCCCAAAACGAACCGGTGTCTATGCGATTCGACAAGTCTATCTACAAGCCGGGAGAAACTGCCCGCTTGATGCTGGCGGGACCGGTCAACGGAAGCGAAGGAGCGCAGGCTGTAGTCACCTTGGAAGGCACGACTATCTACAACCACAAAGTGGTGCCTCTGACTTCTACTGCTCAGTTGATTGAAATTCCAATTGAAGAAAAACACGCACCGAACATTTTTGTCACCGTTGTGCTGGTCACGAAAAAACATCAATTTTATACGCAGAACAAGATGATCAAAGTTTCTCCGGCAAACAATTTTCTCAATGTTCAAGTCTCAACGGATAAGAAGCGTTATCAGCCCGGCGAAACCGTCAAATACACAATCAAAGCACAGAAAGCCGACGGCACTCCGGCCTCCGATACCGAACTGTCGCTCGGGGTCGTCGACGAGAGTATTTATTCAATCAGACCGGAATACGCCCAGAACATTCGCAAATTCTTCTACTCAAAACGCGAAAACTTAGTCCAGGTCGCCTGCTCATTTCCTGAGCAATATTCGGGCGGTCCGGACAAAGTTGAGCCGCGCGTCAGAAAAGACTTCAAAGATACTGCTTTCTGGCAGCCGCAGCTTCTCACCGACAAAGACGGCATGGCCACAGCATCTGTGAAATTGCCCGACAATCTCACCACATGGCGTGCCACCGTACGGGGTGTTTCAACCAACACCGAAGTCGGCTCCTGCATAAATAAAGTACTCTCCACTCAGGATGTTCTCGTCCGCCTGGCACTGCCTCGCTTCTTCAGCGAAGGCGACCACTCACTGGTGACGTGCATCGTGCACAACTATTCCGAGCGCGAGCAAAACATCAAACTGTCGGTGAACATGACGCGGCAATTGAATACGGCTGCACCGCTCAGCTGCACCTTCAAAGTGGCGCCGGAGAAAGCCTACCGCCACAGCTGGCCTGTCACGGTTGTCTCACCCGGACAAGCGGCTATTTCAGTCAAAGCGATAGGCGACACAAGAGGCGATGCGATGGAATTAAAACTTCCAGTGCGCCCACTTGGTGTGCCTGCTTTCATTGTCAAATCCGGCGTCTTGACCGGTGAATCAGACCATGTCGATCTGAGAATTCAACCGCCCGCAAAAAATGCCGGCAACATCAAGACCAGCTTGACGGTTGCCAGCTCATCGATGGGCCCTGTAATCGGCAGTTTCGATTCGCTCATTGACTATCCCTATGGTTGCACCGAGCAAACGCTCAGTCGCCTGGTTCCATCAATCGTCGCATTTCAACTGCACAAGAACTTGGATATGCCGATTTCTGCAGCCCAGAAAAAGAAATTCGCCGAAATATTCAAGATGGGCATGCAAAAACTCACAGATCACCACCACTCAGACGGCGGCTGGGGCTGGTGGGTTGATGACGAGAGCAATATGTACTTGACCTCATACGTTGTGGAAGGATTGCTTTTGCTCAATGAATGCGATTACGTAGTTCCGAAAGACATGATCACAACGGGTCGCGATTGGCTCAAGAAAAATGTGGCGGAATTGGACAAGCAATTGCGCGATCCCAAAATCAAAATTGAGCCCTATGACTACAGAGAAAAACGCACCGACCTGGCCAGAGCACTCTTCGCGCTCAGCCTGGCCGGACAATCACCCGACAAGAAAGTCGTAGCCGGGTTGGAAAAG
>JADZFV010000570.1 GCA_020854255.1 Candidatus Melainabacteria bacterium | reverse complement strand
TGGTCTCTTCACCGGGCGGTGGTTGTTGACCGCGCTCAATTTTGCTCAAGTAGGAGGGCTCAATGTCGATCGCTTTGGCCAGGCGCCGAATCGAAAAACGGTCTGGATAGAGCGTTTGCCGTTCTATGCGCTTGTCCCGAATGTAGGTCCCAAACTCGCTCATGCGTGTAGTGTATACTACTCACTACCCAATGTCAAGCGGGCGCGCCTCCCGCTCGGGCAGAAGTTTTTGGAGAAAAGCAGTTCCTTGTTTATGTTGCGTTAAGGCATCTGGCAATAGTCTTGGATTGTCGCAAGCAACACCGCGACAACGCAGAAGGCGCAATCAAGCTTTAGTGCCTGTCACAGTTTCTATATAAAGGAGCGTATTGAATGGCTATAGCAGCAAGAGGCAGGAACTCAGATGGCAATTGGGGTCCGTGGCACAAAGGCGGAGATGTCTTCGCCGAGAGCCAGACACAACAAGAAGGTTCAAACCATATGATGGATGAGGTTAACAGAGCCAGAGACGGAATGCAGTCTGCCCCTAACGAGCAAAATAAATCTCAGGGCAACGAGCCGAGTTTTATTGACATCCCTCCGCTCTAGACCTCATGAACGTCCTTTGGCAGGATCGAGCGGCGGCACTTGGTGTTTCCGCTCGATTCGACGCACGTGAGCTTGTAAAATGAAGGCATTGGGACTTTCACGTGTTACGGCGCCTATGGCCAAAATTCTTCTGGTTGAAGACGATAAGAATCTAGCCGTGAGCGTTTGCGATTTTTTGGCTGCCAACGGTCATACTGTCGAACATGCCGAGACCGGTGAAGATGGTCTTCAGCTGCTTGATTGCTTTGATTTCGAGCTGGCGATTCTGGACTGGCACTTGCCTGGAATAGATGGGCTGGAAGTCTGTCGCTCGCTAAGAAGACAAAAAATGGAACTTCCCATTCTCTTTCTTACCGCTTTAAGCGACGTCGACTTCATCGAAACGGGTTTGAATGCTGGGGCTGACGATTACCTGCTCAAGCCGTTTCATTTTCGCGAGCTGACTGCCCGAGTAAGAAGTCTTTTGCGCAGACCGAAAGGACTACTTTCGACAGTTGTCCGATTTGGTTATCTGACTATTGAATTAGAGAGCAAATCGGTGATGGTTGAGGACAGGAAAATTACACTGGCACCAAAAGAGTTTGCCATTTTGGAATTTCTCATCCGAAATCCCAACCGACATTTCAGCAGCAAAGCACTTCTGAAGTCGATCTGGCCGTCGGAAAATGAGTCTTCTGAAGACTCGGTGAGGACGATCATGCACAATTTGAAACGCAAGATTACACCAGAGGGAAAAGAGTGCTTGATTAAGACGGCAGCCAAAACAGGCTACATTCTTGAAGGAAAAACCAACCTAACCTAATGGGATTTTTTTCCTTGCAGAGAAGAAACATCAAACTGCCCATTTCCATTAAGGCATTGATTCTTTTACAGCTAACACTTTTGCCGCAGCTTTTAATATTGACAGCGTTGTATTTTTATGGAAAAGAGGAGTCGAACTGGCTTGAATCCATAAGGCGGGAGGCCTTTGTTGCGGTCAGCATCAATCAAATTGCGTCGGCGGTTTTTCTTGCCGGCGGCTTTCACTTTCTCTGGCTTTCGACAGACAAGCCAGAGGACAAACGCCAGTCATTACAGTTTAGAGAGATCACCCAGAAGGAAATCAGCAAACTGAAAGCATTTGGGAAGAACTATCCGGTCAAAAAATTGGTCGGGGACAAACTTACTGGGGAAATAGATTCACACTTTCAGGACACGTTTTCCATTTCATCAGTCAGCTTTGACAGCGATGCCAGGGCGCACCTTAAGAAACTCAGAATCCTTTCTTATGATGCATTTCAACGATTTTCTCAATATCAACGTGCCGCATCGCTTCAACTGGAAGACCTCGAACGTGCAATCAGCCGTTCGATGCATTCCAAACAGACAGTTTTGCTCATTGCTCTGACCGGTCTAATTTGTAATATCCTGCTGACTTTTTCGACGATGTATCTATTCAACAGAAAGATCATTGAGAGGCTAAAACTGCTTGTCGATAACGCGGCTCTATTGCCGAAGCGCCAACAGCTTGTTGCTACGGTCGGCGGCAATGATGAGCTCAGCGAATTGAATGATGTTTTGGTTCTGGTTGCAGAAAGGCTTCAAAAAGCACAACAATACAACAAAAATCTTTTGTCTATAGTGGCGCACGACATGTGTTCTCCTCTTGCTTCGATGAATCTTTCTCTGGCAATGATCGAAGACGCCGAAGGCGAAAAACTGAATCTCAACGATGCGGCTGCGATTTCTGAAGCCTCAGAACTTATTGACCTGCTTGTGGTTCGTGCACGAGACATACTGAATATCGAGAAACTCACTCAAGGCGATTTCAATCAGTTTGAGGACAAGTTTTCAGAAGGCTCATCGGCAAGTGTCCAAGAATTGTCGCAGTTGACGAGAATTGAACTGGACGTACCAGATACGTCGGAAAAAGAAGCGGCAGATCGCTTCCATCCCGGCGTCATGAGACGTGGCCTCATTCTATTCTCACTGCCAATGGTTGTGGCCGCGATTTTGTTCTTTTTCGTTGCTTATACAAGTCAAGCCGAAGAAAAAGTACTTAAAGCGGAGTTGAACGAAACAGCGCTTGCAGTTCGTGTCAATCGAATGATTGCCTTCTGCATGGGCTCATACGGATTTCTAACCAATTATCTAATGTATGGCAAAAGCGAAGACAAAGATAAGTCGCTCTTCTTTCGTCAAGAGGAATTGAATGCTGCTGCTGAAACGAACAAATTGCTCCAGGCTCGTTCTTCGTTGAGTGAGGCTTTCCGTCAAAATCTTGAAGGACTGCAGACTCTTCGCCATATGGAAGATAAAAATTTTGAACAAGCTGAAGCTGGAAAACTGAGATTCGGAGACGCTCCTGGCTTGCCACTGATGATGACGGGAAGGCGCCTGATGAGATTGGCAATTTCAAAACAAGAGTGCTTGTGGAAATTGTCTTGCGAGCAGACGCAGTCGCTCAGCAACCTGATTGGCACAGGATACAAGTTGCGTGAAAATTTGGAAAAACTTCTGAGCATGGGAATATTTTCGTGTATGTTCCTTTCCTTAGTCTCTGTTTTTCTCTTTTCGAGATCGGTGGGCTCCAGGTTAAAGATCGTGCAATCAAACGCCAACCGCCTGCCTGATAGGCAGCACTTGGCGCCCGAGCTTTCTGGCTCTGATGAGATCTGGTATTTAGACTATGTGGTGCATAAGGCAGATCACTTGCTTGATCTGAACTTTCGTCAACGCACCGCTCTTATCAACACCGTGGCGGAGGACTTGAGACAACCTCTCAAGCAGGTGACGCAAGTTCTTTCTCGAATCGATCGCAGCCGCATCGATTGGTTTTCCGCGCTTGCAAAAAGACACTTCGACCTGACCCTGGACAATGCCAGGCGAATTTTGTCGCTCATAGATACGCTGCTCTCAGCTCAGAGTCTGGAGGTGGGAAAGATAGACCTGAAGCCAACATCCTTCTCTTTGCGCGATCTTGCCAGTGATGCAGTCGGCGCTTTGATTGCGCTATCTGACTCGAGAAAAGTCACTATTTTGAACGAGTGTGAAAGTCTGGAAATTCATGCCGACCGCGAGCGAATCATGCAGGTGCTGATCAACTATTTGACCAACGCGATAAATCACTCGCCATCCTCATCTGCTGTGACGCTTCGCTCTGCGCTTCAGGCACAGGCGATAACGATTGAAGTCGTCGATCAAGGACCGGGATTGCCTGCGGAAATGCTCACAAAAGTTTTTGAGCGCTACTTTCAAACGCCTGATTCGAAGACAAGAGGGCAGGGCTACGGTTTGGGGCTGGCGATCTGCAAAATGATTGCTGAGGCACATTCTGGCTCGGTCGGCGTAAGAAGCATGCCGGAAGGCGGTTGCTGCTTTTACATAACTATCCCGCACGGCATAGCACCAAATTGATTTCAGGCAGTGGGTTGAGCATTCGCCAATGCCTCCCCGAATAGAGAGCACCCGCGGCTTGACTTCCTTGATGAGCGGTGCACCCGTTGAATTAATGGGCGGCTTGAGTATATATTTGCCGAATATAAGATAGACTCGATGATTCCAGCAAGGACTGGTAAAAGGAGCTTTCATAAAATGACGTTTGCAACTTTGATCAAGAAGGTGTGTGTTGCTGCACTTGCCCTTGCTTGTTCTATTTCGTCATCCCTTCCAGCTTATGCAGCACCTGGCGGTGGTACGGTCGGCATCCGAGCAGGGATTCTCGATTTCGTTGATGATCCCTGGTCCAGAGGACCTGGTGTCGTTAAGGGAGACGAGGCAGCCAGATTTTTTCCGGATGGATTGCTCGTCGTTGAAGACGGCAAGGTAAAAGACTGCGGCTCTTACTCGGATCTTTCATCCAAATATCCAGGATTGAAAATCAACGCCTACACTAATCGCATTGTTGTGCCCGGTTTTGTGGATGGGCACATTCACTTTCCTCAGACACGTGTTCTGGGAGCATACGGCGAACAGCTTTTGCCCTGGTTGCAAGAGTGGATCTTTCCGGAAGAAATGAAATACAGAGATCCTGCCTATGCCAGGGAAGGTCTCACGCAGTTTTTCAATAATCTTCTGGCCAACGGAACTACAACCGTTCAAGACTTTGGAACATCATCCGAGTCCGCCGTCGATCAATATTTCCAGGAGGCCAGCAAGCGCAATATGCGGGTTATTGTCGGTATCGCGGGATTGGATCGCCATGCGCCTGAAGGCATGATTACTCCGCCGCAGTCGTTTTATGAGGCCAGCAAGCGGCTTATCGAAAAGTATCACGGAAAGGGTCGCAATCTTTATGCCATCACACCGCGCTTTGCATACGGTGACTCTGACGAGCTGCTGAAGATGTGCGGCAAGTTGCACAAAGAGTATCCGGATTGCTGGGTCAACACGCACGTTTCTGAAAACCCCACGGAGACGAGAAACGCGGCAGCAGAGCATAACTGCAAAGACTATCTCGGTTGCTATGAAAAGTATGGCTTGGTCGGACCGAAGTTCACTGCCGGACACGGCGTTTGGCTCTCTGACGATGAATTTTTACGATTGCACAAAGCCGGCGCTGCAATTTCGTTCTGCCCGAATTCCAACACCTTCCTCGGCAGCGGCTTGTTCCGTCTCGGTAAAGCTACCGACCCGAATGCACCAGTTCGTCTGACATTTGGTACTGATATGGGTGGAGGAAACAGCTTCTCCATGTTAAACGTACTCAACCAGGCCTACAAAATCGGTATGTGCAATAACACCATGCTTGATGGCAGCGTTGATCCAAAGTGGCACAATGAGTCGGAAGCTGAGCGCAACAAACTCAATGCAATGCGCGCCTTTTATTCACTCACTCTCGGTGGAGCACGCGGTCTCTATCTTGAAGATAAGATCGGCAATTTCCAACCCGGCAAAGAAGCTGATTTTGTTGTTCTCGATTGGAACGGCGGACCTCTGGCGACCAGGTGGCACCAATCATTGATTTGTGGTGACAAAGCACCGCAAACCAAAGATCAGGCAGCTCAACTGCTCTTTGGCGTCATGGCTGTCGGCGATGATCGCGCTGTGGAAGAAACCTGGGTGGCAGGCAAACGCCTCTACCGAAAGGGCACTGACGTTGCTCCGAGCAAAGACGGATCTTTGCACGCCGAAGGCAAAGAGAAGAAAGAGAAAAAGAGCAAATCAAAATAGGTGGACAGGCTGGCAAAACAGTCTTGACTGCGAAAACTGCACTGCCAGTTGAGTAAACTCGAGGAACCGGACCGGAGCAAATGTTCCGGAAAGGCTCCTCTTTTTTTGCGTCCATGCGTCGCGGCAGCGCCTATTAACAGGGCTGGATTCTGCCCGTTGAGTCAAGCAGGAAGGCATTTCCGAAGGTTTAATCTTGGAAATTGAACTTTTTAGAGGGTGCAAACGTATTAGTAAGTATGGGACCACGAGAGAACCATCATTTGCTCCAATTTTGGGCAGCGATCAGAGCTGCAGAGATGACCGCCAAACAGGCGGCGATATTGGCTCTCGCATTGGTTTCACTGCCGGCATCAGCCCAGGATACGCGTTTTAGCCCTTCACAGCAGGAGCACTTTGACTCATCGCAGCGGTTTTCGACGCCAGCCCCTGCTCCAGCCCCTACGCGTGCATCGACGCCTACCAGGATTCAGCGCAACGCTGCCCCCAGGCAGCCCTACTCCCTGGGCGCCAGACGGGTTCATATAATCACTGAACAAGGCTCACGTCTAGAGCCTCCGGGGGCAAATTCGCCTCTGGCGGGGCAAATCCCCAGCGCAGGCACACTTAATGCTGCCGTCGGTGTCAACGCCGTTCCTTTATATGCCGACAAAGCTGCTCTGGGAGCTTTGCAGCAACCGTCGGAATTTTTGCGCGGCAAGACAAATACCAATGTGCGCCTGTTGTCTGAATACGATGTCGAGCTGATTGTCGACAGTTCGCAATCTATGCGCAAAATTGACTGTCCGGGCGGTTTGTCGCGTTGGAATTGGTGTGGAATACAGGCCAAGCACCTTGGCCGCCAGTTGGCTCCGTATG
>JADZFV010000569.1 GCA_020854255.1 Candidatus Melainabacteria bacterium | reverse complement strand
CTACAGCATTACCACCCTCTCAACACTCAATACCCGGCTCTCTTGATTCAAACAAACCATAGCTGAAGGAGTCCAACTGAATGAAATTGCTCCTGTTGCCGCTCGACGACCGCCCGGTCACATTTGTGTATCCACAAATGGTCGCGCAGGCGGCGGGCATTGAAACGATCGCTCCACCGCGCAGATTGATGGGCTCGCTTTTACAACCCGCCGACCCGGCCAAGCTCATGGAGTGGCTGGAGCAGGCCAGCGCATCAAAGCCGGACGCCTTAATTCTGGCGCTCGACAGCTTGCTTTACGGTGGATTGATTCCGTCGAGGCGCTCTCCAGTTACACTCGCCGAAGTGCTCAAGCGAATAGATGGGCTGAAAGGCTGGTACAAACGCAGCGAGAAGAAGCCGGCAATTTCATGCCAGGCAAGCATCATGCGCATCTCCGACAACTACGACAACACCGAAGAGAAAGACTACTGGGCCAAATATGGTCGCGAAATTTACGCCTGGTCGCAGGAAATGCAGAAGCTGACGAAAAACCGCGAAGGCGATCGCACCCAGCTGCGCACGCTGGAGATGCGCGTGCCGCCTGACATTCGCCAGGATTACATGGACACCAGATTTAGAAACTTCCAGGCTTTGAAGAAATGCCTGGAGCTGGTCCGTGACAAACAACTGGAAAGAATCACGCTGAGCCTCGACGACTCCGGCGAGGTTGGATTGAATCTGGTTGAAAAACAACTGTTGGAGAAATCCGCTAAAGCCATGAACATTGCCGATCGCGTGTCCGTTTATGCGGGCGCCGACGAGGTATTGTGCGCCTTGATCGCTCGTCACCTGACGGCAAAAGCCGGCTCGCCAAAAGTTGCATTGGTTTATTCCAATGACACCATGGGTGAAATTTTCAGCCGCTACGAAGGTCAAACAATTGCGCGCACCATCGAGTCTCATTTGCAGGCATGTGGAGTGCAAGTGACCGGCACCTATAACACGACTACGGCTGCAACGGCTATTGATGCGGATTTCGCGCTGCTTGCACACCTGCCGGACTCGCGCCAGGGAGATCATGTTGTACTGCCCGGCTTGCCCAATCTCAGCGCAATCGAAAGCGAACGCTCTGTCCAAAATTCGATTCAATTTTTGGAAGCCTGTCATATCCCAGTTGCCATAGCCGATGTCGCTTACGCAAACGGCAGCGATCCTCAACTCATGGAAAAGCTTTTCTCCAAGCCGGACTTGCTGAAAAAACTCTGGGGTTATGCCGGGTGGAACACCACAGGCAATGCAACCGGCTCATCAATTGCGCTGGCAGTCGCTCACTGGTATGGAAAGAAAAACAATGCCAATGTCGACTTGCCGTTAAAACGCTGTTTGTTCGTCAGATTTGCCGATGACTGGGGCTATCAAACACAGGTCAGACCACCCCTTAAGGGCGCGCTGCCCGGCAACGAGCTGGCAGCGCTGCTTGCTCCTTATGTTCTGCGCATAGGCAAGTGCCTGGACTTCACGCCCGGCAGTATCTCTGTCAAGCAGCCCTGGAATCGCACATTCGAGATCGAGATCAGCTTGACGCCGGCGGAAGCAACGGCCGGGGCGTTTTGAACCATAGGCGCAAACAACCGGACTGTGGATATAATTCGGAAAGCCGTTTGAAAAACGGACTGAACGAGATGACAGGAAAGACTTCAGGTGAAACTTAGCATCGCAGGCAAATCATTAGCTATCTTGCTGACGCTTTCTGTAGGCGCCGCGGGCCCATCGCCCACGCAGGCGGTTGAAACCTGGGAGAGGCTGGACAAGAGACTCAAGGGTCAGGTCCTCAATGTTCGCCTTGGATTGAAGCTGCGTTTGCGAGATTTCAATTGGTGCTATGTTTCCGATCTTTCGCCGAAGTATCACTTTCCAGTCTTTTGCGTTTTGAAAGACGATGCTCGTGGCTTTCAAATAATGGGATATGGCACGGCTTTTCCGATAAAAACTGCTGTCAGAGACAAGACTTACTACATTACCGACAGGCATGTGGCAGGCGATAGTTGTGGTCCTGTAGCCGCTGAGTGCGCACGCTTTTTTGCGGCGACCCGGTTGTATGCCGAACAGACTGCTTTTCTCAAAGACCACGAAGCCCGCTTCAACGAGCTGATTCAAACCATCAATCTGAGCATAAAACCGAATTTGCAGGGCGGGGAGAAAGCTCACTACCAAAACACAGTTGACGCGATTTGGGAGTGCTATGAGAAAAACTTGAGCCTGCGCGCGGATCCGTCGCGGCAAAAATTCATGAAGTATGCCCAAATGACGAGAATCAGTCCAATTGTCAGCTACTTCTTGCATCCGGCTGGTCCCTCCACCATACCTGCAATTGAAGCAACTCTCTACAAAGAAGGCGGAGAGAACGATCCGGACATCGCAATTTTGTCAGCGCCCGGGGTTCATCCCCTGCCATTGGAATTTGACGTCGTACCTGCAACAGAAGGACAGGAGATTCAGGTCGTCGGTTATCCGACAGCATCCGATCAGCTAGATAAAGATTCGGAGAAATATTATGCGCCCACTTTCACGACGGGACGCGTCAGCCGCGTGACACCAAATACAGTACAAGTCGATGCACCGGTCACCTCCGGCAGCAGCGGCAGCCCGGTCGTAAGCATACGCGGCAAGGTGGTCGCGGTTGTCGCACAGCGCGCCAAAAGCAAAACTACAGGCGCAGAGCTGACGAATTTTGCCGGAGCGATCAGCGCCAGCGCTGTGAAATCAATCGCGCCAGAATTGTTCGGTAAACAGCCCTAATCCGAAGATCGGCAATTACTCACCTGAAACGACCCAACTTTTCGACTGCTGGCTCTTTCCAGATAGTTGTAGAGAGTGGCTTTGGATATTCTCAAAATCTCGCGAATCTCGCCTGTGCTGTGCTGGGAACGCGTGCTCCAAAATTTAAGGATGCATGCAGTGATTATTCTTGCCGGTGATAAATCCGGTGACAAGCGCTGGTACGATGTAAACATTTCGAAGGCGGAAAACTATATGGTGAGTACTTGCAGAAGGTAATTGCAGAGCGAGAAAAACGGAAAAGGATGGAACAAGAAAAGGAAAAGAGGAAACGGCGATGACCAAGCATGATGAATATATGAAGAGGCTTTCGCCGGAAAGAAGAGCCAAGATAAAGGCGCGTGCCCAAGAGCTAATTGCTGAAGAAATGACCCTCAGTGCATTGAGGAAAGCGAAGCGGCTATCTCAAGAGACATTAGCTGAGCTACTCCAGATGAGAAAAGGCGACTTATCGAAGTTCGAGCGAAGCGCCGATGCATACTTGAGCACAATTCGACGTTATGTTGTCGCCATGGGAGGCTCACTGGATCTCATTGACAGTTTTCCGAACTCGAAGCCGGTGAAGATTATCCATATCGGCGATCTTGATGAAGAGTCTGATATTAACGAGGAAAGAGAACTGGCTTGACAGATCTTCCTAGCCTTCATTCTTCTGATTGCACAGCCGCAGGAACTCATTCGTGATCATTTGCACTGGTTCGCGAAGTCTTTCCTCGTCTACCACGATATATGTTGACGCCTCTTCGATTCGTCCGGCATTCAATAAGAGTTGTTCACATGTTTGTGCGACCCGCATGTATCCTTACCGATCCGGACAGGTCTGGGCAAACTCTATCGCTTCAGAAACTTTTCCCATGTTTGCTAACGCTCGTGCACCGAACTGTTGGTAGTGCCACATCTTGTGGCGCTCAAGCTCGAGCAATGCAAGAAGCTCTTCGTTGCGGCCAGCCCTGAGTAATGCACTCAAACAAGCAGAATCTCCCGTCCTTCTGGGCGGAGAGGACGTCAATTAACCTGAGGTCCGTTGGAAAAAGTCGGGCAAATCGATAGTGTTCCCTAGTTGTTTGGCTTCACGAGCTAGTTCGATGCAACGATGCATGTAGCGCTCATGACCTTGATGGTCTTCGCTCACGAGTTTTGTCCTTTCGTTTCGAGAGCCTTCAGTTTGGCTTCGAGTTCCGCAATGCGGCCCTGCAACTGCTCAATTACGGGAGCGACCTGCTTTTGCGAGAACCGCTTGTGAATGTGTTGCGGGCAGTTCACGTCCCATGCTTCGATCTCAAACAGGATGGACCGTTCAACCTTGCCTGGATACAAAGGATCATGCAGTCGGTCGAGCAGCGCCGGGTCGTCTTCCACCACACGGGCATTGCCCCACAGCTTGATGCGGCGGCTGCGGGCGTAGTCCATCAGGAAGATGAACGCCTTCGGGTTCTCCGACAGATTGCCCAGCGTGATGTATTGACGATTGCCGCCGAAGTCGGCAAAGCCCAAGGTTTTCTCATCCACCACCTTGAGGAAGCCTGGCGAACCACCCCGATATTGAATGTAGGGTTGCCCCTCGGCGTTTGCCGTTCCGAGATAGAACATATCCAGTTCAGCGAGGAACGCTTCCAATTCAGGGGTGACGGTCGTCTCCCAACTCCCGCCAGATTCCATTCGGGCATAGCTGGACCGAGAGCCTTTCTTCGTTTGAATGACCTTCACAGTGGGAGTGAAGGCCACGTCGCTGGAAAACGAACGCATGGCAGGAGTCCTCCGAACTTGCAGGTGTCGCGTAAACAGCTCACGGGCGTATTGATGGTCAACGGACGGAGGGAATCCCTGCGTCCTCCGCAGGTCGTGGTCCGGGAGCTGACCAGCGGAATCTCCGTTCGCTTTCCTGAATCGGAACGTCATTGATGCTCGCCTCCCGACGCCGCATCAGCCCGTCCTCGTCAAACTCCCAGAGTTCGTTGCCGTAGGCCCGGAACCACTTGCCTGCCGCATCGTGATACTCGTACTGGAAGCGAACAGCGATTCGGTTATCCGTGAAAGCCCACAGCGATTTGGTGAGGCGGTAGTCGAGTTCTCGGTCCCATTTGCCGGCGAGGAACGCTCGAATCTGCTCGCGACCTCGCAGGAAGTGATCCCGGTTTCGCCACTCCGAGTCTTCCGAATAGGCCAGCGCCACACGCTGCGGGTCACGACTGTTCCAAGCATCTTCGGCGGTTCGGACTTTGGTGTTCGCGGTTTCCAGGGTGAAGGGCGTTCGAATGATGGTCATGGCAGACTCCTTTCAGAAGGATGTTGAGTCGAAGAAAAACCGGGTGCTTGGTGCGGCCAAGCACCCGGTCAGATCACGGTTCGCTTAATGGACCAATTCCTTGGTCTTGAGCGATTTGCGGATTGATGGAATTGAGGCGTTGTATGGTATTCTCCAAAGTTTCATCGGAACACTTGGGTGCGCCAACTACTTGGTCAGTTGCTTGCCTAGGAACTCTCGGATCAAAGTGGTGATTACAACTCCGTCTTCTTCGAGGGCAAAATGGCCCGTATCGAGCAGGTGGAATTCCAAGTTCTTCAGGTCACGCTTGTAGGGGAAGGCCCCAGCAGCAGGAAAGATTGGGTCGTTCTTGCCCCAGACAATCAGCGTCGGCGGTTGGTGCTTGCGGAGGTATTCCTGCCACTGTGGATACAGGGGCGGGTTGCTGCCATAACTAAAGAACAACGCCAGTTGAATCTCTTGGTTGCCGGGACGATCCAAAAGCGGTTGAACGTGTCCCCATGTGTCAGGGCTGATCGCTTCCACATTGCGAACGCCAGCAGTGTACTGCCACTTGGTTGCATCGAGAGTCAACAGCGAACGCAGTCCGTCGCCCTTGTCCTTGTTCCGATCTTTCCAGTACTCCTTAATCGGCTTCCAGAATTCGTTGTCGATGCCTTCACCGTAGGCGTTGCCGTTCTGCACGATCAGCGATTGGACCCGTTCCGGGTGCTTCAATGCGAGTCGGAACCCCACCGGCGCACCGTAGTCCATCAGGTAGATCGAATACTTCTTGAATCCAACCTTCTCGGTGAACTTGTCGATCACGTTCGCCAAGTTGTCGAAGGTATAGTCGAACTCATTGACGGATGGGGCCGAACTGTTGCCGAAGCCGGGATAGTCCGGAGCGACAACGTGATACTTGTCGCCCAAAGCTGGGATCAAGTTTCGAAACATGTGCGAGGAAGTCGGGAAACCGTGCAGAAGCAACACTGTGGGGGCGGCTTTGGGACCGTCCTCTCGGTAGAAAATGTCGAGTCCGTCAATCTTCACTGTACGGTGCAAGACCTGCGTGATCGGCAGTTTAATTGCGGTGTTCCTCAGCGTGGTCATGATTCATTCTCCTTGGTTAAGTGTCTCTCGACGGATTATACAGACAGGTCTGTCTATTTTTTCTAAAAAAAAAGAGAGTAGACTCGATTACTTCCTCTTGGTCTTGGTCACCAATGCTAACGCCGCCTCTCTCGCCACATCAGCGGACTCCGACGACTGTGCCATCACCGCGGTAACAATCGCTCCTTCAACCAGCAAAGAAATCGCCGGGGCCACGGTTTCAGCCGAATTCATTCCCGCCGATTCCTCGATGATTGTTTGGAGCATTTGGTGAAACCGCTCTTTGTGGCACGCCGAGAACTTCGAGGCCGGGTGCTTTGCGTCCGCCAGTTCCACACGAGCGTTGATGAACATGCAACCTCGGAAACCGGGACTCTCGAACCAATCCTTCAGGGCAGCAAAGAACGCTCCCAGGCGGTCCATTCCTTTGGAAACATGGCGACTAATCAAATTCTCGAACATGCCGTTAAACTTCTCCTCCCGATATTGAAGCACCGCAAGGATCAGATCGTCCTTCGAGGGAAAGTGATTGTACAGGGACATCTTCGCCACTTCCGCCTCGGCAATGATCCGGTCGATGCCGACAGCCCTCATCCCCTCGGCGTAAAACAGCCGTTCGGCGGTTTCCACGATTCGCTGACGGGTGTCGGATTTGTTTGCTCGTGCCTTGCTCATGCCTCAAATATACAGACCTGTCTACACAGTGTCAAGTGCCAGCAGAAAATAATCCATGACTGAGCCGGAATGCTCACTTGAGCAGCCCACTCGCACAGGACTAACTGGTGGAGCGTCCGCAGTCGAAATCACCCAGCGCCGGCCGGATCGCCCTTCCGTGGGCGAGGGTTTGGAAAGGCATGACCGGACAACAGCAAAGGGCCTGACCGCGCCGTCGCTGCCAAGCCCTGCTCATCGAAACGCGGCGGATCTGCTTCCGCCCGGGGCGGGATATCCCTTGCCGGGTTGCACCTCTGCAGAGCCCGCTCCGTTTCTCCCGACGACTCCACCGTAGTTCCCCCTCCCCTCTTTGACCAGGAGCAATCTGAAGAACGACCGCCTGCTATCCGTCCTGCACCACCCCCTCCGTGTCTATGATGTCTGAGACAGGTTCGGGACTTAGATTAGTGTAGTGCCCGAGCCGAAAGCATAGGGATTTCGCACGTGCCAGACATGCGACGCATGCTCTTCTAGGAGCATTGCGTTGGTATCGCATTTGGTTCATGCTGTCCTTGGATTGGAGCATTCATAAATCAGACATCTGGCAAGACACCGGCATTACGAGCGCGCTACTGGACAAAAATCATCAAGAAGGCAAGGCAGTATCCGAAAGGCGTAACGGCCTTTTGCGCAGACAATGGAATATTGGTAAATAGCTACTATTACTGGTTCAAACAGCTGAGGGAAAAGCATCCGGAGTGGATTGACTTGGGTGTGAACTTATACGGGCATCACCGTAGTTGTTTGATGGTGCGCTTTGTAAAAGACCCAGCGGAGCAATGAAACTTATAAGATTATTGAGCACATAATTAAATCGATTTGGGCCGCCGTCGGGATCTTCCTCAGGCACGAGATCGCGAGAAATGAATCTTCCCAAAACAGGGCTGCATGCACGGGTCGTGTCACGCTTAGCGCGCTACGACTATGGAAGTAATATGCAGCATATTTAAAGTCTCTTTCTGATGATCCTTGCAATTTCCTCGTCCTTCCATACGAATCAAACTGATATAGTGCTTGAATTACGCCGCTGATATCAGTTAATTCGCGCACGGACGAGAGATAATCTTTTGCGTAAAAGTATTTGTTAGATCCATTTTTTGTCCGTCTTTGCATATTCCGACGCAAATCGGCCACCGATTCCAATAATGTCCGGCCACCCAAACCGATAATCTCCGGCCGCATGCCAAGATGTGCGTCACACCCCTCAAATTATTGAGACTGGATGCGCACCGCATATGGTGGCATATTACTTGACGCTGGTTAACCCCGGCACCAATACTCTAGCTTGGTTGGACTCAACAACCCTAGTCCGGAGTATTGATGCCTAATGTGAGGTTAACCATGAGAAAAATTAGTGAAATACTGAGACTTCATTTTGATTGTAAACGAAGTAATAGGGAGATTGCAACCAGTTGTTTGGTTTCGCGATCGACAGTAAGCGACTACGTATATCGGGCTAAGGCTGCAGGTCTTAGCTGGCCGCTTCCAGGCGGTTGTGACGAGACGCAGTTGGAAATTCTTCTTTTCCCTTCGAAGAGCGGAAGGCCCAAGTCGACGACATCGCTACCAGATTTTGCTGATGCCCACGAGCGCCTCAAGCAGAAAGGGATGACGTTAGCGCTTCTTTGGGAGCGATACAAGAAAGACAATCCTGACGGAATTCAATACTCACGCTACTGCGATCTGTATCGTGAGTGGCTGCGCAAAGTAGATGTCGTAATGCGTCAGTCGCACCGTGCCGGCGAAAGGTTGTTCTCTGATTTCGCCGGATCTACGTTGCCCGTGATAAATCCGAATACTGGTGAAGTTTCTGCGGCGCACGTATTCGTTGCAGCCATGGGAGCTAGTAGCTTTACATACGCCGAAGCATTCTGGTCGGAAAACAGCGAAGCCTGGTGCATGGGTGCATATGCGCATGGAAAAAGACAGTGCGCGCATCGAAAAAAGACACCTGCGCGCAGTCACCCAAAATTGGCAGTATGCGCTTAATGTCTAAAATGAGATTTCTAAAATCTCGGACGGTGATGCCT
>JADZFV010000568.1 GCA_020854255.1 Candidatus Melainabacteria bacterium | reverse complement strand
TTATTTCTTTTGCTGCGGCGTATTTCAACTCATCTTCGAGAAACAAATTTTTGACGCGCTGGGCTATTGTGGCAGCGGCCTTGCCGGTCAGTTGTTGATAGATAATTGCCTCGGCAAGTGACGCAAACGGGCTGTGCATCTCTTCCAGCTTGAGTGCGCACGGACCTACTTGATCGATAATCTTGGCGAGTTTTTTGTCGCGCTTTATCACATGCTCTGTGGCAAGAATCAGTTCTTCTTCAAATGCCGAAAGTTTTTTCCTGGTTGCCATATTTAGAGTCTTCAGTACAATCTGCGGCCAGTTGCGCCGGTTTTATATTCTGTGCTCTATCTGCTGAGCTTCATTCTTGCCTGTCACGCGCTCATATCGTGCGTGTCGGCATCGTAAAGCAGCCAACCTTTGCGGTTGCTGAAAGTCTGCCAGTCGTAGGCTGTCGTATAAGTCATGCGTTTGTTGGTCTTTCTTCTGTAAGCTTCCGGCGCAATTCTGGTCAGGGCGACAAACTCAACATCTTTCGGCATATCCTTCGGGTTTTTGAGAACGTCCTCATATGGTTCGCGACCATTGGCAATGGCGCAACAGCGCACGCCCAGGAACCAGTCTCTGGAAAAATTGGTTTTGTTGCCGTCGAAAGCTTCGTCACCGATTTCTCTGGCAAAGGGCTCACCGTCTAACGCGTAGAGTTTTTCTGAAAGGATGTCCTGGAATTGCATGACGTCCTGGGTAGACATGGTTGCCAGTTCTTCAACTGCCGGCTCGAGTACTTTCTCGTCATCGCCCAGCTGATCCCAGTCCAGAAGTGAGATGATTTCCCAGAATTTGTTTTCGTCAAGCGTTTGACTGGGTGCTGAAAAATCGAGGATGGGAAAATCTTCCGAGAGCTTTCTTATGGTTTCTGCATCTTCTTTCGAATCGAGTGAGCCGAACAATTCCTCGTCGCTCATCTCATCCATACTCTTGGGCGGCAGCCATTTGACTCGGCAACCTGTGAGTTTTTCCTTGAGCGAATCAACACCTTCTTTTGTAACTTTGGTGTTGAACAAATAGACGCGGATCAGCGACTTGAGAGGCTCGAGAGCATGCAGACCGTGGTCTGAAATTTTGGTGCCGGAAAGTCCCAGTTGCACCAAATCAGGAGGCAAGCTGAGCCCGGCCAGACCTTTATCATCGATGTCGGTAGAGCTGAGCCATAGTTCGCGCAGGCTTTTCAACTTGGAGAGAATTTGCAAACCGTCGTCACTGATGCGGCTGTGGCTCAACCCCAGGGAGGTCAGATTGGACAATAAGGCAATGTGTGTCATCCCGCGGTCGCTCACATCGGTTGAGGTCAATTCCAACACTCTCAATCCGGAGAGTTTTTCAACATGGAGCAAACTGAGATCGGAAAGGTCGCTATGCGAAAGGTCGAGGGTGTGAAAATCGTCGGCACGCATGTCGGCAAGCGGCGCAAGCGAGGAGCCGCGCGGGCTGGCTTTCAGCTTCAGCTTTGTGTCGGCTGGAATTCTTACCGTGCCTCTGGCCTCGTCCAGCAATTCCCACTTGATTGGGTTGTTTTCCGGTGAGACCACCAGACCGCGAACAACGCTCAGAAGCTCCCATTCCTCCGGTTGGCTTTGAGGAGCAACAAAAAGAGTGCCGATTGAGCGGCGATGCGGGAAGCGAATAGTGCGTTCTTCAGTCATCGATAAATTATCCGATATGTTGGCGCAAAAAACTTTGCGGGAAAAAATTGATTCTCAAAATTCTGTTTCAAAGAAGATTGCCAAGTCCGTAGATAAAACGCCTAACTAAATGTCGTCTAAGAAAAGTGCCGGGTGCTATGCTACACCTCTTATAAGCAAGATTCTAATAAAGTACGAGCTGAGCACGGCAACGCCCGTACAGGCAAGAGAAGGGAGACTTGAGATGGATGAGATTGACGCCCAAGGAAGGCAGTTGCTAATCGACCGACCTTTGCTGACGCGCGGAAGACTGAGCGTTTATCGCGAATCAGGCGGGTCGGATCACTGGTTTCCCAGGCTTAACGTCACCCTGAAACGGTCAGGGACGGACGATGTTCTGTGGCAATGGACCACTCACAGCGAACCTATCGACTATGAAGAGCCGCCGCCCTACGGTGATGAGGTTTTGCTCGAGAAATATTTCGAGCTGAGCGCCCCGATTCGCTCTCCTCGCGGGCTGGAAGCCGTTTTCTCTCTGGGACCCGGTGAGTCGCCGCGCGGCTCCGTAAGCCAGTTTTCGGCTGCTCTTTATTTGTATCCCCATTCGTTCGACGACCGGGGTGTGCAAGTGGGCGTGCTTGATTTCACGCAGGGACTGACTACAGGCGGAGTGCCCCTCTACTTTCGCGTCAACTTCCCCTGGTAATGGCGATGCTGAAGGCCGTGCGCTCTTGCCAAAGCGTCAAAAGTTGTGCGCGAAAGGCACACAGCCTCGCCCAGTTATGCTCGGGTGACGCGCGACGTCTCCCTTTCAGGCGGTTAAATAAGCTGTCATGTTTAGTAATTTGCGTCCGGTGCGACTCGAACGCACGACCAATCGGTTAAAAGCCGAGTGCTCTACCAGCTGAGCTACGGACGCACAGCAAGCGAAAGCCCATCGTATCAACCACCGTGACTGCGTGTCAAGAACACTGATTTCCACCATTCACATATTGAGCGTCAAACTTGGAGAATAACTAGTTGATAAGGCTTCTCGAGAGCATTCAACAGCAGGCAGGCAGGCTGTACTCGGCAAAATTTTTCGCCTGGTTAACACAGCCGAACATTTTTCCGCTAATTCTCTTTATTTTTGCTTTCAGCGTCAGAGCCGCCTATCTTTGCCAATCCGAGCATCGAGTCTGCCAATTTGGCGATGCCTTTTACTACCTGACGACCGGCGCTCTCCTGGCCAAAGCAATTGCCTCCTTTAGCGACTGGAATTCGCTCCTTCAACAGATGACCTTGACCACACCGATTTCGCCTGAAAGTGGCAATACTTTCCTTTCTCTCGAGCTGCCTGTCCGGATCATTCTTGACGGTCCTATATATCCGGCTTACCTGGCTCTTCTGGCTTCGCTCTTCGGCTTTGCTTCACTGGCAAAGGTGCAATTCGAAAATTATTCGCTGCAGATCGGTCTGGCCAATGCCTGCGTAGATGTCTGCAGTTGCCTTTTGATTTACTTTCTGGGCAGCCGTACCTTCGGTCGCAAAGCAGGAGCTGCAGCCGCTCTTCTGTTTGCTCTCTACCCGGCCGCTTCGATCAACCTGGCCAGAGCTTACAGTGAAACGGTGGCATATTTTCTTGTGCTGGCGCTTTTATCTACTCTTCTTTTGGCTCGCTTCGGCAAACTGAAACCTGTCACATTGGGTGGCGTTGCCATTCTTTTGGGTCTTCTTGCGGCCTCTGTCGCTCTGGTGAGACCTTTATTTGTTCTGGTTCTGGCCGCGATTGTTGTTTCTCTTTTCTTTTCAGAATGGCTGGCTTCTTCCAGCTCCGCCACACCCTGGTATCAAATTTGGTGTGG
Organism: Candidatus Melainabacteria bacterium; assembly: GCA_020854255.1. Lineage (GTDB taxonomy): Bacteria > Cyanobacteriota > Vampirovibrionia > Obscuribacterales > Obscuribacteraceae > QKMZ01. The sequence goes on along the minus strand of JADZFV010000568.1, from coordinate 30,465 downwards.
TAAGAGGCGTCTAACAGCTCTCTTGCTTTCCGCCCTTGGCGCCTGCATGATTTTTTATCCATGGACAGAGATCACAACAAAGTCTCTCGGCAAGCCGACTCTCTTGCTCAGCCGTGCGCCGGCTTACAACTTGTTTGTCGGCAATCAAATCGTCGCCGACGGGTGGAAAACCTGGCCGATCGTGCCTGGATTTACCGGCAAACTGGATACTGTGGTCGACGGGATTTTCGACAGCCTGCAAAAAAAACCGCTGGAAATGCTGGCTCTGGAATTCAAAAAACTGCCCCGGCTCTGGGCCGGCGGCTGGAATGAATTTCGCTATCCTTTCTTCGGCGTGAGTTTTGAAAAGCAAAACATCTGGCATGGCATGCTTTTGTTTTTTGCCTTCATCGGCATTTGCCTGGCCGGCTCAAAAGTACGTGCCGAGCGATCGGTGGCATTGACCTTCGTGACCACGTCATCATTACTGATAATATTGATTCATTTCTTGTATATCGCCTTTGAGCCGATCTCGCGTTATGCCATAACAGCCATGCCTTTTGTCTGCCTGTTTGCCGCAGTCGCGCTTGTGGCGCTATTCAGGCAGGGCGCCTTTTTTTCATTGCTTTTACTCTCGGCTTCAAGTGCCGTATTTTTCGGTTTGCTTGAAGGGCGCCCCTCTTGTGCGCCGATACTGCTGCAAAATTTTCCCAACATGGGAATTTTTACTGCGCGCTTTCTTGAAGATCTGGCGATTGTGGCATGCTGGTTTTTGCTTGCCCATATTTGCATTCGCGGTCTTGCCGCCTGCAAGGGCTCGCCTGTCATGCCGCAATCACGAGTTGTCATCTTGCTCTGCTTTGCTTTTGTCTCGATTAGCTGGTTCTCGGCTGCGCATTTTGATTCGAGCAGGGGGGAGTGGTTTTGCGATGTGAGGACGCAAATGCAGACATTCTCTCAGGACGCGACTATTCCAGAGCAGCGAGAGCTTGCAAGCTGGCTGAGCGAGACGAAAGGTGAAAACGCTCTTGATCCTCTCAATACAATTTTTCTGCTTGTTGATTGGCAGCATGAAATGGGCCAGCCCGCTGTGACACTGACGGTCAATCGTGTCACGTGGAGGACAGTAGCTTTGCCGTGGCATCAGGTGCTCGGTAGAGAGGGCGACATTCCCACAATTTTTAACATGCAAGGCAGCGCCATGACCAGAGACTGGCGTTCGTTTCGGCAGTGGTGGGCGATTCCAATTCCTCGCGGGTTGTTAAAGGCGGGAGAGCAGAATGAAATTGCAATTGGCTTTTCCCTTGGTGAGTCACCCTTGGCGGTTCGCGTCTATGGAGACTACTTTGCCAGTGCGGAAGCAGATGAGCTTCATTTGCCGTCATTCGCTCTCTTTTCCTGGACGCGCGGTTTTGCCACGTATGACACACGAGATACGCGCATCTATCAGTTGACGCAGGGCTTGTGCAAAGTTGCAAACCCGGCGCTGTGGTTTGTACGAGTCAGTGAGACCAAAGACCTTTCAACAGAACCAGGTCTGCAAACAGGCGCCTATAGAATTCGCTTTGCTATGCCCCGCAGCGCTGCCAGGGTTACTTCCCTGCCGCCGAGCGGCCCGGCGGAGGAAAGCCAATCCGATAAGCAGCTGGAGCCTGGAAAGCCGGCAGCGAAGGCAGAACCTGCTTCCAGGGCAGGATCTGCTCCTGAGGCGGAGTATCCAAAGCTGACTTCGCTTTCGCCTGCCCAGTTTGAAGATTGCGCGCCGACCACAATCGGAAAACGCCTGGAGGATATCACCGTGGATGGTGGCGATCCGACAACCTACATGTTGTTCAAAGAGAGTCAAAAACTTCCGGACACGGTCAAGAAAGGATCGATAATTGATTTTGGATGCCAGGTAAAGTCCGATCGCAAGCGGCAATCCGGACCAATCACAGTAATTTTTGAAGGTGAAAATGACAAAGGCGAGCTTGAGAAATTCACGTCGCCGTGGCAGCCGACAGCGGTCAGTTGCGATATCGGTTTGCGCAGATTCCACGCCTCTTATGTTGTGCCCGGGCACATGCTCGGCATGAAAAATCTAGCGGTAAACGTCATGGCGTCGCCGTTTCCAACTGACGAATTGGTACTGAATAAGAAGAAAGCCGTGCACGAAGTCTTGGTCATTAAAGACGCCAGCCTGACTCTATATACTCCGCTGCAGATGCCCGCCGGGAAAGACCTCGACTGGATGATCTTTTAGATTTTCAGCGAGAGCCCAGCAAAGTCTTGAACAGCTTTTGGGACTCAGAGACGACGTAATCATGCCCTTGTTTGGTCAGGTGCATTGAATAGAAAAGCTTGGCGGCTTGATCGCCAGGCATTGCTTGAAGGTTTTGCTGCATATCGGCAAAGGGAATCTTTTCGGATTGGCAAAACTCTCTTACGACGGCGATTTCTTTGTCGTATGACAGATCCATGAGTCCAAGTGACTCGCCTTTCTCCACCAGCGCCAATTTGCTGGGAGCGATCGCTACTGCAAATTGTGCGTTGTGTGATTTGCAGTCCTTGTCCATCTCCGAGAGAACCGATCTGAGTGTTTTGAACATCAAGTTCAGGTAATTGTCTTTTGCTTTGATTTCAGCGGCTTTTGCATCAAGTGCTTTTTGCTCTTCTTCAGATTCGACTCTGGCCGCCGGGAAATCTTTCAGTGAAGGTGCATCCAGAATGTAGGAGGCTTTAGCTGCGTCTAGCTTGTCTTTGCTGTGATCGGGCTTGCTATCGCTTTCGCCGGTTGCAACAGCGGTTGGCGACTTCGCCGTCTCCTCCTGCTTGCCGTCTGTCTTCCTTTCTGCGCGCTCTGTTGCATCCTTTTTCTTATCATCAATAAATTGGATGGAAAACGAAGCCGACTTTGATTTTGACTTAAATGTTTGCGTAACTGAGTCAAGAATTGCTTCTGGAGTAACTGTGGAAAGCGACGCGACGCAGGCTTTCACTGTTTTGACAGGCGACGTGAAGAAGCCGACCACAGACCGATATACGGGGTCGTGAAAACTCGCTTGAGTTTCCCAAGCGGCGATCAGTCCCCAGATGCGACTGTGTTCTCTTATCCATTCTATTGATGTGAGGAATTTGCCGCGCGGCGACTTCATCCATTGAATGACCGATGAGTTGTCGATTGTGAGCGGCTGGTTGGGGAGGTGCAGAGCATATGGGCGCACATTTGTAAGGGTCTGATCGGGTGGCGCCCAATTTTCAAAAATGTCGCGATGATTGTAGAAAACGATAACAGCGTCAGGATTGTACTTGAGTACCTTGTTCTTTAATTGAAGATATTCCTGTGCCGTCGAATAGCCTGAGTTGCCGAAGTTGAGCACCTGCAGTTCTTTGCCGTGAGCGGTTTTCTTGATCGATTTTTCTAAAACCTGACCGAATGTTTGCTCGAAAGGCACTTGCAGAGATTCGACAATTGAGTCACCCAGCAGCGCGACGCGGAAAACACCGGCGGGTTTTTGAATGGTCAGACCGGCTTCGCGCATGCCGTCCGGTCCGAAAAATGATTTGGAATAGCCCTCAGAGCGCCAGGTGATGTGCTTATTGTTCATGTGCACGAAGCCATATCTGGGATCGAGCTTGAAGATTTCTTCTTCGCCGAGTCCGGCCAGGGCGAGCGTAAACTCTACTACCAAAATCGCCGCTATCTGCCAGGCAATAATTTTTGTCGCCAGGGCGAGCCAGTCTACAGCTGAGCGTTTCGTCTTGACGACTGAGGACTCTAAGTTCCTGCCGACCAGTGGTTTTTCAATTTTTGGCGGTGCTGAACTGGTCATTTCGCCCCACTAAAATTGGAAGTACACAAAGGGAATTGCATCGGTCGGCTTGGCTGCGATCATGAGGACGCATGCGGCTGTCCATGACGCCAGTCGAACGGGCATGGCGAAGGTTTTTCCGTCTGCCGATAGCCCCAGCGTTTTAAGCACGGACATGGAAAACTCTGATTTTGTCAGGCGATCTGAGACCAGCCAGAAAATGAAATAGACCGACGATATATAGACAACGCCGGATTTGTCGATAGCTGCAGCCAGTGTGCAGGGAGCGCCGAAATTCAGCATGCTGGTGAGCATGTTTATGGAATGTGCGATATCAGGCGATCTGAAAATCGAGTAAGTAGGCACGACGAAAGACAAAAGAAGAAGGTTGGCAAAAACAAGACCGGCTTTCGATTCGCAAATTCTTCTCAGATTGTTTGATCTCTGCAAAAGGGCCCGCCATTCTTTATTGACGCACAAACCGACGCCCTGTATGGCGCCGAAAATTACGTAATGCCAGCTGGCGCCGTGCCAGATGCCGCAAGCGATCATGGTGAGAAAGAGATTGCGCCACTGCAAATGCAGGGCGATGCGATTGCCGCCCATGGGAATGTAGACATAGTCTCTCAGCCAGTTTGACAGCGACATGTGCCATCTGCGCCAGAAATCGAGCAGGTCGTGCGCGAAAAACGGCAGAGCGAAATTTTCAGGTAGCCTGATGCCCAGCCAGAGGGCGGAGCCACGACCGATGTCGGTGTAGCCGGAGAAATCGCAATAAACTTGAATGCAAAAACCGGCGGCGGCAATCCAGGCATCGGAGGCCGAAAGCGCGGCGCTTGTAGAAAACGGGTGGGCGATTATGAATCCGAGCGGATCTGCAATCGCTACCTTTTTGAACAAGCCTTGAACAATAAGTGTGGCGCCTTCGGTAAACTGGGCTGAGGTGAGAGGGTCCGGGCGGCGCAGTTTTTCCATGAAGTCTTTATATCGCTTGATCGGACCAGCGATTTGCGACGGGAAAAAAGAAGCGAAAGCGGCGAATTCCATAAAGGAGCGCAGCGCTTTATCGCCCCGGTACACGTCGACCAGGTAGTGAATGAATTCGAAAATGAAAAAAGAAATTCCAAGCGGAAGAATAACAGCGAGCACTGGCTTGTCCCAGGGCAGGGGGGCTGCAATCTTGAAGATCGGCAAGGCATGCGACTGTGTGATGGCAAGGTTGTAAATGCCCACTAAGTTTTCAATCAGGAAGTTGGCGTACTTGTAATAGATGAGGGTGCCGATGTTGACAATCACACCAAAGGCGAAAATGCTCTTGTGTAAGAGTGACTTTCGTTTTGTATAGTTGGCTTCTTTGGACTTGACTGCTATCGACGCATCGACTGCGTCATCAATGGATTCGCCTTTTGGGCGAGTCTTGTCGATGGCTATAGCGACGGCAAAATTGATTGTGGTCAGACCCAGAAGCAGCAGTCCATATACAGGCAGCCAGCTCATGTAAAAGAAGTAGCTGGCCAGGACGATCAGTGCCAGGCGCACACCACCTTTGGTGCGCCAGTAAAGCAAGGCCACTATCGGCAGAAAAACCAAATATTGGAGGCTGCTGAAGATCAAAAGATTGGTCCCTGACTTGCATGGTCCGAGGCGCGAAGGTAAATGCTAGACGGGCTGTGGAGCATCACCCTGCGAGCATCGCCCAAAACATTTGCAAGTATACAAGTGGAAGAGATTCGTTTTATGCCAAGTCCTTAATCTTCCTCCTTACGCCATTGAAGGGGCGATGCACGGACTCGCCCGGCCCGCCCCATGGCTCGCCCCAGCGAAGCATGGCGTCGTCCCCACGAAGACAGGCATGCAGCTATTAGAACTTGCTTATCATGAGGAGAAAACTTTTCAGTATTTCTGGCGGATATTCATCGCAGTGTTTGCGCGATCTGGAGAAAGCTGTCAGCCAGTCTCGTTGCGCTTGGTATCCTCCGGAGTCAATGCTAATCCTGTATAGATTCAACTGCGGCAAGAATCGGGCGTTCATTAGCAACCATTAATCAACCCGGTCGGCGCTTATTATTAATAGATTAGTAGTGATCATGTAATATTCTGAGACTACAAATAGATACCCGTCGTTTGACGTAGTTGGCATCCGGTCCAAAAAACTCGGTGCTTTGAGTCATTCTGCCGGGGGAATTTTGTTTGCCGATTGAGAGCATTCGAAAGCAATTTTTACGTCGTTTGTATTGGTGAGACATACGTAGTTTTAGTCCGTCATTTCATAACTGGAGGTTGCCTGTGCCTTCCTATCTAAGCCGCGAAGAGCTCAAGAAGAAGCGTGATAAGTACATAATCCCGTCCGTCAAGCAGCTGTATGCCGATCCGCCCAATTTTGTGCGCGGCGAAAAGCAGTTTCTTTATGACGAGAAGGGCAAAGAATACCTCGACATGTTCGCCGGTATCGTTACTGTCAGCGTCGGGCACTGCCATCCGAAAGTCGTGGAAAGAACCGTCGAGCAGGTGAAGACGCTGCAGCACACGTCGACATCTTTCATGACTCAGCCGATGGTCGAGCTGGCGGAAAGACTGGCCGAAATCACGCCCGGAAATCTGTCCAAATCATTCATCACCAATTCCGGCACGGAAGCCAATGAAGCGGCCATCAAATTGGCGAGACTGGCGAGCGGCCGAAATGAAGTCATCGCCCTGGAGCATTCCTATCACGGTGAGTCTCACCTGGCTAATGCTCTGACCGGCAACCACAATTACAGACCTAACCTGCAGCCGGCAGCCGGCGTCTTTTTTGCCGCCAATGCTTACTGCTATCGCTGCCCGTATCAAAAACATCCGGAGAGCTGCCACTTAGAATGCGCAAAAGATGTTGAGCGCGTCATTCAAACTCAAACTTCAGGCAAGCCGGCAGTCATGATCGCCGAGCCGATTCAAGGCGTGGGCGGAGCCATCACACCGCCGGATGAATACTTCAAAGAAGTGAAGAAGATTCTGGAAAATTACGGAGTCTTGTTTATTGCCGACGAAGTGCAAACGGGCTTCGGACGCACCGGCAAGCACATGTTCGGCATCTCCAACTGGGGTGTTCAGCCGGACTTCATCAGCATGGCCAAAGGCCTGGGCAATGGTTTTCCAATCGGCGCCTTCATCACCACGCCTGAAATCGCCGACGCCAATCAAAGACCGCAAATCAACACATTCGGCGGCAACCCCGTCTCGGCGGCTACCGCGTCAGCAGTAATCGACGTGATCAAAGAAGAGAAGATTATGGAAAACGCCAGAGCGATGGGCGACTATCTGTTTGAAGGATTGAACGACCTGAAGAAGTCCTTCCCGTATATGGCGGACATCCGCGGCAAAGGTTTGATGGTAGGCATCGAACTTGCCGACGAAAACAAGACACCGATGGCGAATGAAACACAAAAGATCGTCGAATCAGCAAAAGATGACGGCGTCATTCTGGGAAAAGGCGGACTCTGGGGCAACGTCATTCGGCTGAAGCCACCAATGATCATAAACAAGGGCGACATCGACACGACCCTCAAAACCATGCGCGCGGCCATGGAAAAAGTGGGCAAAGTAGCCGTAACCAAGTAGGAGCGACCGCATGCGTCGCCAGACCAGAGCGTAATTTGCCCGGTTCAAAACATAACCTGAAATCAAAAATTAGAATCAAAAATCTAGAGGAAAGAACATGTCCAATACTGTACGTTGCGGTCTGATTCAAACAAAAAACGCAATCGTCGCGCCTCAAGGGGGCACCGACCAAAAGACGATTGAAAAAATCAAAGATGCCATGTTGGAGAAGACCCTGAAGCTGACCAAGGACGCACATGAAAAAGGCGTCAAGATTCTCTGCTTCCAGGAATTGTTCAACGGCCCCTATTTCTGTGCAGAGCAGCAACCCTGCTGGTACGACCTGGCGGAAGAAGTTCCCAACGGACCGACGGTCAAGAAATTGCAAACACTGGCGAAAGAATATTCGATGGTGATGGTCGTTCCGGTTTACGAAAAGGAACAGACCGGTGTCTACTACAATACCGCCGCCGTCATTGACGCGGACGGAAAGTATCTCGGCAAGTACCGCAAGACGCACATACCGCAAGTCAATCCGGGCTTCTGGGAGAAGTTCTATTTCCGTCCGGGCAATCTCGGTTATCCAGTATTTCAAACTCAATACGGCACGATAGGCGTGTACATTTGCTACGACCGCCACTTCCCGGAAGGCGCCAGAGCGCTGGGACTGGCTGGAGCGGAGATCGTATTCAACCCGTCGGCAACAGTTGCCGGACTTTCCGAGTATCTGTGGAAGCTGGAGCAACCTGCACACGCTGCAGCCAACGGCTACTTTGTCGGCGCGATCAATCGTGTCGGCACCGAAGAGCCATGGAATATCGGTGAGTTTTACGGCTCGAGCTATTTCTGCAACCCACGCGGCCAGATTGTCGCTCAAGCTTCCCGCGATAAAGAAGAACTTCTTGTTGCCGATTTGAACATGGACGAAATCAAAGAAGTGCGCAACACCTGGCAGTTCTACCGCGATCGCAGACCGGAAACATATGAGCCTCTGGTCAAACTTTAAAGCGGTAGGGGCGATGCCGTGCGTCGGCCGGTGCCCGAGGAGACGCTTGCGGCCCTGTCTTGAAAGGACCCGCCGGCGCTACCAGAGAATTCTGAATCGCAGGGGCGCATTGCAATGCGCCCTCCAAAATCGAAACAGCAGGGGCGGCATAAATGCCGCCCGATACACAAAGTAAAGTCACTGCAAAAGAGAGCAAGCAATGGCCGAACATTACAAACCAGTCAAATACAAGGCATGGGAAATGAGTCTGGAAGAGCGCTTCCAAGAAGTCTTCCCGCCTTTGACCGAAAGAGAAGCGGTCTTGGAAGCAAACCGCTGTCTCTATTGCTACGATGCACCATGCATGGTGGCATGCCCGACCCACATCGATATTCCCACTTTCATCCGCAAGATTTCTACCGGCAACGTTACCGGCTCAGCCCGCACTATCATGGAAGCCAACTTGATGGGCGCATCCTGCGCCAGAGTGTGCCCGGTGCAGGAATTGTGCGAAGGGGCATGTGTTTTAGAACATGACGAAAAACCGATCATGATCGGACGTCTGCAGCGATATGCAATGGATTATGCCGACGAGAAGAAGATCAAATTCTTCAACAAAGGCAAATCTCTCGGCAAAAAGGTCGCCGTCGTAGGTGCCGGACCGGCGGGTCTTACTTGCGCCGGAGAGCTGGCAAAGATGGGCTTCGACGTTACCTGCTACGAAAGAAAAATGTGGCCGGGCGGTTTGAGCACATACGGCATTGTCGTATTCCGCGAGCCCGTTGAAGTTGCTCGCGCCGAAGCGAAGAAGATTGAAGACCTCGGCGTGACGATGAAGACGGGAGTGACAATCGGCGAAGACATCCAGTTCGATCAACTGCTGAAAGACAACGATGCTGTGTTCATCAGCATCGGTCTGGGCAGCGTTCCCAACATGGACATTGCCGGCGAAGATCTCGAAGGCGTCGTCGATGGACTGGAATTCATCGAAGAGACCAAAGTCAAGCCACTTACCGATATCAAATATGGCAATCGCATTTGTGTAATCGGCGCCGGCAACACGGCTATCGATTGCGCGACCATCGCCAGACGTTTGGGCTCCGAGCGCGTAACCATGATCTACCGCCGCTCCGAAGCGGAAATGCCTGCTTATCACTTCGAATATCAATTCGCTCTCGGCGAAGGGGTAAGCTTCAGTTTTCTCACTCAGCCAGTAGAAGTACTTGGAAGAGACGGCAAAGTCGATGGACTGAAGTGCGTGCGCATGGATCTTGCCGAGCCGGATGAATCCGGCAGGCGCGTAGCTGTACCGGTTCCGAATTCCGAATTCGTTGTGCCCTGCGACATGGTCATCAAAGCCATCGGTCAGCTCAAGCACACACCTTTTATCGCCAAGCTCGGAGAATATGGAATCAAGACAGTCAAAGGTTACATCGCTGTCGACGCCAAAACCAATCGCACTGCCCACGAAAAGATTTTTGCAGGCGGCGATTGCGTTAGAAGTAAGGGCGAAGCATCTACCGTCATGGCTACTCAAGACGGCAAGATTGCAGCGCGTGCGATTTACGAGCAATTGGCAGGCAAGCCGATTCCGGTAGGCACGCTGAAGCGGACCACCGATATGACTATCGATCCGACCATGGCAAAAGGATGTGCCATACACGACCACAAGCAACGTGTACATGTGACCGCCGGCACAAAGTAGCTACACCCAGCAGCGCGGCAGATGCAGGGCATCACCCCGTGAGATTCAGAAGACGGAAACGTCGACCGCCCCAAGGAGCTTGCAAATGGCTGATCTATCGATCAATTTCAACGGCATCAAGTCACCAAATCCATTTTGGTTGGCATCGGCGCCGCCTTCCAATTCCGGTTATCAGGTTCAAAAAGCATTTGAAGCCGGTTGGGGCGGAGCGGTCTGGAAGACTGTCGGCGCGCCGGTTATGAATGTCTGCAATCGTTATGGAACCATCGACTACAAAGGTCGAAAGATCATCGGCTTGAACAACGTCGAATTGATTTCCGATCGTCCACTGGAAGTCAACTTGAAAGAGATGGCCGAGACCAAAAGGAATTTCCCCAACCATGCCGTCATTGCCTCCGTCATGGTGGAGTCGCAGAAAGAAGCCTGGCAGGAGATTATCAAACGAATTGAACAAACAGGAGTGGACGGCTTCGAACTCAATTTCGGCTGCCCGCACGGTATGTCGGAGCGCGGCATGGGATCGGCCATGGGTCAAGTGCCTGAATACACTTGCATGGTCACTGAATGGGTAATGGAAGTGGCCACCAAGCCGGTTATTGTAAAACTGACTCCCAACGTAACCGACATCGTTCATCCTGCCCGCGCCGCAGTCAAAGCAAAAGCTTCTGCAATCTCGCTCATCAACACCATCAACAGCATCATGGGCGTCGACCTCGATACCTTCGAGATCAAACCGAATGTCGGCGGCAAAGGTGGTCACGGTGGATACGCCGGACCGGCAGTAAAACCGATTGCGCTGCATCTTTTGTCGTCAGTTGCATCTGATCAAGAAGTTCGGAAATCAGGTATTCCTATCTCTGGCATGGGCGGCATCGAAACCTGGCAGGATGCTGTTGAATTTATGCTACTGGGTTCCACCAGTGTGCAGGTTTGCACAGCTGTAATGCATTTCGGCTTCCGCATCGTTGAAGATCTCATCGATGGTCTGTCCAACTGGATGGACGAGCGCGGCTTCAAGCAGTGCACTGATTTCATCGGCAAATCTTTGCCCCGCATCAGCAGCTTCGGCGACTTCGATCTGGGCTTCCAATCAGTTGCTCGCATCGATCACTCAAAATGCATCCAGTGCAATTTGTGTTTCATCGCCTGCAACGACACTGCTCACCAGTGCATTGACTTGAAAGATATGAAACTGACCAACGAAGTTGCCGAAAGACTCTGGCCAATTGTTCGTGAAGAAGACTGCGTCGGCTGTGCGCTTTGCTCGTCAGTCTGTCCGGTCGACGACTGTATTGGGATGGTAGAGATCGATACTGGAAGGCCGCACATTACGTGGAATCAGCTGATCAAGGAAAAACCGGAAGTCCTGGCGTGGGACAAGATGGTCGAGTACAGAGAGAAAAACCACATCCATATACACTAAATTCGTGAATGCGGGAACCTATCGATCTTGACTGTAGTCAAAAATGACTACATAATTGATCACAGAGGTGTTCGCAATGGCTAAACCTGAGATCAAACAGCCTACGGTGCGCGTGAACGCGGCAACCAAGGTCAAATTGGACGAGATCAAGTCCCGAACGGACTTAAGTCATCCGGATTTGCTCGAAAAGGCAGTCGATCTTCTTGCCTTGGATATGCAAGTTCGCCAGCTCGAATCTGACCTTTCAGACATGATTGCTGACAAAGCGTCTTTGGCAGAGTACCAAAGACTTACCGCGATTTTCGACGGTGCTTCCAAGGATGGTCTTAAATAGGTGTCCTCAAGAGCGTCATCTAAACCTGTTGCTAATCATTCTCCGTATAGACGAGGCGATATTTGGATGGTCGATTTTGGCAATCCCGTAGGATCAGAGCTTGGCCTGGAGCATCCCGCCGTCATTGTTTCCAGGCAGGAATTCAACAACTTTGCAGACAAGATCGGGCGTTTGATAATCGTTCCCGGAACTTCGACGCACACTGTGAATAGCAAAGGTGAAACCATAGTGACGCATGAGGAAGTTCCGGCTTCAAATGCGAATGGTTTGGCTCATACGACGTATTTCATGTCAGAGCAAGTTAGAGCCATTTCCATTATTCGTTGCCGGCGACTTGTAGGAAGCATTGAAAAGAAACACGTCACGAGCTTGGAGCAACGACTTTGTCTAGTGATGGATCTTTTCAAACATTGAAACTGAAACGTTCAGGTTGGTTGTTGCCGCTTGCAATTTCGCTTGCAATGACTGCCCTTCCTTGTTTTGCCGAGGGTGAAATTCCTTCGCATTCGTCCGAAGAATCGAATAAGCGTGAATTGCTGATTAAAAGGGTCTTTCCGCTGCCGGAAGTCTTTGACTGGAATGGTCACGAAGTTGCATTCAAAGAAAGCTGGTTGGAGAGACCCGCTTCAGCCGGGCATTACAACCTGCTTTGCTTTCGCTTGTCCGTTGATCAGAGCCTGACGAAAGAATTCTCAATTCAGAAAAAAAGTAATAGGTCGATGGAGTTCCGCGAGGAAGGCACAAAAGGGGAAACTCTTCTGATCGGGACGTCTGTGTTTTATCCATTGCGCAACTTTGCAAAAATCGGCAAGGGCTTGGGCGAAATCGTTCACTATGTCGAGATCAAGAATCCGAACGCCAAGAAAGTTGCGCTGCGGGTTTATACCAACAATCACGACAATGACACGCTCGAGAAAACTGAAACTGTTTTGAGGTTCGATCTTCTGCAGAAGGTTGATTACTAAAAAACAGTCATGTTCTTGCCATTTTTGCCCTATAACATCATGGTGGAATCACCATTGCACGCGCGTGCCTGGAGATATATCTTCTAGCACACAAGAGGCCTCCCTCAGCAAGCTATCCCTCCCGAGCCGAGCATGATGGGCAGCCGGCGAACTTCAGGATGTGCAGAAAATGTTGAATTTCATTCTCAGTATCTTTTCAATAGTTCCAAACCGTGCCGCCATGCCGCTTCTGGCAGCCCTGGGCATCTTCATCACCGCCTGTCTGCCGAGTTTTGCCTCCGATGCTTTCACGGTCGGTTGCAGCCACTACAAGCAAGGCAAATTTCCTCTGGCCAAGGCTTTCTTTACCAAGGCCGTGCAGGACGATCCGGAGAGCATTGCCGCCCATTATCAGCTCGCCAACACACTTTTCCATTTGGGTGAATATGACCGTTCTATCGCCCATTACAATGCCTGCCTCAAACTAAGTCCCGACCAGAGAATGCGCACTTTCTGCATGTCGGCTGTGGCTCAGATTCAAAATCTCAAGAAGTCTCAGGCCAGCAAAGTCGCCTCCGTACGCACTTCGCAGTCTACCGTCAAGCAGTATTGACCAGCCGGAGTAAGGCGCCATTGCCTTGAGCCCACAAAGTTCCCTACAGAAAATGCCGCAATCGCTTAACAGGGTTGTGGTCAAGGGCTGTCTGCTATAATTAAATGACCCTGGGGTCAATGAATTCTGGCTAATCTATTAATTAATATGGCAGACGCGACAACAACTTCAGACCTGATTACAGTCACTATGCGCAAACCGGTCGGCAGACCGAAGGACGAAGACCTGCCGGCACGGCGGCGTCAGGAGATTTTGGACGCCTCGGCGTTGTTTTTCGCGCGCCTGGGTTATCCAAATGCCGATTTGAAATTGCTTGCCGACGAGCTGGGTGTAGCCAAAGGTACTTTGTATAGATATTTTCCCAGCAAGAAACACTTGTTCCTGGCCACCGTCGATAACTGTATGCAGAAGCTCAGCCAACAAGTCAATGTCGCCTTAATCCAGGTCGAGTCCCCTCTCGAGCGTATAGAGCATGCTCTGCGCTCTTATTTTCGTTTCTTTGACCTCCACCCGCATGTGGTCGAATTGATCGTCCAGGAAAGAGCCGAGTTCAAACAACGCGCTCTGCCTGTGCCCCTGGATGAGGACAATAGCGCCCTGTGGCGGCAACACTTCTCGGACCTTATCGCCTGCGGTGTGCTTCGCGAAGTGGCTGTCGAACGGCTTGTGCAGATGATGAGCAGCCTCATCTACGGAGTGATCTTCAACAAGTACATCTCAGGATCTAGCGAGACCCTGGAGTCGAAAACCGAAGATGTGCTCGACATCGTTTTCAACGGTCTGATGAAAGAAAAAAATTGCAATCATATGAATTGTTCAAAAGGAAACCATGGAAGTAAAATCGACAATCAATGAGACTGGCTCTCTGAATCAAGGGCAAACCAAGACTGCGCCGGAATCCGGTGCGGACGCCAGATCGCCACAGCCTTTCTACAAAAACAAAAAGGTGATTGTCCTTTCGGTTGCGGCGGCAGCCGCCTGCCTGGCGGTGTTTTTTTTCAATTTTGCCCACGGCGCTCAGGACGCCAAGACCACAGGTCCGGAGCCGATCATAACTGTTACTGCCGAGAGGGCCGCTGCGCATTTGATGGAAGGAGTCGTCCAGGTTACAGGCACAATTTGGGCCTGGGACCCGCTTTCTATCGGCTCGGAAGTAAATGGTTTGAGAGTCGAGTCTATTTATGTGGATGACGGCGATAAAGTGAAACGCGGTCAGGTACTGGCTCGTCTCAATTCAGCGGTCTTGAATGCTCAACTGGCTGAAGAAAAGGCGAAGCTTAAAGCACAGCAAGCGACCTTGAGAAGAACCATTCAGCCAAATCGTCCGGAAGATTTGCTTTCACTGCAAGCCGCCCATATGCAGGCCGAGTCGGCTGTTGCCGAGGCAGAAACTATGCTGGTCAAAGCCCGCGCCAATCTTGCCAATGCGCAACACAACTCCAAACGATATCGCGGGCTGGTAGCAGAAGGCGCAGTCAGCGAGCAGGAAGCCGACCAGAAAGATACCGATGCAAAAACAGCTGATGCTGAAATGCATAATGCCGCTCAAAAGGTTCGCACCGCGAAATTTCAGCTAGAGCAGGCGAAGCAACGCTTGATCATGGGACAACAGGGCGGCAGAAAGGAGGATGTGGACATCTCGAATGCCACTGTTGCTCAGATGCAGGCCAATGTCAGCCGACTGGAGGCACTGGTGGCGCAGACGGTGATCAGGGCACCGTCTGATGGTTTGATCATGCGTCGAGAGGCTCACCTGGGCGACATCACGGCCATGAATAAGGTGCTTTTCCAAATGGTTCGCGACAACCGCCTGGAGATGCGCGCGCAGGTAGCAGAAGTTGACCTTCACGATATTCATCCGGGACAGAAAGCGGTGGTGACAGATTCGACAGCTTCTTCCTTCAAAGTCGAAGGCCGTGTCCGTGAAGTCAGTCCGATGATCGATCAAGACATGCGTCTTGGTACTGTGCGAATTGATTTGCCTCAGACTGTCAATGACAAGCGCGGGTTTAAGCCGGGTAATTTTGCTCATGCCGAAATCGAAGTCGGCAGCAAGAGTCCTCTTGCCGTGCCGGCAAAAGCGGTGCTCAGCCGAGACAACAAGAGCTTTGTCTATGTCGTAAATGGCGACAACACGGTATCGGCTCGCGATGTGAAAACCGGCGCACGCGTGCAAGGCTACGCGGAAATACTGTCCGGTCTCAACTCCGGCGAGGCTGTTGTCGTGCGCGGAGCCGGATTTTTGAAAAACGGCGATCTGGTCAGGGTGGGTGAATAGGCATTGAAGTGCGGCGAATAAAGTGAACTGGAATCTCTCAACCTGGTCTATCAAAAATCCGGTTCCGGTGCTGGTTCTTTTCCTTGTGCTCATGGTGATGGGCTCTCTGGCCTTTGTGGCGTTGGGCATCGACGAGAATCCCAACATCGATGTGCCGGTGGCGTCGGTGACTGTCACTCAAATGGGAGCAGCGCCTTCCGAGCTGGAAACTCAGGTAACGAGAAAAATAGAAGACGCGGTCTCGGGAGTAGGCAATGTCAAACACATCATGTCGGCAGTCAATACGGGCGCATCCATAACAAGCATCGAATTTGTTCTGGGCACGAACACCGACAGAGCCGTCAATGATGTGCGTGACGCCATTGCCAAAATCAGACAAGATCTGCCCGATGCAATTGACGAGCCGATTATTCAACGCGTTGATTTTGTGGGCGGCCCTTTTGTCAGCTATACAGTCTCAACCAGTAGTTTGACGCCGACCGAGGTAAGCTGGCTGGTCGACAATGATATCGGCCGGGCACTGCTTTCGGTGCCCGGTGTCGGTCAGGTTCAACGGGCCGGAGGCGTCGAGCGTGAAGTCAGAGTAGACCTTGACCCGACACGCCTGGAGGCGGTGGGCGTCACCGCCGACATGGTCAATGCGCAGATAAGAGCGCTCAATATTGACCTGCCGGGTGGGCGTGGCGAGATCGGCAGGGCCGAACAATCAATAAGAACTCTGGGTAGTGCCCATACTCTTGAGCGTCTGGGCGCCACTGAAATCCTTCTGCCGCAAGGCCGGCATGCGCGTCTGGACACGCTCGGCAAAGTCACCGACAGCGCCTCGGAAGTGCGCCAGATGGCGATCATGGACGGCAAGCAGGTGGTTGTCTTTTCTATTGTGCGCAGCACAGGTAGCAATCTGGTCGATGTCGAGAAAGCTGTCGACAAAAAGCTTGACCAATTGAAGAAATCCTTGCCCAGGGATGTTCAAATCAACAAGATACGCACCAACGGCAAGTACGTCAAAGAGGCTTATGACGCTTCTCTGGATTCATTGATTGTGGGCGCTCTTCTGGCCGTCGCCGTTATTTACATATTCCTGAAAGACTGGCGTGCCACCTTTATCTCCGGTCTGGCGATTCCTCTTTCGGTCATACCGACATTTGCCGTCATGCAGTGGGCCGGTTTTACTCTAAATGGAATGTCGTTGCTTGGATTAGCACTGGTAATCGGGATTCTGGTCGACGACGCTATCGTCGAAATCGAAAACATCGTGCGCCATTTGAAGATGGGCAAGCCGCCCATGAAAGCCGCGATCGAAGCGGCCGAAGAAATCGGTATGGCGGTTATCGCCACCACTTTGACCGTAATTGTCGTCTTTGTGCCGGTGGCGTTCATGGGTGGAATACCCGGGCAGTTCTTCAAACAATTCGGGCTCACCGTAACAGTGGCTGTTCTTTTCTCTCTTCTGGTCGCTCGTATGGTCACGCCGATGATGGCGGCATACGGCATGAAGGACATGCCCGAACATAAAGGCCGCAGCCGGTTGATGAAGACGTATCAGCGTCTTTTGATTTGGGCGCTTAACCGCCGATTGATTACCGTGATTGCCTCGATCATCCTTTTTGCAGTCAGTATCGCGCTTTTCAAAACAATGCCGACGTCTTTGATTAGCAATGTCGACAGAGGCGAATTGCTTATCAATGTGGAGTTGCCACCGGGCGCAGTGCTCAGTGATACAGAGAAGGCTTGCAATCAATTGAACACTATCGTTCAAAAGCACCCGGAAGTAAGGACCGTAGTGGCATTCATAGGTACGCCCACTCAGTCCAGGCGCAGTTCTGCCGGCAGTCAGGGCGAAGTGAACAAAGCCAGCATTTACGTCACGCTCAAACCAAAAGATCAAAGAAAAGTATCTCAGCAGCGTTTTGAAGAAATTCTGCGCAACGAAATCAAATTTGTGCCAGGCGTCCGCCTGACTTTCTCTCGCTCTTCCGGTATGACCGGAAAGCCAGTACGCATCGCTCTTACGAGCAACGAATCGCAAGAGTTGGAGCGCACGGCAGAAATACTTATCGATCAAATGCGTCCTGTTCAAGGACTGAGCGACGTAACCTCCAGCGCCTCATTGCTTCGCCCTGAGATTCTTGTGCATCCAGATTTCGAGCGCGCCGCCCGCCAGGGAGTCTCAGTGATGAGCATTGCAAGAACTGCACTGATTGCCACTCTCGGTGACTCGGACGCCAACCTGGCCAAATTCGATTTGAAAGACAGGCAAATAAATATTCGCGTACAGCTCGACCCTCAATATAGAAATGACATGGCCACGATAGGCAATTTGAAAGTTCAAGGAAACGGCGGCCGTCTCCTGCCTCTCAAGAGCGTGTCCAGTATTGAATTCGGCAGCGGCCCGGCTCAGATTGACAGATTCGATCGCGAACGACAGGTGACGGTAGAAGCCAGTCTCGACTCGAAATTGACGTTGGGCGATGCATTGAAGAAGGTCCACATGCTTCCCGCTTTCAAGACCATGTCCAAATCCATCCACGAGCAACCGCTCGGCGACGTTGAGATTCAGCGCGATGTTTTCAACGGTTTTGGCACCGCCATAGGTGCGGCCATTCTGCTCATCTATGCTGTGCTCGTTGTTCTCTTCGGCAGTTTCCTCCACCCTCTTACCATCATGATGTCCTTGCCTTTGTCATTGTGCGGAGCCCTCATTGGACTTGTTTTGTTCAACCAGTCCATTGGACTCTATGCGCTTATCGGCATAACCATGCTGATGGGTTTGGTGACGAAAAACGCCATCTTGCTGGTCGAATATGCGCTGGTCTCGATGAAGCATGGATTGCCCAGACGTGAGGCCCTTATTACTGCAGGCGAAACACGCATGCGCCCGATCTTGATGACCACAATTGCGATGATAGCCGGTATGTTGCCGGTCGCGATGGGTCTGGGCGCCGGATCGGAGGCGCGAGCACCGATGGCTATTTCCGTCATAGGCGGTTTGATCACCGCTACGCTTTTGACTTTGCTTGTCATTCCTGTTGTTTTCACTTATATAGATGACTTCCAGAATTGGCTGATGCAAGTGTTGCCTGGCTCTCTGGGCGGCAAGCGCGGCTACATAAGTGGACAAGCCAATCATCAGAAAGATGTGGAGAAACATACCGTTGGCTGATAGGGGCAAATTCACCTTAACTCTTATCGTTTTGACACTGGCATTTGTTGCTGCTCAAAAGGCTTTCGCTTCGCGACCTTTCAATGAAGTGAAAGTTGCCCCCAGGCTGAGCACAGGGGAAGCGGCCGCTGTCAGAATCCAGCCGAAGAGGGAAATTCAGGCGCAAGTGTTTTCCTCCAAGGGGTTGAAAGATATCGAGGGGCTTGTCCTCAAACAGGAGTATCGATTCATTGGCAAATGCACTACCTATTTCTCGCCTCTGGGAATTAGTGTCGAGTCCAACAGCCTGTCTATTTTGTTCAATGCAAAAACACAAAATCTCTGCCTCTACAGCGATGACACCAAGAAGTACTATGCCTGCGATGCGCAGACCTGGAAAAAGAAGTCGAAGGTCATGTTTCAAAATCCCACCAGTCATCCAAGGCTGACTGCCTGGAAATTTTTGAGAAATGAAAAGGTCTGCGGTATGAATGCCAGGGTATTCAGGCGCTTTTCATATATGGATACTTTGACCAACGAAGACACTATCTGGGTTACTCATGATGTAGATCTGACTTCGGATGCCCGTTCGTTGCTATATGCACTGCTCAAGGTCACCGACACCGTACCTGAGGGAGTGCCGCTCAGGCATGCACTTGCTTCCAGGCATAAAGCCGTAGTTGAGAAAAAAGCAGATTTTCTTGGACGGCACCGTGTAACAAAGTCGAAGGATTCGGATCACGTCGATTACCAGACATTCTCCATTCAGAAAGTCAAAATTCCAGTCAGCAAGTACATTATGCCTTCCGGTTACAAGAGAGCGGAGAGCGAGATGGAGGTTTTCTTCAATACTGAAGATTCGATGAGTGATCTTGAAATGCCGGATCTCGGTTCTGAGAAGAGCAAAAAAAAGATGGTTCAGTAGATGGTCAGATAGACTTTGTTGTCACCGGTGGCGGTGCATGATAGAGAATCAACCAGCAACCTATACGCTGTTTGATCGCGTCAAGGTATTCACCTCTATGCCACAGTGCATCGGCGTATTTCATTATCAAATTGGCCCGTTTTGGGTTGTCTTGACCGATCGCCGCTGCCAATTCTGAGTTTGCCTCTTTCAGGAAAAGAAAAGACTTTTCTTTCTCGCCGATATTTAGAAGCACATTAGACATTCTCTGGTCGCACATGGCTACGTTTTGCCCATGCTCGTCGATGTTTCGACGCCAGTTTGTCTTTGCCGCGCGGTAGAGTTTGTAAGCGTAACTGAAGGATTGTTGCGTGTTATACGGAGTTATCAGATCTGCAAAGCGAGCAGCCGTCAGCGAGAAGCGAGAGGAATCGCTTCCCGAATTCTTCCAGCGATCGAGGGCACGTTGATAATAGTCTTCAGCTTGCTCTCTTTTGCCCATGAAGTTATAGCAGTCGGCCAGCATGGATTCGGTGTCGCCTTTCCACTGCGCACTTGCCGGCCACTCATTGCTCTCCAGAGCTTCCAGCAAGCACCGCTCTGCATTTTTGTATTGCTTCAGATCGTAATAGACTTTTCCCGTGTAGAAAAGAAGATTTGGGTAGTTGCTGGCATATCCGCTGATATAAAATTTTGCGTATTCCGTTGCTTTAATCAGTCCGCGCAGCGCGTCTTCCTGCCTTCCGGCGCGATCCAGCGCCAGAGCCGTCTTAGTCATAGTGGAAACAAGTTTGCCGGGCGTTATAGCATCTTCTTCAACGAGCTGCTTTCCTCTGCTCATATACAATTCCATCTGCGAGTAGGCGAGAGCCATCCTATTTTCAGCATTATTGACCGGAGGTTTTTGACCGACCCAGTCGAGTATGTTCGGGTTCAACCAGGGAGAATTAGCTGTCAGGTCCAGAAATGACAGAGTCAGCCAGACTGCAGTTAGCACCATAAGTGATACCAGGATTCCAATTGCGCCCAGCGCTTTTTCTCGCGTGCTTAGTTTTAGTCTTTTTGCCCAGAGCAGTGAAAATTTTGCCTGGGCTTGATTGATCGCATTTTCGTCTCTGGCCATGTAGAGCTGCGTGAGGCTGCTTTTAAGCAAATTCATTGATTGAATGCGCTCATTGCGTTTTGGCTCCAGACACTTGAATACGATTGCCTCCAGTTCTGCCGGAATGGCTGAGTCCGGAACGACTGACTTGAAGCTGGCTGGTGTTTCCGAAATGTGTTTGTGCAGTATCTGCAGTGTCGAATCACCGGTGTGAGGCGGACGCCCTGTCAGCGCTTCATACATCAAGCACCCCATGGAATAAACATCCGAGCGCTCATCGAGCTCGCCGCCCAGGCACTGCTCGGGGCTCATGTAATGAGGGGAGCCGAAGATGTCGCCGGTTTGCGTCAATTTCGCCTGAGTATGCTCGTCCTGGGATAGTACCTTGGCGATGCCGAAGTCAACTAATTTTGCAATATCCCTTTCTGCGCCGTGGTGAGAAAGAATCACGTTGCTGGGTTTTAAATCCCTGTGAATGACTCCTTTCTGGTGGGCGTGAGCCAGCGCTCCGGTGAGCTGCACAAAGATATTCAGCGCTTCTTCATAGTCGAGCCTGCCCTTTTCTTTGATTGCTGCAGATAGCGATTGTCCTTCGAGATAGTCCATGGCCATGAAAGGAAGTCCGCTTTCCGTGGCGCCGACGTTATAGACCTTTACGATATTGGGATGGTCCAGATGACTGGCGGCTGTGGCTTCTTGCTGAAACCTCTGAACGCTTAAAGGGTCGACGGAGAGATGCGGCATCAAGACTTTTACGGCGACATTTTTCCTCAGGCGCCGGTCGCGCGCTTTAAAGACAACGCTCATGCCGCCTTTGCCAAGCGTTTCTGTAATGTCGTAGCGACCCTCCACTACCTGACCGAGCAATTCCAGGCGTGGATCTGCAAGCGACGCAGGCTTATCGCCTGACGTATTGAGGGTGGCGGTCAAGTTGCCGGCAGTTGCATCGCTGGGGGCTGGAATGTCTTCAATCAGCCGCAGTTCGTCTTCACAAGGAGACCCCGGCATTAATGCCGGGGTTTGACCGCTGCCTGCTGTGTCTTTCTCTTTCGGTTTTTCGTAGGTTTCTGCGTCGGCGCTGCTATTTGTTTCGGCACTTTCCCCGTCTCCCGCCGCCATTTCATTTTCAGGCGCCGGTCGGTCCACCAGTTTCGTGCCGTCTTGTGGGCAAAAATGCATGTCGGCACTGAACTCGGCCCGGCAGTTGGGGCACTGCTTAGCAAATTCTGTTTTTCCCTTTTCGCCGACTGCTGGTGTCACGTGCGACAGTTCTTAAGTTCCCTGGAGATCTCAGTTTCAGTATTCCCGCTTTACGTCCTTATATCTCTCAGAACGTAGTATCATGCCTGGCGGACCTTCAATTCGGACCTTTATTTCGGAGTGGTTTTACCAGTGCCAGCCCTGCGCCGCGCAATTCTCTGTTTGGTAAGTGTCCTCCTTTTGCCATTTCCGGCCCTTACTGGCGCTTTGGCAAAAACTGCGGCGGAGGAAAAATCCGCCGTCAATACAAAAGCTGGTGGGCCTGCCAAGGTTACAGCGCAAACCAGACCGGCTAACGCCACGAAGGCTGCTCAGACGCCGGCAAAGAAAGCCGCCAGACCCAGCGGCCCACCGGCGGCTGGCTGGGAGATGCAGCAATGGCATCGCATGGCCGGGCGGGTTGAATTGGTTTCAAATAAGTACGGAGGAAAATTCGCCACTACTCACTACACACTTTTGAAGCCGGAACCCGGTGACATGATGTATCTCTTGAACCCGCAGACCAGGCGATTCGTGTCTTATCCGGTAGCTGCCTGGCGCAAAAAATTCAATTTCTATCGAAAAAACCCTGGACGCTCAAAGGATGAGGGCTTCACTGATTTTTCTCCCTGGAAACACATCAAGGACGAAAAGATAGTCGGGATGAAATGCGGCCGCTATTCACGCATGCGCACAAATAACCTGCCTCCTCCCAATGACAAGACATACACCGAAGAGTGGTCATTCTGCCAGGATGTGAAGGTGCCTGCCGCTCTGATCGAACTGTATAAGAAAACGCTCAATTTGAATTATGATGTAAAGCTTGGTTTTCCAATGAGGGTTAATGAAATTCGCGAATGGAGCGCAAAGAAAGCAAAAAAGGTCGACCTGAGCTACGATACGCTGAGCTACAAGAAGTCGTTCGTTCCACAGCAGTTTTTCGAGATACCTGGCGGCTACAAGCAGGTCAAGGACGAAATGTCCGTGCTCATGGATGAGGGCGGAGACATGATGGCAGGAGACTCTGGGACAGGCGGACTGAGCATCGACGAGGCTCTCAAGGAGCGCCTCAAATAGGGCCGCAAGTACCTAAAGCTTCACTTTCGGCACCTGTCTGGAGTAGTCCAGTTTTAAAAGTATTGCCTGGATAGCGTTGCCGTGCCTCCACAGGTAATCGGCATATTGTTTTTCGACAATGCAGGTTGCCTGCAACGAACCGTCCGGCTTCAAGGCTTTGAGCGCCGCTTCGTAACTTTCTGCGGGGTCCTCATTCAACTTCTCTTCGATAGCGGCAATTTTCAAATTTGCCAGCGCTTCGTTCTCGTAGGACTTCAGTATGTGCCATCTTGCCGCCGCATCTTTGTAGTTCTCCCTGGCTCTCTGCCAGACTTCGGCGCTCTTGAGGCAGTCGCCCAGATGACTGAGCACTAGGGCATAACCTTCGGTGCTTTGAAATTTCTTGGCCTCTTCTACATAATTTCCAATTTCGCGAGCACCCCAGTGTGTCCACTCCAGCCCCGCACCGTGCATCGAGGCGAAGAAATTTCTGTAAGCGGTGATGGCATCCGAGTATTGGTGCAAGTAATAGTACGCTTCAGCTGTTTGCACGATGCCTTTCAAGGTTGAAGGCACCTTTTCCCCGTATAGAAAGTCTTTGACATGCTGCTGATAGAGTGCAAACTCGCGTGCTGCAAATGCATAGTCTTTGGCGTAATAGCACGCTTCTGCGTACTGCCTGCGCAGCGTGAGAGTGGGCAGGCAAAGTTCGCCATTCCAGTGCCTGCTCAATTCGAGCGCTAATGAGTAGGCTTTCTGCGACTCCTGCCAGCGGTTGGCATCTCCCATCTTGGAGCCCCAGAGAGTGACGTGCTCCAGAATTTCAGCGTTGATTTTTTCGGGCGAATCCTTGAGGATACTGGAGGCATTGTCGATGTCATTTTGATAAAGAGAAATTGCTGTCTCTCCCACATTGGCAGGCGGCGGCAAAGGCGTTGTCCGCCAATCCAGCGCCTGCTTGAAGACTGGCGATTCATCGGCGAACACATATTGAGAAACCAGATACGCACAGGCTATGGAAAGTGCAAGCAAGGAAGCGGCCAGAGCGCCCAGAATGATAAATTCACTGCGCTTGCGCGGTCTGCGCTTGAGGACGAATAATTCCCAGCTTGTCGCCAGTCGTCCGAAAAGCGAGGTTTTGCGAAAAAGCAATATCTGCTTCAACTCGTCATGCAACGCTTGCATGCTTTGATGCCTTGCTGCAGGCTCTTTCGCCAGTGCTTTGAAAATCGTCGCTTCCAGGCGCTGCGGGACAATAATGCCTCGCTTTAGACTTTTGAAGTCTTTGGGCACTTCGTTCATGTGACGGTACAGCACTTCCAGCATATTGTTGCCGCAATGAGGTGGTGTGCCGGAGAGTGATTCGTACATGAGACAGCCCATGGAGTAGATGTCGGCTTTGCCATCCAGTCTTTCGCCCTTGCACTGCTCCGGGCTCATATAGAGAGGGCTGCCGAATACATCACCGGTCTGCGTGAGACTGACCGCATCGCGTCCTTCGTGGGGAAGCAGCTTGGCTATACCGAAGTCCACTATTTTGCAAAAATCGGTTTCTCCGTTTTGTTCTGTCAGAAGCACATTGCTGGGTTTTAGATCGCGATGGACGATGCCCTTCTGGTGCGCATGACTGAGGGCGGAGGCGAGCTGAATGAAGATGTTTAGCGCCCTGTCGACGGGCAATTGCCCGTCTTTTTTAATCAAAGTTGAAAGCGAAGAGCCTTCGATCAAATCCATGACAAGAAAGGGCTGACCGGATTCCGTTTCACCGTAGTTGTGAATGCTTACCACATGCGGATGGTTGAGCGCGCTTGCCGACTGAGCTTCCTGCTGAAAGCGCGCCATGCTGTGGGACTGCATCATCAAGTGAGGAAGCAGCATTTTCAACGCCACGAATTTTCCCAGCTTCAAATCCTTGGCTCGAAAAACCACGCTCATGCCACCATATCCGATGGCACTCACTATTTGATACTGCCCGTTGACGATTTGCCCGATCAGCTTTGCGGCAGTTTCACGCGCGAAAGTCGCCGGCATGGAGCCGTCTGAAGATTCGAGATCGCATTTCTTGGTTTGAAATTCCTCGGATTCAAAGACAACCTCATCCGAACACTCGGTTTCTTTCTTTGGTTTTTTCTCTTTTACACGCAGCGGCGGATCCTGAGAAAGTGCCTGCGCCATGAGCGAACCAGCCGACAGTGCCAGCTGATTCGAGTCGGCTGGCACCATTTTGTTGATCGTATTTTCAAGCCTTTCTGTTTTCGGTTTGACTGCAACCAGGCGCGTGCCGTCATTAGGGCAGATTTTGGTGGCAGGTGAAAAGTGCTGCCCGCATTCACTGCAGGTGTTGTCGATAGTAATTCTGCCTGAGTCTTCTATCAAAGTGTCAAACCGAAATACAGGTCAGATGGTGCCGTCTTATCGGCCGTAAGACGACCGCTTAGTTTCA
This sequence comes from Candidatus Melainabacteria bacterium, assembly GCA_020854255.1. GTDB lineage: Bacteria > Cyanobacteriota > Vampirovibrionia > Obscuribacterales > Obscuribacteraceae > QKMZ01. Next base: position 4,951 of record JADZFV010000568.1, on the reverse strand, counting down.
TTGATATCTTGCCCTTAAAACGAGACGAATTAATCATCAGCTCTTACTCTATGTCAGACATGGCATTATCATTTACAGTGATTCCTGCAAAAGAGCCGGAAGGCATTGACGGACATGAATGCGGCACCAGTAGAACAGATCGAGCAAAAAGACGCGCGTCAGGCGGCGATTTGGGCACCTTTATGTTACCGCTCCTTGCGTTCGCTTCTTTTCCGGATGGATCCCGAAGCCGCCCATACGCTGGCTATTAAACTGGCACCTCTGGCGGCCGGATTGGCAGGCGGGCCCTTTCATGACCAGTGCCTGTCCACAAAGGTGGCTGGGATTAAATTCTCCAATCCTGTCGGTCTGGCAGCCGGTTTTGATAAAAACGGACTCCTGACGGGCTGTTTAGCCAGATTTGGCTTCGGCTTTGCCGAGGTGGGCTCAATCACCGGGCAATCGTCGGCCGGCAACCCAAAACCTCGTCTTTTCCGTCTGGTAGAGGACGAAGCGGTCATCAATCGCCTGGGATTGAACGGAGAGGGCGCTGATGTCGTAGCTAAGAGGCTGACAGGCGCAGGCTATTCGCTGCCTGTTGCCGTCAATATAGCCAAGACCAATCATCCGGCAGTCAGAGGTGAGAAAGGTGTCGCTGATATGCTGCACTCATTTGGGTGCATAAAGGATCTGCCCCTTGCCTTTGTCACCTTGAATGCCAGCTGCCCCAACACGCACGAAGGCATCATGCAGGAGACTGAAGAACTCGACCAGATATTGGCCGGAGTGCAAGCACTCAATCATCGCCAATTGCCGGTTTTGTTGAAACTCTCACCCGACAGCACGCCGGAATTGTTAGAGACATTTGTGGCAAGCGCCTGCAAATACGGTGTAAGGGGTTATGTTCTTGGCAATACGACAACCACTCGCGCTGGGCTGTCCACTCCGGCAGACATAGTACAAAAAATGGGAAATGGTGGGTTGAGCGGCAGACCATTGAAAGCAAAAGCGCTCGAGCTGGTAAAGCGCGTCTATAAATTCAAACAGAAAGACCAGGACATTATTGGTTGTGGCGGTATCACCACCGGCGCCGACGCTTATGCTTTTATTACAGGCGGTGCAAGCGCTGTGGAACTTTATACCGGTTTGATATACGGCGGACCTGATTTGCCCAATAGGATCAACTGCGAACTTGCTCGTTTGTTGAAGAGCAACAATCAAACCGTAGAGACTGCAATAGGCACGGGCAGCTAATTTGTTTGATGCGGCTGGGTTTCAGGTTTATCTGTTTGGGGCTCGCCTGAATTGACCGCCTTGCTCTCCATTGCATCGAAATTTGCAGATGCACTATTTGCGGTGCTTTCTGCATTCAAAGGTTTCAGGTAAAACTCTTGTGCTAAAAGTTGCAGCGCTGCGGCAACCGGAACTGCTACCAGAGCGCCCGGCAAGCCCATCAGAGTGGCGCCAATTAGTATTGCAAACAAGACCAGTAGCGGGTGCAGATCGACCTGTTTACCCAACAAAAGCGGAACGATAAAATTGCTTTCCAGCCACTGCTCCAGTGCAAAGAGGAGAAAGACCAGCACAGCAAGCTCAACCGACTGGTTGAATGCTACCACCAGAGACAATACCATTGTGATTGCCGAGCCGACAAAAGGCACGAGATTGAAAAGCCCGGCCAGTGCACCCAAGACCAGTGAATACTCCACTTTCAGGATGGTCAGTCCGGTACCCAGAATTGTGGCGACCGCAATGCTGACCAGCAACTGCCCCCTCACATAACCGCCCATGCGTATACCCAATGGCTTGATCAAACTGCCTGCTCTCTCTCGATGTTGCGGTGGCACCCAGAGCAAGAGTTTTTCCCACATTGAATTGGCTTCGACGACAAAATAAAAGGTGAGGAAAACCACCAGAAGCATGTTTGCAAGCGCTCCCAAAAGACCAGCCGTGAGACTTAAGGTACGCCTGGCCACGTTGGGAGCGATCTGTTTCAAATGCTCCGGGTCGATTTTCATCTGGTCGCCGTCCGAGCCGATATATTCATTAAGAGAAGGAAATTTTGTCGTCAGACCCTGCACATATTTCGGAAGGTTTTCGTAAAGTGCCAGAGCTTGCTCTTTCATGGGCGGAAAGAGCAGGTAAGCAACAGCGGAGTAGATCAAGGCTGTGATTATAAAAATGACAACGACGGTAGCTACGCGCGGGATTTTCTTCGCTTCCGCCCATTCTGCAACGGGCGCGATTGCTGAGGCAAGTGTGATTGCCATAAGCAAGCAAATGACGATAATCCTCAGTTCGTAAATCAACCAGCAAGAAAGTGCCCCCAGAAAAAGGTAGAGCACATTCAGTGCGGCTCGTGCTGCCGGGCTGCGCCTGTGGATGCCTCTTGTCATTGATTCACTTTACCTTTAGCACCCGGCTGGGCAAGCCAACCATCCTACCGTTTTTGTCAAGAGCAATAGCGACGACCTCATGGCTCTTTCCATCATTGTAGACCTCTTGCGGCAGACTTAAGGTTCCCTCTACTTGTTGCAGATGAAACCAGCGCTGCACTTTCCCTGTGACCGACGAATCCGGTGAGTCGACCTTTCTTGCATCAGGAGATAGACTGATATTGCGATAATTGCGCAGCACATTTCCATTGACAATGGTATCAAATGTGGTATCAGGCTTGGTAACCATGACAAGGATGGACGAGGCATCGCGAACTTTCGTCGCTTTTACTTGAAACCAGCCAATTCGTGTGCTCTTCGAGAGTTCGGGAAGGCATTCGCCTGTGGCAATACCTTCAATGGATTCTATGGTTACATAGTAAGATGCCGGCAAAAGCGACAGACCGACTCGTTTTACATCCCCACCCAAAAGCCACTCTTTGTTGTTTATGAGCGGGCATTCGAAAACGTTTTCTTCCGTTTGTACGAGATTTGCGAGCTTGGCTTTTGAAATGACATTTTGATCTTGGTCCCAGGTCAACCGAATCAGATGGATAATTTGCTCTACAGGCTGAATAGCTAAGACCTTCATCTTGACCTTGATCAGCGCAGTGGAAAGCGGGTTTACCGGCTCGATGTATTGCTTTGCGGTCAGCCCATAATCACCCGGATACAGGCGGGCACCGTTTTCGATTTCCTCGACTTGAGCAATGGCGCTATTGAAGGCATGCCACCGCCTGCCGTCCGACCTTCTTGCCTGGCTGGGGGACAAAGCGCCGCTTCTCAGATCGTCAAACTGGCATTGGAAGCCGGCTTCGCCCGTAGGAATCCGCAGAGGCAGGATTTCGCCTGCGGCATCACTCCAGAATTTTGGATTGCTTCCAAATGGTGTCAAAAGGGCTCCATTTAATTTATCTGCCGAGTGAAAGGAATGATCGCAGAAGAAGTCCATATCACTGGTGCCCACACGATCAGCGATATTACTCTCCATAAACGGCACCGACATCATTATCCGGAAGTTCTGCTGTCTGGTCAGCATCGAAGCGCCGCGATAGTCCAGAGGCAGGTTCAAGAGCAACAATTTCCCCGGCTCGAATTGCGAGGCTGCCGAGTATTGAACAACCTGGTCTCTGAAAGTCTCCATCCGGCGTCCAGCTTCAATAAACGGCGAGAGATTGGCGCGAGCGAAAAATGCGTAAAAGACGAGAGTGAAGACAAGGAAAATAGTGCCCAGGGCTGTGAAAAGCCTGGCTGAGTTTCTATCTATCCAGTCTTCATTGGCAATGAAAGCAAAAGCCAGCCAAAGAGCAAGCGCGGCCGAAGAGAGGAAAAACATCCGCGACCCACACAAGTTGGGGGCCACATTCCACACCTGATAGGTAGGCAAGAGAGCAATTGCACCAAACAATGCAATGGCAACAAAGCAGCGAATCAGAGCGGGAGTGACCAGGCAGCGCACAGCCGCGAGCACTGCGGCTGCAATATACGGAATCAGGGCAATTCTAATCAGCGACTTGCTGTTGGCCATCACTTCTTCATTTGAGGGCAGCGCAATTTTCAAAAGCGCGGCCTTATTTGCAAAAGTATTTATTACCGCGCTCAGACCTGGATTGCCAAAACCTCCGATCGCATCGCCCAGAGCCAGCGTCCGCATCACGGCAAACACCGCCAGAGTCAGCCAGAGCATCGCCAGTGCTTGCCATTCCAACCGGGACGGCCGGCAAAATATGCGCCACACAAATCGCTTTTTGCCATTAGCCGCAGTCAAATCTGTTCGCGCCGGAATGAGCAATGCAAAGACGGTTGCAACCACAGGCAGAGTCACTGCCATTTCCTTGCTGAGCAGGGAAAACGCAAAGCAGCCGGCGGTGAGCCAGAGATATATGGGCTCATCAAGTAATCTAAAGCGTAAAAAGTAGTAAAGTGCTGCCAGATAAAAGACAGTGCAGAGGAGATCGACTCTGCCGGTTACCCAGGCGACCGATTCGACATGCAGTGGATAGGCGGCGAACAGCAAAGCCGCCCAGATAGCCGTCACCGCCTTCATTCTATTGCCGAATGCTCCGGACAGCTCGGAGGCGATCAGGGCAACAAAAAGCGAACACGCACAAGTAAGAATCAAGTTTGTCAGGTGAAATCCGACCGCATTTGTTCTATACAAAATAAAGTCCAGGAAAAGCGATATGGAGACGAGCGGCCGGTAGCTGCGCATCAGATCGGAGCCTTCCCAGTTGCTGTGCAGGGCGGCGAGGAAGTCGTCAACATCGGCTTTCAAAACCGCTCTGGCAACGTAATCCAGATGAAGAAAATCGTCGTGTAAAAAACCAATGTTAAGGGTCTGCCAGTACACGAGAAAAACAAGAATTGAAGAAAGAATTGCAGCCATGACGATTTGCGTTTTTACAGAAAGGTAATCAAGTTTGGCCGGCTCAAGATAAAGATTGCTCAGAGCGTTTTTCTCATTTTCAACTGATGTCGATGGCGTCATTTTGGGTTCTTCTTCTGTTTGAAAAAACTGCCATTCAGTTGGAAGTTGA
>JADZFV010000567.1 GCA_020854255.1 Candidatus Melainabacteria bacterium | reverse complement strand
TCTTGAATGAGTTTTGCTATCGCTTCAACCGCCGCTACTCGTGGTATCAACTCGCATCCCGACTTCTCGTCGCTTGCGCTCTTCGCCCTCCTGTTCTGTATGCTGCAATATCCTAAGGCGCAGGTTTTTTGAAGAACTACTATAAGAAAGCGTAAATGCTAAAAAAGTGCCTGAAATGACAAAAAGCGTTTGAGTCTTGGGTCTGAAATGACAAAAAGCGTCAGAAAAAAAGAGAGCGAACGCTTCGAGAACCTCTTTCTCGAAGCGCTCGCCTGAAGGTTAAAGTGACCTTACCAGTTCTTGATGCCGGTGAAGATGCCGCTGAAAAATCCGCGTGGATTCTGCACGGGGTCGGAGTCGACCTTTACAAATGATGTATGCGGAACCGAATCCAGCTTGGCCAGATTGCGATTGCGCGCAGCATTCGACTTGCAAGCAGTCTGCGCGACCACAGCGAGCTTCTCTGCCTCGCCGACGAAGTGTTCTGCGCACTTCTCCAGAGCGATGGCGAGCTCTTGGCGAGAGGCTCCGGTGTCAGCGAGCAGCAGAGTGGACTCGTAGGCGCCGAAGGGGCGCTTTCCGCTGTTGCGCGGCGAAGTCTTGAGGCTGTGGTCGATGATCAAGTCGGCGAAAGCCGAAAGATCAAGGCCATCCGGCAGAGTAATTGCCACCGAATCCGGTGCGGGGCTGTTTTCATCCGCCATGGCGCTTGCCGCATGGGCAAGCTGTTGGGCAAGGATGGCAGCGTTGCCGCTTACGATGAGAAGACCCATCGACTGCAAGCCGACGGTTTCCAGGCAAGCCGATGTTACTACAAGGGCCTGAGAGAGGTCGCTGACACGCTTCAATACGACGGCGCCGCGACCAGTTTGATAGGTATCTGGGTTAAACATTTCGGTACTCCCACAAAAGGAGTTGAGAGCAAGAGAGATGGAAAGGGAGTTTGCGAAGAAACCCCCTTTCCGGATTAAGAATTGCCGCGACGCTCTTACTCGTTACCGTCGTCGGTTTCGGACTTCTTCTTGAGCGGATACGCGAAGCGGACATAGTCCGCATCGGTGGGATCCGTGCCAAGAACTCTGTCCGCCAGTCCGTCGAGAACAGTTTCGTCGGCATCCAGCCAGTAGTCAGTCTTCTTCCAGCGCGACTTGATCTGTCGCACGGTGAGCTTGGACTTGCTGGCCAGGATCTTGAGCAGCTTGTCCTGCAGGCGAGAAGTGAACTCGACGGATTCCTCCATCTCGCTCACCTTGCCGGAAGTGCCCGCAGACACCTCATGCAGTAGGACAAACGCATTGGGACCAATCAGTCGGCGGTCGCCGGCTTGCAGAAGAATCGAGCCCATCGACGCCGCGCGACCGAGAGCGACAACCGTCAGGTAGTGACCGGCCATCTTCAGGATCGTCAGGTAGTCGTAGAGGGCAAGACCTTCTTTGACGAGGCCGCCGGGAGTGTTCAGGATCAGGGTGATGTTGGCTTTGGGAGCAAGCCGCGACCACTTCGCCAGAGTGTTGATGCAGGCACTGACGCTCTTTTCATTGACGCCTTCGAAGAAGTTGTAGACAAAAGCGCCGTCGGCAAAAGCTTGGTCTGCTTTGCTGTAGAGATTGTCGAGATCCAGTTCGCCCTTGGCGACATCGATCTCGAGTTTGCGCAGCTCCAGCTTCTTGCGATATTCCTCGGGCGTCTGAGCTCTGGCATTCTTGCCATCGCTAGTGGTGCCCAGGGCGGCTTGATTCACACTCTCGTCGTGAGCGGGAGTTTGATTGTTTTCCATGACTCGTCTCCTTCACAACCTCGAGCTGATGGCCGGGGTTGCGATACTTTGAGAGATTGGAGAAGGGGATTTAGAGTGAAGTCAAAGCGCTAAGTAAAGAAAGAAGTATAAAGAGAAACCCTATGAAGCTAACAGTGGCTCTCTTTGTGTTTCAACGACGCGAAAAAGGAAATTGCCGAGAGGAGGCAATTGAAACCGCCAGTGCATCATGGTTTTGAGCGATTACCGCTTGAATACCACAACCAAGTACAGTTTGCCTAGCTTGGTGAGCTGCACTCGGCTGGCTCATTTGCTCTTTCTTGACTATTCGGTCGGTATACATCGAGACTGGCTTGTAAGGGCACAATGGTGCCGCCGAAGTACTTAGCAGTCTTTCCTTTTCAAATTTGAATTGTATGCGTTTGATTTGTAACTGCATATGCCGGGCCCTAAATATGTGTCACAACGATACGGTGCCGATTTTGCAGTTTATGAAATCTAGGAATCCCTGCTTAGTGCCGCTTTGCAACCAGTGCGGGGTTGTACGGCTGTGCGCTAGCGGCGCTAGCTGCAAGATAAAGTAAGCGGGAAGTCAAGGGGGTGAAGATCACAGCTTATATCTCAAAAGTCTTATGGCTGCTTATACCGCGCGATATAAAGCACACTATAAATAGCCATTCATATACTTGAGATGTCATCTGCTCAGGTCATAGAGTCTGGTGTTACTTCTGCCATCTCTTTTTCTTTTCACGTACCTCGTTCTTCTCGAAAGCATCACCCATACTGCTCCTCCTTTGAGTCTTTCTCTTCCTTGCGGAAGTCGGTAACTCACTGGTCGGGCTGCGTTGGATGAACACTGCTTGAAGCGCGCGGTCAAATTGATGTGCAGAGTAAATCCAGCTCAACGATCACCAAACATTGGAGAAAATTACCATGAGCACTGCAAACACCCACAAGGCGAAGCGCGATTCCCGTCTCGACGAAGTCCTCGGTCTGGCCACCGGCCACGCCAAGAACGAGCTGGGCGACTCCGAGAACAAGAACGTTACCGCTGCTGCGACCCTGAACGTCACCTCGAACGAGAACGACGTCACGGAGTCCTGCGGCGTGAACGCCTCCGTCACCCTCGGCAGCACGCACAGCAAGACCGACGCCAAGGCGAAGAAGTAAGCTCGCCGTCGGCTTCTCAGCCGATTCGGTTTTGAACTACACCTGAAGCCGAAGGCTTAGGGCAACAGGTGATATCACACTCGGTACTGGCGCAAGCTGATGATGCGTCGTCGGCTTCGCACAGTATCGAGGTTTTCGGCGAGCCGTAATTCCGCCTTCGAATTACGGCTCGCCATTTTTTTCTTCAAAGTTTTTGCCCTGTTTCTTGTGTCCGCCGGCTTTTCACAGCCTCAGGCGAACCCAAAGAATGCAGCAAAAATTTTGAAGAGCCATAACTATGATCGGTAGTAGGTCTTGACGACCGGTCCAGGCATTGGCTTGAGCCTAACCTCCTTTTCTAGCTGGCCATTTATTGCGGTTCAACATCCTTTTGGGAGAACCAAAAATGACCAACGGAAATTCCCCGTACTCTCATCACACGCATCAGCAGTGGGGTGATTCATTGCCCTCCGATGTTCTCACCTCGGAGACGCCACCGAATTCCGGCATCCGTCATCAAGACGGGCGCATCGAATGTGGTGGCTGCGGGCTCGTTCAGGCAGACAACAGTTCGCCCGGGCTGAAGCCCTCGTGCAGCACATGCTGGGCAGCAATCGATGTTGTGACGCCGTCCAAGCATCGTTTCGTTTTCCCGCCCAATTATTCGCTGATCGGCTGATCCCTGAGACCGCGGCTTAGCTGTGGTTTTGTATAAAAATAAGGAGTCACCTATGTCGCAGACATTGCATCCTTATGTGCACCCCAAGCTGGTGGCGAAGATTCGAGATCTCGCTGCCGAAAAGGTCGCACATGGTTCTATCGATCCGATGTTCACGCAGAAGTGGCAGGAAGTGAGGGCGGAAGCCCAGCATCTTGTCGCGTTTGCATCGGAATTGACAGGCACTACGGTGAAGGGTCACGAAGACGCCCTCGCCGTGTTGTTCACGCCCGAGGCTCTCGCTTACGCTGAGCGCAAGTGCCTGAACGCGTACTGGTTCTGGTATCTGCTCTCCAGGCTCAACACGCGCGTTTTGCCCGTCAGTGAGACGGCGATCGCCCGCGCTCATGCACGGGTGAAGGACAGCCTCTACGACAATCGTTACGGCTTCGCCTTCATCGAGCCGTCACCGCTCGAGCACCAGCTCAAAGGCTTGCCGCCCGGCTTTGTCTTCGAGATGTGGCACAAGGGTCGCTTGCTTGCCGAACACCGGCATTCCGGCGACTACAAGGTGCTGCTCAATCCGCTGCTCATCGACGACTAAGCGGAACACTGGGCAGGTAGATGCGGTCTTGGCAGAGTCGAATCTTTGTATTCGATTCTCGCCGGGACCCGTCTATTTTT
>JADZFV010000566.1 GCA_020854255.1 Candidatus Melainabacteria bacterium | reverse complement strand
ATGCAGTGATAAATTACAACATCAAGAGCTAGTGCTCAATGTTTTAACCAGTGCGTCAACCGGCAACAGAATTCAGAGGCGTGCAGTTTCATTTTTCGGCTTTACTTTCTTTGATCTCGTGGACGCCAAGTTGCAGAAAGTTGCCCAGCTGTTTCATTCCGGTAGCGATTTCGGTGCAAGCATCGGCCAATTTTGCTCGATCCACAGAAGACCTGATCGTGCTTGCGCCAGACATGACTTGCTCCAGTCCTGATGCCAACTTAGGAAAGTCAGTGGACTCCATGGAATCTTTCACTTTTGCTGCGACGCGCATGACTAGTTCTGAGATTTGATCGACATCCTTTTTGCCGTCCTCATTCAAGTCTAGCTGTTTGACTTTCTCGAGTTTTTCTTGCAAATAGTCCCGCGCCGAGTCAACAGCGACACTTGTGAGTTTTGTTTTCAGTGACATTGCATAAATTCCTTATTGAACGTGTTCAATCATGAGGATTAGTCCGATTGATGGGTTAAAGAGGCGTCCGGTTGTTGTACCATTCCAGGTCTGGAATGTAGGAGTTGTATCAAATGCCGACTACCGAGGCAGTTGCAGCCAGACCTGCGCCAACTGTAGAATTGAAGTATCCAGTAAAGCATAAAGCACTTCAGCAATGGGTTGGGGTGTCCGCGGTCTCTTGTCAACAGGGAAGAGTTCGAAGGGCTTATGAGCGTCGATACCGTGCTCTGGAAGCAAGAGCTGGAGACACACACAGAATTTTTCGAGCGATTGAAAGCGCGCATGCCTGAGGAGCTTGTCCTGATAAAGCAGATGCTCAGCTTGAGCCTGTCCCGATTTTGAACCAGTCCAAATAATTCCGCCGCCATAAATTGAGTTGGACACCTTCTATAGCGTCTTGCCTGACAGAAAGTTTGATTCGAAGAGTGTTAAGTCTAGAATAATCTGTTGCTCCCGGAAACTTTCTGTCTCATTCAATTTAGAACGCCCTTAAGGAGAACTCTTGTGGTCACCGTATCGTATGCAAAACTGAGCGATAAACTGGTGAGCATCAGGCGAGATCTGCACCGCTTTCCCGAGTTGGGCTGGCGCGAGGAGCGAACAACCGAAAAAATCTGTGAGGTTTTGGACGAACTTAAAATTCCCCACAGGCGTTTGCCGGGACTGACAGGCGTTATAGCTGATATTCCGGGGACTGAGGGAGTGCCTGTTGTCGCCTTGCGGGCAGACATCGATGCTCTTCCCATCCATGAGGAGACGAATCTTGAATTCGCCTCCTCTATCGAGGGAAACATGCATGCGTGCGGGCACGACGGACACGTCAGCATGCTGCTTGGAGCGGCCGAGATTCTAGCTTCCGAAAGTGCGTTGCCTGCTCCGGTTCGTTTGCTCTTTCAACCAGCTGAGGAGCTTGGCGCCGGTGCTTTGAAAATGATCGAGCATGGTGCTCTTAAAGATGTGGGCATGATTTTTGGCGGGCATATCGACAGGCATTTCAAAGCCGGAGTGATCGCCGTCACCGACGGCGTTGTCAATGCTTCGGCGGACAAATTCGTCATCGACATAACCGGAAAGGGCGGTCACGCCGCGCGGCCACATGAAACCGTAGATGCGGTCATTGCCGGTAGTCTTCTTGTCATAGCGCTGCAAACGATTGTTTCGCGCGAAGTAAATCCGGCCCATCCGTCCGTGGTCACTGTCGGGAAATTCGAGGCCGGCACAGCGTCAAACGTCATAGCTGGACGCTGTCACATGGAGGGCACCATCCGTACGCAAGACGACGAAGTGCGCAGACATTTGCACGAGGCACTTTTTCGGATGGCTCAGTCCGTGGGGCAGTTGCATGGTGCCACGATAGACTGCCGAATCGTTGAGAGCCTGCCGGTGTTGACCAACACTCTTGCAGCCACGGACATCGCCAGAAGAGCGGCCGCGGCAGTTGTCGGATCAAAGAGGGTCGAGGCTATGGCAACGGCGAATATGGGCGGCGAGGATTTCAGTTTTTATATTCACGAGGTGCCCGGTTGTTATGTCCGTTTTGGCGGACAGGTTGAAGGGTGTGTATTTCCGGCGCATTCCAGTAAATTTGTGTTCGACGAAGCGTGCCTTTTGGTGGGAGCGCAATATCTTGCCGAGGTGGCTAAAACTGCCGGTGAAACACTGAGAGTGGGTTGAGGACATCGCATGATCGAGATTCGCGAAGCAAAGCCCTCAGATGCTGTCGATATCAGCGAGATCTTCCGCGCCTGTTATGGTGCTGACTATGCCTATCCTCAGTTCTATGACGTCGATCTTCTGACAAAGATGATCTATACCGACGATACGCTTCTTCTGGTGGCCGAAGAGCCGGAGACTAAGCAATTACTGGGAACAGCCAGCGTAATATACAACGTCGGGGCATATTCGGATCTTTCCGGAGAGTTCGGGCGCCTGGCTGTTGTTCCCTCTCACCGAAACAGCGGTGTGGGGACTCAATTGATGGAAGAGCGATTGAATCGAGTCAGGCAGCGCTTGCAAATTGGACTGATAGACGCCAGATTGATTCATCCATTTACCCAGAAAATATCGGAGAGGCAGGGCTTTTCTGCCGTCGGTTTTATGCCTCAGAAGATTCTCATTTCCTACAGAGAGTCTATTGTTCTTATGGTGCAATATTTTGGAGATGCGCTTCAGTTGCGACGCAACCACCCGCGGATAATTCCAGAGGTGTATACGCTTGCCCATGCCGCTATGGGAAATTGCGGTATAGTCTGTGATGCCATTATAGACGAAGACTCAGCCCCTTATCCATTCGACAGCGAGTACGAAATCGAAGAGCTGAGCACCGAAGGATATTCTTCACTGTTGCGCATTCAGCGAGGCAGGGTAAAAAATCGTGAAATCTTCGGACCGATGCGTCTCCATTATGGCGTCTTCAAATTATTGGCCAGGCAATCGACCTACCTTCTGGCCAAACGGCAGGGACAGATTGTCGGCGCGGTTGGTTTTACCCATGACCAGGTTGAGAAGGCGGCAAAAATATTCGAGCTCATTTCTATGGACGATCATGTCATTCGCCATTTATTGAGCGAAGTTGAAAGAAAGTGTCGTGAAGAATTGGCTGTCGAGTTCATCGACGTCGATGTCAGCGCATACTCGCCAAGGATGCAAAGAACCCTGCTCGAGCTGGACTTCGTCCCTTCCGCTTATGTTCCGGCTTCCGTCTTCCATGAGGTAGAGCGTCTCGATGCGGTGAAGATGATCAGGCTGCTTGTTCCTCTGGACTTAAAGGAAATCCATCTCAGCGAAAAGTCCCGGCCGATAGCTGAGACTGTTTTGCGGT
>JADZFV010000565.1 GCA_020854255.1 Candidatus Melainabacteria bacterium | reverse complement strand
TTGAAATCAAGATTCCAATCAGAAGAACAAACAAGCCCAGGTGTGTCAGGGGAGCCGCCAGCCAACCGGCCGAGCCTTTTTGAAAAATGGCGGAGTTTCCCCTTACGATCGCTCGATATCCAAGCGTTTTCATGTGTTCGCTTAAATAATCCAGCACCCTCTCAGCCGAGCAAGGCGAGTAAATTGTGACCGACTCTGGCAGAGATGCCACTTGGGGGGCATGCAAAAAGTCGTCGTTATTTAAACGAGCCCGAATTCTCGCTGGCATTCTCAGAACCGTGCAGGCGAACAAGTTAACAAAAAGCGCTGTAACGCATGCGATGAAAGTCCAGGAGTTGAAGACGTCATGCAATCCGAAAAACGCAACGAGGGGAGCAGTCGTTGCAAATCCGACGCCTGAAACTAAAGAGCGATCGCTTTGACCTATTTGCGGCAAGCATGCTCCGGCAATCGAAAGTGCGACCAGGCAGGCAATCAGTCCCACAGTCAGTTTCGCGGACGACAGAAAAGAGCCTGGGGATACTTCCTTTTTCTTCGCCGGCTTCATGAATGAAACTTTCATTGCCTCTTTCCTGCCTGTCGAGTCACATCTTCATGTGCTCAACCATGTCGTCAAATCGCCCTTCGTCCAGCATCCGATCATTTTCGGTCGCTTGCTGGTAGGAAATATATAAAACCCAGACGATGATTATCACCATTGCTGAAATCGGAATATTGTCGGGCGCCGTAAGAATATGAATGAACTGCTCCATGGTCGTCTCCTTATCGTTTATGCGAGCCCGTGCTCAGTAGGAACAACTCTCTTTCCAGCGCGATAAATTCAACTGTCACTGCCGCCATCCATAGATAGTATTCTCTTCGTGCGTGAGCGCTGACTGCTTTCTGAAATAGAGGCACGAAGCTTAAAAAGTCCTCAATCACAATCGTCTGAGCAGCCACACAGTCATCGACTCTCTGCTGAACACCAGCATTGTGAGCGCGCGACTCTTTTGCGCACAGTAAAGACATGAATTCGCACAAAATACTCAAATGATCCGGCTCGCGCGCCGGGCGCGTCGTCACTCCAAAGCTTTTATACAGACCCCTCAATTGGGCAACTGCCATTGCTTGACGGCTCTCGCCTTTCATATATTCACTGGCGGTGAGGGGACAGGCGTCCACGTGAGACAGCTGAAAAATTCTGTTGTACTCGATCTCGAACGCTTCCAATTTCTCCAGTCGCGCTTCCTGTAAGACCTTCTTGCTGGCCGCCTTTGTGATTTCAAGCAAACGCCCGCCCAGAGGCGTTACTACCTCGACGAATCCATCGTAGTATTCCTCAGTGGATAAGGACATCAAAAGCTTTTCTGTCGGATAGTCAAAGCCAGTGGCAATTAGCTTGTAAAGCAATGCACGGCTGGTTAGCGTGTCGATTGCAGTTGTGGTCATATTTGCCGGTCCTCATTTTTCTTGACTGTCTTAAGAATGATAAAGAGAGAAGTTGAACCTTTCGCTCATCGTATTTTGAGCGTCGTCCAGTTCGAGAGCGATTTCATGCCGTTGCGATCTTGGCTGGCTCCATTCCATACTGCTATTGCCGTGTTTATTGAGCTGCCGGAAAGAAATTGGGGGCAGGTGTCATCGCTTTTGTCCGGCAGGGGCTTGTAAATTGCCACGTGCCAGCTGCCTTGGCGCCATATACCTCTTCCTTTCAAGGTTTGGAAGCGCTCGGGCTTGGTAGTCACAGACGAGATACCAATTGCGACGATGTCTTCCACAGGGCTCTTGTGCGCCGACTGCGGGAAAAGATTGTACATGCCGCTGGCTGGTCCCCCGGCGCCCTGAGCGGTATTGGCCTCCTGCGGAGAGTCGACATGCAAGCGCCTGTAGAGCGATTGCGCCGAGCCAATCGATGGGCTGTCCACATCCTTTTCATAGGGCTTTTCGTTCATAACCGGAGCATCCGGCTCCCAGTCAGCTTTCCAGTGCCAGATATCTACAGGACCGTGAGGCGAACCCATTGCCAGTACGGTATCGTTGGTGGTGCCGAGCGGAAACTCAATGGCTACCGCGTCCCTGAACTTGGTTTGATGAACCGTGTCATTGTCCCTGGTGTCGTCTTTCCATTCAAAACGAAAAGCCACCCCTGAAGGCAGTCTCAAGCTTTTCACCAGAACAGCCTTAATGCTCCCGCCACCATAGGGGGTGACCACATTCTGAGCTTGAAGAGCTATGGACGAAGCGGGAGCTGATGACCATGAGCGATGCATGGGGTCGAGCACCTCGGTTCCGGAAGCTGACGACTGGCGCATCTCGATGGTGTTTGAAGAAACAGCCTGACCTGGTTTTACGCTTGCATTCGCGTCCACCTTTTGTTTTCCCTTGGCTGGGGCAGTGGCGGCTAAGGCGCCAAGACTGAGCGGCACAGGAAATGTCCCGGCGATCATCCAGGCGCACACAAGCAGCAAAAGTATTGGAATCGGCTCTTTCGCGCTTCTCATGCTTTTCTCCTCAATATTGATTGCGCCAGGGAGTATTGGTGTCGTGGCGGATGTCCAGCGACGCTAATTTCTCGGTATCGGTGATATTCAACTGCTCGTCTTTGGTGAGGTGCACTTCCACTTTTGGATAGATAGGAACCACGAAGAGCTCCTGTCCCTTGAGATCGAAGGCTCTCACTTTCGCCTCTTTCGGGTTGCTGCGATTAATGATTTCGTAGCTGCCGACGATCTGCTGTGTGGTTCCGAACAGCTGCAATACGCCAAGCAATTCGACATCATGGCGTGCGTTCATATATGTCTTGACGGCGTGTTTGATTTTCCCCTCGTCATAGTTGCCGAACATCATGGCCAGGAATTTTGTGTTTACCCAGCGCGGTGGGATGTAATAAATCTGAGGCTCGGTGCCGAATTGAGGATAAAGAGGCAGTGCCACTTTGGCCTTATGCACCAGGTAATGGATAGGACTTTTCTCGTCTTCTATATTGCCGAGCAAGCGAATCTTTCCTACACATGCCGCTATGCAGCGTGTCGTTTCACCCTGCTCGACGCGCGGGTAGCAGCCGATGCACTTTTGCGAGGTCTTGGTGAAAGTGTTGTAGAAAGTCTTTTTGTAGGGGCAGGCCATGATGCATTTCTTGTAACCGCGGCAGCGCTCTTGATCGATGAGTACGATGCCGTCTTCCTTGCGTTTATAGATAGCCTTCCTCGGGCAGGCGGCAAGGCATGCCGGTTTTTTGCAATGATTGCAGATGCGCTGCAAATAAAAAAACCATTGCTTGTCTTGCGTCTGGCTCTTCGAGACGTTTATTTCTTGAAACTGTCCGGCACCGATATGCGGGCCGCAGGTCGAATCTTCAAAGGCATTGGGATAATCGTAATCGACATCATCGGGAATATAGCCAAGCACGCGCTCGCCCTCCGGGGCGGCTTCGAAGATAGTCTTGCCCTTGGGCAGCATGGAGAGCAACTTGGCGTCGAATCCTCGAGGATGATCGCCGAAAGGTTTAGTGGAAACGTTATTCCACCACATATGCTCCTGCCCCTTGCCGAAAGTCCAGGTGCTTTTGCAGGCCATCGTGCAGGTCTGGCAGGCGATGCACCGATTGATATTGAAAACGGCGGACCACTGAAAGTCGTACTCTTCCGGAAGATCATACGGATAGGTCGTCCAGCGTTTGAGTTGTTCGTTCCAAACTCGACTCATGTTTTAAAGCCTCTCAGTTAGGTGCCTTCGGGTTGAACAGCGCCGCTTGCGAATTTTTTCATCAAGTCGGACTTGGAAAAATCTTTCGCTTCCCATTTCGGCGCTTTCCATGTTCGATTGCTGGCCACCCAGACATCGGGAAGATCGTTCACGGAGTGCACGGGACTCTGCCGTCCTATGTAATTTTCAACAAGATCGGGTATGCCATATTTTTGCCCCAGCACAAGCGCTTCTTCAAGCGACGAGACTTTTACGACCGCCACGGCGCAATCGCGATTCACCCCTGTGGGCGCCCAATTTTGCGGGCTGTATCCTTCCTCGAGGGCCTGCCCGGATACAACTTTGTGCACCATATCGTCGGTTTCCTGGATTGGATTTATATACAATCCCGTGACAGACTGCCAGCTACCCTTCACAAATGATTTTGGCCACCAGCCGTGATAGATGGTTACTTGATTTTTTCGCATGCGCGAATTGATCTTGACTCTGACGATAAAACTGCCTCGATCGTTGAAGACAAGCGCATAGTCTCCATGCTCGATTTTTTGTAGGGCGGCGTCTTCAGGATTCATCTCCAATTGAGGCTCACCGGCAAGCGGTGACTTGAAATTCTTGCTCAGGTCGCCGTTGTTTTCCCGGCTGTATTCATAGTCTCTCATATTGGTATTGCGAGCGGTGCCAAAGTCGCTGCTCCAGATCAGATTCCAGTCGGCCATGCGCCAGGATGAGTGCACGGAATGGCGCCCGTGCGGAGTGTTGTAATAGAACCGATAGCCCTTTTCCCAGAGCGGATTCTTGAAATTCTTCGCCTCCGGCCACTGCATTCCCGGACCGTATGGCGTGTATTCGACCGACTCTTTATAAACACACAGATTCTCATCGAGAGCCAGGAATTTGTCCTCCTCTTTGTAAAATTCGAATCTTCCGGTTTTGGTATACACCGGCTCGTCGAGATGCACGCAGTCCCAGTACGGAATCCGGGGATACGTCTTGAAATGCAGGCGGGCCGGACCTTCCTTCAAGCGCTCGACAGTAAGTCCCTTTGTCGACGTGCCGGCATCAAGAACTTTCTGAATATAGCCCTCGCATGTCTTGACGATTTTATCAACCAGCTGATTGTCGCCTCTGGCGCGGGCCTCGTCGATGTCGCCTAGAAGAATGTGAGGAAAAGCGGTGGCTGCATACGTGCACTTGCGGTTGTAGTCTTCCCCATAAATTCTATCCATCCATTTGAGCACATTGGCGAAATGGTCGATATCTTGCTTGCACTGGCAAGTTTTTGGAATCACGCCCTGCTGCAATTGAATGAAAGGCATAGGGGGGCCGACGCTGATATCCGGGTAGTCAAGCTCGAACCAGCTCGGCACCGGCAGCACGATATCGGAGTGGTCGCATGTGAAGGTCATTTCCATATCGCTTGTGATGACGGTATCGAGATAATGAAATGCCGGATTCTTAGGATCGACGGTCAGATCTTTGTCCCTTCCGTAATCTTGCTTGACCAGGCTCTTCAAAACATGAGGCTGGCCCTTCGTCTGATTAAGGAAATTGCAATGCAAAGTCCACCAGAGTTTGGGCGGCGCGTAGCAATAAGATTTCCCTCTGTTGAGCAGGTAGTTGTATCCGCTCGTCACCTTCCCTTCCGGATCGAGACTGCGGTCGATATCGGTAATTTTCTTGAGGTCGTAAAATGATCCGTCGCGACGGCGTACCCGGTCAAAGCACCGCACCTTCACAGGGTCGAGCGGAAATCTTCCGGCCAGGGACATCGGATAGCCCGTCCACATCGGCTGGTGGTGCAGGACATAACTGACTTCTTCCTTGCCTGTTTCATGGTTGACATGCCGGTGCTCCGGATTTATTTGCGGGTAATCAATCCATTTTTTCGTATATTCCGGGTTGGGTGGATTATTGCCGTCCAGTGGGGTTTGCCACCAGACCTTAAACACTCCGTCGCAATTCGGGCCTTTATACTGCCCCGACCAGTTGCTCACACCGCCGCCGCTCTGCCCGAGGTTGCCACACAATGCCTGCACCAGATAAGCGGCCCTTTGAGTAAGATTCTGGTAGAACCAGTGGTTGATTCCCTCTCCCTGGTGAATGGCGGCCGGACCGATTGTGGAGAAAAGCTTGGCTACTTTGTGTACGGTGTCCGGGTGGCACTGGCAAATCTCAGCTGCCTGCTGGGGCGTAAAGTACGAGCAATATTCCTTTTGCAGCTGGAATCCAGGCTTTACCTTCACTTTCTTTCCATCGGCAAGTGTCGCTTCGAACTCACCAAGCAAGGCTGGCTTTCCAGCAGTCATTTTCTTGCCGATCTCTTTGCGGGAGACTTTCACAAAATCCTTGGCTGTCTCGTCATAAACAACGAAATCTCCCCACCACTGTTTGTCTACATATTTTTCTTTCCTGGCTTCGCGCTCTTTAATGGAATGATCGTACTTTTCGGCGTCAGAGTGCAGATCCGACCAGCGCAGGTATTTTTTTGTGTCCTCTCTGATAAGAAATGGCAGCGATGTGTAGCCGCTTACATAGTCTCTTTTGAACTTCCCTGAGGAGATAAGCTCGGCTGCCACGGCAAGAAGGAAAGCACCATCGGTGCCCGGGCGGATTGTCACCCAGAGGTCGGCCCGGGTATTGGTCGGCTGATAATCAGGAGAGACAACGATGATCTTTGACCCGCGCTCCAGGCTCTCGGTGAGGAAATGATTGTCGGCCAGCTTGTTTTCGATCAGGTTTTTGCCCATGGACATGACCAGCTTCGAATTGCGCCAGTCAGGGGCCTCGTGATCGGA
>JADZFV010000564.1 GCA_020854255.1 Candidatus Melainabacteria bacterium | reverse complement strand
TGAAAGAGATTCCCGATCCCCAGGCGTGCATTCGCTGCCACCCGCGGCAGGGCCCGACGCACTTCGACCCTAACGCTCGCGAGCGACAGCATCTTAAGACTTCAGCGGTTGAATCCTTTTACCAACCCAGGCGCGAAGATCAATTCGAAGCAGTCTGGGCGAAAAACGCGCTCGAATCACCAATAGTCAAAATCAATGAAGCGCTAAAACACTTACCGCCTACAAAAATCGAGTCGCAAGATCCGGCAAAGCTTGTAAGAATGGCTTTGACAATGAGTGGAGTCGAACTGGACCACGTGTCCGCAAAACTCGTAGACAAAGCAGTTGCCGGAGTCAAGAGTATTTCCAAAGTATCGGGCGACAGGCTGGTAATTGATAGGGAAGGCACAGTCGATTTGCCTTTTCCCGACAAACGAGAACTGGCAGCAGGCATCAAGTTGAGCAGTATTGAAGTTGGCGCAGTCAGCATGACATTGGGCGAAGGCAAATATCCGGAAATCAAGGACATCAAAGGCATCAAGGTCAAACTGGATGTGCCGGGCTACATAAGCACTCTTGCTCAAGTAGACAATCAAGTAGAGATCAAGCGCGTCTTTTTCACCAGAAATCCAGGCAGTGATGACTTCCAGGTGCATGTTGAAGTAACGAATCCGGTGCCGGTGCTTTCGCGCGAACTCTTGCGCAGAGCTGTAAGTGGAGTGCCGACCGGACCGACAATCACTGTTCCAATTCTGACCTTAGGCAAAGACGGCAATCCGAAATAGACCAATTGTGTCACAACAATTGCGAGACATTCGATGCCACACAAGCGCAATATCGCCGATCGAATGTCTGCATCTCTCAAGCTCTACCTGCGGTTGATTCTGTAATTCTGTCTGATCAGGTGTCTGCCAAATGCTTGCTTCAATTCACAAGGGCTAAGTCCATGCTCTTCGCCAATATCTCGAATCACATGCCTGAGAATTCCGGCTTTTAGAAGGGGATGACTACCCTTTTCCATGCCTTCACTGAGCCTACTGCCGGTCATGCAAGTGCCACCGTCTTTACATTCGGTACCGCTGGTGGGAGTGTCCATTGAGAGTTCACCGGAAAACGAGGCATCGTTGCGGATCGATCGCGCCGCATTCATGGCATTCTCCCTCATTGTTTCCCAGGCAGAAGCTGCCAGCCCACCGACAAAGGCGTCACGCACCGGGTGAGACGGATGTCTTTCTATGGTGACATTGTCTATGGAAATCTCACGCATATAAATTACCTCTTTTGCTGAAACTGAATTTTTCTATGAATGAATATTTGAAGCCTGAGCCAGTCTCGAATGACCGAAAGAAGAGACAAAAGGGGCAGTTGAATCTCCTTTCGATCAGTTGAGAGCTTGGGGCACAATCAACAGATTTTGCTCAAACAAGTCTGCCGAACATCGCATTACCTACAACCTTTTGCCTTACTTACCTGGTCTTGCAATGATCGGCTTGTTTGGCCATCGCGTCACCGGCTCCGGTTTTTCAGTAGTAGGTTTTTCAGGAGCTGGCTTTCCTGGAAGCGGCTCAATGTTCTCAGTTTTACATTTGAGCACGTCACCTTGAGGTCCTGAAGAACCAATACAACGAGTGATCGAATCTTCATCCTTGTAGATTACAGAAAAAGAAAGATTGTCATTTTCATTTGCCTGCGGACCTGGCTTTTTAGGCAAATTGGCAATGTCTTCCCAGGCGTTGGCGGAATGCACGGCCGCCTGACCTTTACTATTTTCCACTCCGTCTGTCTGCCTGCTAGCTGCTTCCTGCGGAACATAACTTATCTCATTCATTTGTAATACCTCGAATATCGTCTTGCTGACCTGCATATCATTGACTGGTGGTTGATCTTTTGTATTCATCAATTGCTTCATATAAGTCAAGATAGAGGTGTTTTATTACCGCCTCGTGATTGGATTGTTACGGCTGCATTACTGCAAAAAAAAAGAATAATGCCTCAAACGAACACAACAAAACAGCTTCGCTTGAGGCGAAGCTGTTTTTCCCCGGAGTGATTCCACTCACTTTCAAAAACTGGCGTTGATCCTGCCTGATTCACCAAATTTGGTGCCTAGAAAACTAACAGGCATTCCATTACTATCGTACTGTTGGCTATAGGCTCCTCTCTGTGCAACGGCTCTGAGTGCAATTCTCTCAGCACCGGATGCATCAGGAACGAAAAGATGCAGATAACTGCGATCGCTGCCTGGCGCTATCGCCTCCATTGCAATTCTGCCAGTAAACTCATTTCCGTCCTTGTCGTGCAATGTAATTTCCGTGGTGCCGGAAGCAGCTAGCTGTTCCAGTATTTGAAAAACTTTCTGAGCGTCGGGACTGGAGCTGGCCAGCAGCTCATCCAAATCATCGACCATCTCTCCGACCTCTCTCGGCACTGATTGATCGTCATTATCCGAGGTGGAGTCACCATCGGTATCCCAGGGTGTCAACGTTGCAGCAGCTTCTGCATCTCCCGGTTGATAATATTCTTTGTATGCCTCGAATTCATTATTTTCGATGGTGTCCCATCCCCACAGGTCAGTGGTTGATTCTTCAATCCTGGCAAAGTTTTCTTTGACATAGTCAGCGGCAAGGCGCGTGGTCGGGTCAAAATGATCCGGGTCGGATAATATATGATCGAGATCATCCATCGTCACTCCATCAGAGTCGCCCAGGACGTCCAGCCGAGGGCTTTCGACCAGCGCCAGTGACGGCAAGGTGCCGGAGTCGCGCAAAGCATCTGAAATACTCTGCCGTTCTACAGGATCACTTAGATTGGAATAGCTGCTTAGTAATTCGTTTACTTCCTGGCGCAAAGTTTCACTCTCAGGCGACTGAGTATAAGAACCTATACGCTCAGAAACTTCATTGGTGCCTGGTAATTCGTAGGTCATGGGTTTTACTCCTAATATCGAAGTGGTGCGCCCAGCGAACATTTCCGCCGCGCAATTTCGTCAACGAGGTCATGCCAAGGAAGATAGAGCGGAAAAATTACCGCGCAGTGATTAGTTTGTTACGGCTGCATTACTAAAGGCAGGCAAGCTGCTCAAGACTCGACAGCAGTGCCGGTTGAAGCCAATGGCACGGTAAAGAAGAAGGAGCTGCCGCTACTTGTGCTTTCCACCCAGATTTTGCCACCATGCAATTCGACGATCGCCTTACATATTGCCAGACCAAGCCCGGAGCCACCTTTAGTTTTTGCACCCGGAGCGCGCACTTGCCGAAAGCGCTCGAACACCGATTCCAACTGATCGATTGGTATACCTGGACCCTGATCCTCTACCTTTATCAAAACAAAATCTCCGTCCAACAGACTTGAGACGCGAACAGTTTTTCCTTTAGGTGAGAACTTAATGGCGTTGGAGACAAGATTGGAAAGAACCCTGTCGATGAGCTTTTGGTCTGCTGCCACTACAGAATCAGTTGGCTCAAAGACAAGTTTTACCCCTATCTCCTCGGCCAATCCAGCGCTGAGTCCTTCGCAAGACGAAAGACAAGTCTCCAATGCAAATGATTCAACCTCAATGGTCATATTGCCTGACTTGATCTTCTCGATATCCAACAAATCGTTAATCAAAGTGAGCATGCGATCAGTGTTGCGCCTGGCCATGTTCAGATAGCGCTGCCCTCGTTCATCGCTGCCCCCTGTTACTAAGACCTCGAAAAAGTCCAATACATTATTTATCGTGGACAATGGCGATCGCAGATCATGCGTAATCATAGCCATCACCTCTTGCTTGAGCTTTTCCGCCCTGCGTCTGTCAGTTATATCGTGGACGACACAAAAGACGGAGTCTTCTTCATCAGACCAGTGAGCAGACCAGATGGTTTCGATCGTTGAACCTGAGGCAGTATGCATTTCGATTTCAAAAGGTGCCGGCGCGGTCTCGTGCTTTAGACCCTCGAGATGATTCAAAACCTTGTCTTTATCAACACCGACGATCAAATCGACGACATGCTGGCCCAGTAGATCTTCAGTTTTCACCCCCAACAAAGTGGTAGAAGCAGGATTTGCAGCCACGAATCGCCCATTGGAGTCGATCGTGCAAATGAAATCTCTTGCGTTTGCAACAACTGCACGTTCCTTACGAGAAGCCTCTTTAAGTTCGAATGCCATTTTGTGAAAAACTTGATCGAGCGTGGCAATCTCATCGCTGCCTTGAAGAACTGGATGAAGCGGCAAACCGCCGGCTAGCTTAAAAGTGTTGTCGCTTACTCTCTGGAGCCGTGTCGTAATCCCTCTCGTCAAAAACAGTGAAAGAGCAATTCCAAGCAGCAGATCAAAAACACCAAGGAAAATCATTACCACTTGCGCCTTTCGACGAAAATCGGCTTGCTCTTCAGGCGCCCTTTCCGATAATCTCTTCTGTTCTTTTCCTATTTCAATCAATCTCTGAAATACGGCGTCATCCGGTCTGGCGCGAAACTTGCGAGCAATCAGAATGCGCTCTTTCTTCGTATTTGGAAGCGCTGCACGCAGGGCATTCTTTATTGCCTGGAACCTTTGCAAAGACTCGTAAGTAGTTTTTTCGGAGTTGTTAACGGCACTGAAAATATCAGGTTGATCTTTTGTGATTTCCCTCAGCTCTTGATAGTCTTTACTCACTCGCTTGAACATCATATTGCCAAGATCGTCATCAAAAGGCACGTTCTCAAGCGCCTCATAAGTTCGATATCTTTCCACAATCTCAAAAATATCGGATGTCAACCGATTGATAATGTCTGATATTGTTTGACTTCGGGTCGATGATTTCAATGCCTCTTCCGCCTGACTCTGCAAAGTCGCCAGAGCTCCCAATAGCGCAATCTGAATTAAAAGCGGAACAGAGACAAACAGTAGAACTTTAGTGGTGAGGGAAAGGTGCCATCGCATGCCACTATTATCCCCAGCGAATGGCACCGAAAAACAGCTTTCAAGAAGCTATATTTGAGCCGTAGCCCTTGTTGAAGTTCGGTTGTCGGTGGGATAGGCACAAAGAAATGGCAAAAATCCTGCTCGTAGAAGATGACGAAGATTTGGCTGAAACCATCAGTGATAGTCTTAGCGACGAGCATCATACAGTTGAGACATTTCACGACGGGTTGGATGGACGAAACACCCTCAAGATGAACGAATACGAGGTCATAATTTTAGATTGGGATCTGCCCGGTATGACCGGTATCGACATTCTCAAAAAATATAGAGCAGATGGCGGCACCACACCTGTAATCATGTTGACGGGAAAAGGCGAGCTTGCGGAAAAAGAGCAGGGGCTTGATTCCGGTGCGGACGATTACCTAACCAAGCCCTTCCATCTCAAGGAGCTGGCGGCACGCGTTCGATCTTTGTTAAGACGCCCGCCGCTTTTGCAGTCGAATGTATTGAGCCATGGAAATCTTGTCCTTGACCCATCCAATTACAAAATCAGTCGCGGCGAAAAAGAATTGCGCCTCTTGCCGCGAGATTTCGCCTTACTTGAATTTCTAATGCGCCACCCGAACGAAATTTTCAGTGCCGATGTCTTATTGGCCCGAGTCTGGCACTATGATTCCGACGCTACTCCTGAAGGGCTGAGGGTGGCGATACGACGTATACGCAAAGTCGTGGATGAAACAGACGATTTGTCGTCCTCAGTTATCGAGAATATTTCCAGAGTCGGCTACCGATTGAGGCCTCGTCACTAAACTCGCTAAGAACTCTTTTGCAAGTTCAACTAATCAGCGCTTTCTCAAGAGAGTAATACACTATCCTGTCGGTATGGTATTGCAGACAGTGGCAACAAAGATACAAGTTCTTCAGAGCGAAACTTTTGGAACAACCAATCTGAACCGCTAATCGTTCAACCAACTGATTTCTGAAAGAACACTCATAAGGACTGAGCATGCGAACGAATGAAAG
This sequence comes from Candidatus Melainabacteria bacterium, assembly GCA_020854255.1. Classification (GTDB taxonomy): domain Bacteria; phylum Cyanobacteriota; class Vampirovibrionia; order Obscuribacterales; family Obscuribacteraceae; genus QKMZ01. The sequence goes on along the minus strand of JADZFV010000564.1, from coordinate 832 downwards.
GCAAATTACCGCTACAATTCCCTTTAGACAATAACGGTTAGCGCCTAATTTGCCTCGTTGCAAAGAGGGCATGCGTTTTTCTTCAGGGAATCCATGTTAATTAGCCAGAGGCTTAAGAGTAATGAACGCAGCAGTCCTATCAGAGTTTGTGCTGCCCGTTTGCTTGTGGCCCAGCTAATTCTCGCACTTTTCTTCGGCTTGCCAATGAAAACTGCAGCCGCAGACAGAACCGATGCGTATGACAAAGCAGGACCGCCCCCAAACATTCCGCTGCCTCCTGCACCGCCTGAAGATACGAGATTTTCGGTCGATCTCAGAAGGCAGATGGACATACCTGACACACCTAAAGTTGAAACCACAGATGTCAAACTAGTGCCCATCCCACCTGACAAGCTGCCCAGTCTAACGGCGGCTTCCGGACCACTACCCCCGATTCGGTTGGAAGCCAGCTATGTGGAGCCGACGACTTTGACCGATGTTCTCTCCATAGCCTTGCAGAATAATTTGCCCATCAAAGTTGCTCAGACTGAATTCAGATCCAAACGCTTTGGAGTCGTCGCCTCGGCCGGCTCTCTCTTGCCTAACATGGCCACGGGCTACACAAATTCGCGCACATGGTTCAATGGCGGCCGCTCCGACGCGCCGTCTTTCTACAACATCATCTATCTGCCGGTTTTCAATGGGGGACAAGATGTCTTCAGGCTTTTGAGATCAGTGCACGAGGCAAAAGCCTCCAACTTTTCTGTCTCGACTACAACCAACGATGTTTTGCTGGATGCATATGAAAAATACCAGGACCTTTTGCTGCAATATGCGCTTCTGCAGGTGCGGG
>JADZFV010000563.1 GCA_020854255.1 Candidatus Melainabacteria bacterium | reverse complement strand
TGTGGTAGGAAACGGTCACGAGCGCGACCCGATTGATAGTCGCTGCCGCATGCTTGTCCATGCGCCAGGTTTCCTTGCCGTACTTGTCGGCGCCGTTGCGAGCCAGGTGTCCCTTGTAGATGAGCACGCTCATCAGGTTGTCGTCGATTTCGACGTGGACGACGACCGCAAAGGGCTCTTTCACTTCCAGAGCCTCTGAGATTTCCACCGCATCGGCAATGGAGTCTTCCAGAGCGAAGTGGGCGACATCGCCGAGCACATCGCTGAAGACCGGGATGCCGGTCTCAGGCTTGGCGGCACCGAAAACACCCAGGACAGCGGCCTGGGTAAGGGCTTTGTACATTTTCATTTATAAGGATCCTTTTCGTTTCCTCGGGTTGAACATGCGAAGCTCAAGTCGATGAGCTGCCAGAAGCCCACACGCGCGCCCGTATGCACGAACGCGTAACCGTATGAGCAATTTGAAGCTCACCGACAAGCGGCAGGCTGAGCCGAAGCCCCACCTGCCGCGAGCCGGTTTACTTCTTCCGCTTACGCCGTCCGCGCAACCCTGGTGGGGTTGTCCGCGAACAGCTTGTCCAGGTGAGCCCACAGCGGTCGGGCTTCCCGGTCGCAGAGGCGGAAGCACATCTGGCGGAAGTGCGCTTGTTCGGCACGGTACTTCGCCAGCTGGCTCCAGTTGCCGCTGCCGATGCACTCCTCGACGTTGGCGATGCGGTCGCAGAGCTTCAGCACGACGGCGCGCAAAGTCGACGCTATCTTGGGATAGGTCTTCTCCTTGCGTTCGGCGCGCGTGGCTCCGGGCTCATCGGTGACGGCGAAGATGAGGGTGCGCGCTTGCTTGCCCATGCCGATCAGCCTGAGAAGCCAGACCGGGGTCTTTTGATCTTCGGGAAGATCGTGACCCAGACAGGACTTCAAGAACGGCAGATCGGTGACGCCGAAGCGGACCGCGACCCCAACTACTCTGTCGAGGTGGTACTGGTACGGATACGTGCCGTACAGCTGCCCCCGGTGCAGGAGGATGGCGCACAGCCGCGTGTACCAGAACGACAGCCGCTGCCACCAGGGTAGCGCGCGGTAGACGTTTGTGATGATTTCCATGACATAGCTTCCTCTCATTTGAATCAGCGCTCTCTCTGTCTTTGCGTCAGAGAGCGCCGTCAGCCTAGACGCAGTAGGGCACGAAGTTGATCGGCAGGTTGCGCACCCAGGAGGCCAGCTCCGTGATGCGCTGATACTCGGGCGATCTCTTGACGGCGCGAACGATGCGATCGTTCTCGGGATTGCCGATGGCGACCGTGTTCGGCGTGAAGAAACTGCCCGCCATCACCTGACCGAACAAGTACTTGGCGTAGTTCCTGGCCACGTTGTCGCCGACCAGCCGCTCACTTTCCCCCGCTTTCTCGCAAACCAGGTTGCGCACCTGGTTGTAGAGGTGGAGCGAGAGTCCGTTCACGGCGATGATGGCGACTGCCAGCGCGACGAAAAACCCAGTCGGATTCATTTCAGACTCCTCTCAGATTGGACCGATTCCGGCGCGGGCAGCCGACTTTCGTCGGTCACCCTTACTGTTCGGTCATGCTTACGCCACGCCCTTGCGCGTGACAGTGATGCCGTTCTCGGACACGTCCTTGAACTTCAGCTTCACCGTCACGCCCTTGCGGAGAGAGTCTGCGCGTGTTGCGCACATATCTTCCCGGGAGAGAATGGCGATGAACTTGCCGATGTCCACTCGCTTGCCGCCGCCCGGCGCATCACCGACGACCACACCGCGGACGGTGTGACCGAGGTCACGCTTCTGGCGGGCACTCGCGAGCACTTCCTCCGGCACCACGTTGGTCGGCACGACTTCGGATTCGGCAGTGTTCCGGTCCAGATGCTGGTGGAACAGCCGCTCTTCGACGTGCTTCTCGCTGACCATTATGCGGCGACGTCCGCCAAACTCCACGATGACGTCCAGGACGCGCACGCAGAACGTGCTGCCCGGCTCATCACCATGTGGCTCGTGGACGCTGCCGAGACGGTCCGCGCCGAGCAGGCTGAACGGGCACACGCAGCGTTCGCCGGTGTCCAGTTCGCCTACCAGCAGGCGCCGTTCCTCGTTGATTACCCTCACTTCGAAGCCCATGATGTCGCCGGCCTCGGCGAACACCTTGAACTTGTTTGCAGATGTTGTACTCATAGTTAGCCTCTCTTCGATGACCGTTTCTCCTGAAAGCGAGAAGTAACGGCGCGTTTAATCGAGGCGAGTTTTCACTCGCCTGCTTTCGATATCCCTGCCCTTGTTCCGGCGTTGTCGCCGCCTTGCCGTCACTTACTTGAACGAACGGCTCAAGAGGTTTTGCACCTCAAGCGCTGGTCCACGACGCACAAGCGCCGCAGCCTTCCCCGGATAGCTTTCGCCCTCCGTGTTGTCTTCTACAGCAGCGCGCCAGCGCGTGGCTGCAACCAGTTGCGCTTCGTGCTATTTGCGCTTCTTCTCGAGCGCCTGAAAGTGACTGCGGCAGCGCATCAGGCGTGAGCAGAACTCACGCTCGGTCAGCACCGTCTCAGACTCTTTCTTCTTCCCGATCGAATGCGTCAAGGTCGCGTTGCCCGTGGCAAAAAGCGCACGGCGAGCCCCCTCACTCTGAGTGAACATCGCCATGTACGCCTCGTCGAGCAGTTCTTGGTATTCGGCACCATGCCGATCCAACTCCTGCCCCTGCCAGTAGAGCGTCTGGTCGCGACGCCAGTTGCGCTTTGCCCCCCGCTTCTTTGCTGCCATTCCGAAAAGCGTGCACACGTGGATTTGCATGTGCGGCTTGTCGAACTTGAACGCTTGCAACAGACCCTCCATCCCTGCGACAGTGATGCCGCGGAAGACGAAGGCGTTGGGCGCGAAGTTGGTCAGCTTGGAAGCCGGGTAAGCGCCACCCGAGTGGATGTCCATGATCGGCCTCCTTTCTCAGTTGGGGTCGCAATTACTAGTACTCGTCCTCGTCCGCCTCGGTGTCCGTCCTGTCCAAAAGCTCGACCGGGCGAGCCTGAGGCTTCGTTTCCGGTTGGAGCTGCCGTTGCAGGATGAAACCACCGGCTACGGCATCACGAACCGCCTTTGCCAGATCGAAATCCAGCTCGGACAGCGCGTAATCCAGCATTCCGGAATCGAACAAATTCTGCAGAACGCTCTGCAGTTTTTCAGCCGCCTTGTCCAGGCGACTGCGGCGCGTACGCACCATGTACCAGATGGCATCAGCCAGCCGGTCATCGGCGTCACGCGCGTCGTCCTCAGGTATGGACCCGAGCAGCTGGCGCAGGACACTTACGGCTCGGGCAAACGCCTCGGGCACACGGAAACGTTCAGTCTCTTCGGCAAGCCTGCCGTCGAAACCTTCTTGCCCCTCCTGCTGGCGAACGATGTTCAGGCGTTGAGCCGCATCCAGGTTAGTGGACGCGGCGCGCCATCTCGGCACCAGCGTGTCCAGGTCGTTTCCGCCTGAGTCCTCGTCCTCATACAAGAGAGCGAGCATGCCGCGCTCGGACAAAAGATGCTCCAGCACCGGCTTGTCTTCACGCGTCACGTTTTCCATCTCGTCTTCCAGACAGCCTTCATCGCAGAGCGATATGACGAGCTGGAACAACTCCTGCACTTTGCCCTCATAGGCATCGTCCAGACGCAGGTGTTCTCGGCGTGCCGCAAAGTGACCTTCGTCACTCTGACTGAGGAGCGCTTGCCAGCGCTCACGAGCTGCATCCCGCTCTTCTTTGAGCGCGATCAACTCTTTCAACTTCAAGTTGAGCGACATGGTTACCTCCTTTTTTTGTTGGTGATTTGGATCGAAATTTCATGACCAAATCCCGATTGCACGCTGATCGGCAGAGAACACCTCGCCGAATTGATGACTAGCAGCTGAGAGCTGTTGCGTACTCAGGGGGAAACGACCGGGCGCGCGGGCGCGGCTGCAGGCGTTTGGAAACGCCCACAACCAACGCCGGGCACACGGCCGCATTGTGACGCCACCTTACTTGGCCAGCTCGATGAACGTCGGAGCGTAGGCTCCGTGCATCCACGCGCTGGCCGCGTCCAGTGACATTGGTTCGACCGCTTCGGTGTGAGCGTCGAAGAACGCCTCCACCGACTCACGGTTGCCGCCCACCGAAGCCATGTTCATCACCAGGTCAGTGAGCGCCTCGTTGGAAGCGTTGACCTTGATGCCGTTGACAGCCAGGAAGACGAGCGCAGATGCCAGACCGACCCGCTTGTTGCCTTGCTCGAAGACGTGGTCCCGGACGAGGTACGTCAGGTAACCGGACGCCATCGCGTTCAGCCCGGAGAGCAGGTAGTCGTCGCCGAAGGTCATGGCGGGCAGCTCCACGGCAGCAGCCAGTTGGCCATCGTCGCGAATGCCCGGCACGCCTCCGGCGTACTTGGCCAGTTGCAGCTCCTGTTGGGCCACCACTTCGGCGACCGTCAGGAAGCGGATTTCCTTCGACATAGGTGTTCTCCTTCAGTTATGCCGGAGTGTGGGCCTCAGGCGTGATGCGGATGCGATTGCGCCGCGTCTGCCGCCAGATGCTGAAGACCATCATCGAGAAGCCGGCGGACAGCCCGACGATGTGCACGTCGAAGGCGACGTTCGACACGAGATCCCCGGACAGGACAAGAGCGAAACCGAAGATGTTTTGGACGAGCATGTACAGCACGTAGAGTGTGCCGACAGTGCCGAACACAACATCCCGGCGCGTCTTGCCCCGAGTGAGGTAGACGTGTGCGACATAAGCGCCCATGATTGCCGACACCGCACCGGATGCACCGATGACCAGCGCCGGCTCATCCCGGAGCAGCAACGTGCCGAAGCCGGCCAGCATGCCGCCTACCAGGTAGAACAGCCCGAAACGCCACCCGCCCATGTACCGCTCGACCCGCTGTCCGAAGATGAACAGCAGAATGATGTTGGCGGTGAAGTGGAACAGGTCGCCGTGCAAGAACTGGTAGGTCACCGACTGCATCATGCCGATGCCGACGGCTGCCCATTGCGACGCTTTGGCGCCTTCCGTGACCAGCTCGGGGATGAACCCGAATACGAACATGAAACGCTGGTAGTCCACAGGCGAGTACGTCGCCAGCTCGCTGGTGAAATTCACCGCCAGCAGGCAGACCAGAGCGATTGCGTGAATCGCCCAGATTCTCTGAGTTTTGTATGCATTCATATCGAGCCTCATCTACAACCCAATTGGATCCGAGTTCTTTCAAGTTGGTTGAAATGCCGAAGCACACGCTTCCTCGCGAAAGCGTGTGCCCGGCACGGGATTAAGCAAGCACCGGATACTTTCCGAGCAACGCCAGCACCTGGAGGGCATCCAGGTCGCCGTTGTCTTCCAGAATCCGAGCCACCTTGATGACGACTTCCGGCAGACGGAAACTGATTGGTCCTCCGCCATCTACGAGGACGTCAGGCTTGTGACCGGGCAGTTTCTGCTTGGGCGAGTACTTACCGGCTTTGAGACCGACAGCAATCACCGACGGAAAAGCAGCCGGCTCCACGATGTACGTGTCATCGACGTGGTTGAGAAAACGAGCGTCGCCCGCCTGCAACCAGCATTCGAAGCCACGCTCACCGCTTGCACCTTCCTTCAGCCGCACCACAAGAGTCACGTTGCCCGTGCCCTCGAGGCTGAACTGAAGCTGCTTGCGACCGTTCCAGAAGTTGACCGGAACGAACGCACCATCCTGCCGCATCACCACACGACCGTCACGCCAGACCTCCAGAACCCAGTCTTCCTGCACATCTTCGTCAGATACGGAGGCGACCTTCGTCCAGAAGTTGTAGCTGGTCGTGCTGTCCTGCTGCACAGCCACTTCCGCAGGCGCCTGAGCGTCGGCAGTAAAAGCGGCATGCACAGCGCGTCCGTCGCCGGGACCGGCGGCGGCGACGATGACGTGTCCGGGTTTGCCCTCGCCCACCACCCTGGCGAACTGGAACGCATCCCAGCCCGTACCATCGGCGGCGTGGAAGACTCGCCCGAAGGAGAAGTTGGCGACAGAAGCCAGACCATGCAGTTGGCACAGACGTACCGCCCACAGGTAAGCTTCCGTCCATCCGTCGGCAGCCGGCTTGCCGTCTTGCCAGCTGGTACGGATGACGCCTTCTTCCGGGTCATGTGAACGGATGAGCACCAGTGGCACATCGGGGTCCTGAGCCAGGACCGCCTTGAGCACAAAACTTCCGTGCTTGTGCGGGTCGCCGGCAAAGGCACCGAGGTCGGTGGCATCGGTCACGTAGGGATTGCCGAGAATGACTCGGCGCTGGACCAGGTCGTACACCCCGAGAATACGCTTGGCACCCGCCAGCGAATCCGCGGAGAACCCGGTGTCTGCGATGATCACCGCAGCTTTTCTTGTTTTCATGGTTGCTCCTAGATTTGTTTAGCAAGTGCTCTCAGGACGCCGGTCAGACCTGCTCTTCAACAGGCTCGACCGTCGCCGTCAGGGTGTACCTGCCTTTGCCCTCGTCAAAGAAAGCGCCCGAGAACGCGTCTGCGTGGCGCTGGCAGAAATCCGCCCTCTGGTCGGCTTCTTCCTTCGACTTGAAGCGTCGCGCGTCGGCCTTGCGATCGGCCTGTGTGCGAACTGACAGGGTTTCGTACCACTCCACGTGGCCGCGCCCATTGGAGAGTTTGATTGCCCACATAAAGACTCCTTGTTACAGGCGCGAACGCCTGCAATTTGTCGCAAGAATGGCAACCGCCCGACACCAGCTGCCGAAGCAACCGATGCCGGGCGGCGCCGCCTACATGTGATCAGACGCCCAGAACGCTGCGCCTAGTTCACCGACACCACATCGGGGTCGTCGAGGAAGATGCACGGCTGTTCGCCCTGCTGCATGCGCCCGAGAGCCAGCATGGCCAGCAGTCCTTCCGGCGGATTGCGGTCGTCACCGTAGGTGCGGTAGCCCTGCGGGTGACCGATCAGCCGGCCGATGTGCCCATCCGGAACACCGACCTCGCGGCAGTTCAAAACGACCATTTGGTCGTCGCCGAACCGGCGACGCATGTCGGACTCGAAAGCACCGGGAGCCTCGCTCTTTGCGACCGTCGTTTGGCCAATCATTGAGAATGTGAATGCGCTTTTCGACATGATTTTCACTCCGTTCTTTTGATGTTGAACACACACCAAAACGGCTGAGCACCCCGGAAGATGCCCAGCCGCCCGATGTTGGCAAGCAAATCAGCACACGCAACCAGCCGAGCTTTCACCCGGATTGGCCTCGCGTGCGAGATGCTCACGCCGTCTTCTCCTGCTTGCCCGCCTCAGGCTTCTTCACCGTAAGCGCAATCAAGTTGGAGCCGTTGCGCGCTGCCTGCCAAGCCTGGAAAGCCGGGCAAGAGTCGCGGTAGTCGCAGTCGAAGCAATGCTTACCAGTGGTCGCTTCGGCATCGCGCTTCTCACGGGCTTCTTCCATCGCTGGAATCTGCTCGAGATAACGCTCCAATGCTTCAGCTCCCATTTCGGGCTGATACCAGAACTCGAACCCGTTTGGATTGGGCTCGCGCTGCGGCTCTCCGAAGTGCTTCTGGTAGTCCTTCTTCAGCTGCTCCACATTGGCACGCTCCTCCCTGGTGACTTCACCGAGGAATTGCGCAACCAGCTGCGAAGCATGGTGGTAGTCGCGAGTCTGCTCGGCCACCATTGCGAAGAAGAACAACTGCGTACGCACGCGCTCGAACTTGCGGATCGACCTTGAGAGCTTAGCCGCAAGTTTCTTAACGACGATGAGCGCCTCCTCCGTTTTCGCCGACTCCTTGTCCAGCACATCCAGCTGGTAAGACAGCTTCTTCTCCAGAGCAACCTTCTGGCTGCCTGAATGTTTGGCTGCCTCCTCTTCCAGAAGGGAAACACGGGACGCAACAGCGTTCCGGTTCTTCTCCAGTCGAGCAAGGTTCATACGAGCGATCGAAAGCTCCATCTTCGTCTTCCAGATCAACCAATCAGGATTCAAGCCGCTCTTCATGTCGGTGATGCGCAGGTGCTGACGATTGAGATCGTCCACGCCCCAGCCAATCTTGTCCGACTTCATGACGAATTCCCGGTCTGTACCAGGCACCCGCCAACGTTCGAGCTTCTCTTTCTCCTGACCGATGACCGGCTCTTCATCTTCCTCGTGCTTGTCGGCACGCTTGATCTGCGCCTCCATCATCACCTTGCCTTCGGCACGCTGCTCTTCAGGCAGACGTTCGACGTGCTTGGCGACAATGGCTTCGCGGACGGTTGCGTCCTCCTCAGCAGCGGCTTCGTGAGTCGCGTCACCGACCACCTTGTGCAGTGACGGCTGCGACTTCTTGACTCCGATGCTGCGGTACAGGTACCGCAGGTGGCAAACGAGCCACGCTGCAAAATCGCTTTCAGAAACTGAGAATGGTTTCTTAGACATGGCTGTTTACCTCCTTTCGGTCTGTTAAGTGAATGAAAACGAAACCCGCCACTGCACCCCGGATAGACCTTTCCGGAGTGGTGTGCGAGTAACGCGTGTTGTGTTGTCTGTCGAATCGGCGCCGTCGGGCGGGGCGGTCACGCCACGCAACGTACAGAGCCGGACTTTTGAGTCCATACATGGCGTAACCTCCTTTCGTTTTTGAGTTGAACAAAAACGCGCCCGGTATCAGCTTCTGGCTGAGTCCGAATCGCGCAGTTAATTAGCGGTGTGTCGAGTGGCGTCGCTAACAAGCAGGGCGTATGAAACGCGCCGCGACAAGCGAACTTAAAAACCACACGACACTGGGCTGCTACCTGGTTTCCCTTCCCCTATGGCAGCAGTGGGAGCCCGAATGCCCCAGTCTCCACTTCCCAGAAAAACAACCGGCAGGCAGCTTTGTTTGCGCATTACACGGCATTGCCTTGCTGTCCTGATTGTCCCGATTGTTGTCAGTCAGTGTTGCCACCGGTGCAAAACGCGGCGACTGAAAGCGCGGCTGCCAATTGGCAGGCACCTTTGAGCATCGAAGTTCACCATCTTGGGGGCATAGATTTCGATGGTGACGAAGGTCAGAAAGGGAGAAAACTACCACCTTCGTGCTCGCTGACTACCAATGCCACACCGCTGTGCTAACCGTTACCTCTTGCTTGCGCTGAGACTCGGGTTTTATGCGGATAGCCTGAACGGATGAGGAGGTTTTGACCGCAGCGCGAGCGCTAGGGAGAAAACTGCCTGTAGCCGAATGGCAATGGGTCGATTGAGTGATGGACCTCTGTGTGCTTGTGGTGAAAAAAGAACTATGAGGTCACCCTAATGAAAAACCAGTTGTCAAGCAATAGTGGTATGAGACCTTATGGGGGATCAAGATCACGTTGAATTACTTGGCAGAGCTGATGATCAATCTTCAAGACTCCCACCAAATCAAGCTTACGAGGTTTATTTTCAAGAGGTGAGTTAGACGCGCGAGCCTTTGAGTGAATTTGGCTTGAGTGGGGAAAACCGCAAGGTTAAACGGCAGCAATCTCTAGCGCGATTCTCGTGAGCCCTGCTTAATCTTCCTGAAGAGCTAAGGGGTAAAAGAACACCTTTAACGAGATCATGTAGCAGTGATCAAAAAACAAAAAGACGCGCGTCGTATATTACGCGTGAGATTAGAGGCTCGCCGAGCTCCCGAAAGGTTCAACAAAAGGAACAGTCCATCACTTTTTCCATGGGACGAAACTGTAACAGCGAAGATGTGCAGCTCGCTGAGCTTACTCAAAAATCTGCGCCTGCCCGTGCCTCCAAAAACCGGTGCCGAACACATTAGCGCAAACTCACAAAGCTGCGCGCATCATGCTAGCTGCTTACCAAAGAGCACAAAATGACGACTGAACAAGCACAGCGAAAATCACAAGAATTTCGCTGTAGAGGTGAAGCCGCAAAGCCCCAGCGGCTGGCAATTTTTTTTGTTTGTCAAAATGCTTTTTCTGCACAGTGTAGCGAAAGCACCACAGGCGCCGATGCTTCGAAAATCACCTACAGCGAAATACTCAAGAATTTCGCTGTAGGTGTAAAGGAGAAAAAGCCACCTAGTCAGACCTAGAATTTTGAAAACAAAATTCGACGACTGCTCGGCTTGTATCCAGTTGCTGACTGGTTTTTCCGATGTAGCGCTCTCGATAGTATTGCCAACCTTTAGGCCAGGCATGACCGCCGCCTTCGACGATGCAGGCCACAACCGGCTTTCCGTTCTCGCCCGCCGGATAGACGCGCTTTAAGACGCGGGTCGGATCATCCTCACGAAGCACCGGAAGTTCAGTTTCAATAAAACGAAGCTCGGCATCATTAGCGGCAACCCAATACTCAAAGGATTGCTCTGCGGCAACGACGCGTCCGGCTTTTCGACTGGCCAGCTCAATCTCACCACCACAAAAAGGCACCACCGGATCGTCTTTGCCGACGACGAACATGATTGGCACAGGCTCGACAGGTTTCACTCCCTTGTACATCGGTTCGTGAACCGTTGCTGCAACAGAGGCAACTGCTGCAAAAATACCCGGCGCACGCGCGGCCAAGTATTGCGTGAAAAATCCACCGTTGGATATACCGCAGGCGTAGACACGCTTTGTGTCCACGGGAAACGATTGGCGCAGATGATCGACAAGTTTAACTAAAAACTCGACGTCATCGATTTCACGACGCCGGGGCAAATCTCGACCATCATTCCAATGCCGATTTACACCCTCAGGATAGGCGACAAAAAAGTCATTCTCGCTACCCATTTCCATGAAGCCGGTCAACTTTTCCATTTGCTCCGGCTGACCAGCCCCTCCATGGAAAGCAATTAGCAGAGGTTTCTCACTGTCTAATATTTGAGCCGGCGAAGATTTATCATCGCCGCGGCAATCTAAGAACAATGTTCGCCGTATGCGGCAAGCACACTCCAATTCAATGTTGGTGCAGACAATTTCTTTGGTGGACATCAAGCCAACACTTCGAACACTCAAGCCTTCACGTGGAAAACATCAAGCCTTCATCGGGAAAACATCAAATTTTCAATTACCGAGCAATTTTAGAGAGTGACACCCATGTCGGTCAAAAACTTGATCGTGTAGAAATAGATATCGCTGCCGTAGTTGATGGCAATGTAGCCGCCTGCTACTGCCGCAATTGCGTAAATGATTAACTGCTGAACAGTTCTGGCGCCCGAAAGATCCAATTGGCGAGCTTTGCTCTTCACGTCTTCGACTGTCGTAGCTGGCGCACCTGTTGCGTCTTGCGATCGATCGGTTTTGATGTCGATGCGGCCGATAGGACTATGTTCGATTTTCTGTGCCAGATCTTCCGGGTTTGCATCGAGCAGGTCATCAACAGATTCAGGCAATGTCGGAAGACGGTCGATCACCTTTTCGCCTTTGATCCACAAACTTTGATTGACCTCAGGCACATAGGTGTGGCCCGGATCGAGAATAGCGTAATTGCCTTTGCGCACTTCCAGAAGTTTTTTCACGGCAGCATATCCGGTCTCGCCCGACTCGGCGACCTGTCCGCCCAGGATGTATCCACCTTGCGAAAAGGCGACCCGTCCCTGCAAATCGGAATCCGAACATGTGACTCGCAAAATGGCGTTATTAACGTCTTTGAGATCGATGACGGTCTGGATGACTTCATCGATGCCTTCTTCCGGCGTGATTTTTCCTTCAACAATTACGTCCACATCAACCTCTGGCGATATGCGATTGGTCTAGAATTCAATGGTCTAGAATTTTTGCAAAAGCTAGACTTTTAACGGGTTTCCATCTCTCAGAACTTTGAGACTTGACTTGCTTCTTGCCTTCTTGAAAGCACCAGATGCAGTTGCCACGAGTCTATCAGATTCAAGGCGCCATGGTGGTCTCCAAGTAAACTTGCCCCCGCCTCATCTCCTTACAACACCTGTGTTTCGATTGGGTTTAGCAAGCTTCTTAACCCGCGAATTGTGTTTGTAAATGGGTTAGAATCCAGGGCATGAAAAGGCGCGTGATGTGTGTGTTTGGAACGCGTCCGGAGGCTGTCAAGCTTGCTCCGGTCGTCCACGCTTTGCGCCGCTGCGAACATCTGGAACCGATTGTCACTTTAACAGCGCAGCATCGCGAGATGCTCGACCAGATGTTGAAGTGGTTCGGGATAGCTGCCGATCACGATCTCGATTTGATGAAACACGGTCAGACTCTAGCCGATCTGACCGCGCGGGTTATCAAGGCGATGGACGAAATTCTCGAAAAGGTAGCACCGGAGATGATCCTGGTTCAAGGCGACACAGTTACTGTGATGGCCGCTTCCCTGGCTGCGTTTTACAAGAAAATTCCGGTCGGCCACGTAGAAGCCGGACTGCGCACGGAAGATCGATACAACCCATTTCCGGAAGAGATGTCCCGACGCCTGACCGGTAAGTTGGCCACCCTGCATTTCGCGCCGACGCCTCTGGCTGTAGAGAATCTCAAACGCGAGAATATCGTCGAAAATGTATATCTGACTGGCAATACTGTCATCGATGCGCTGCTTGACACATCCCGCCGCCTGGATGAAACAAAAGTAGACCTTAACCTCTTTGCAAAGGTCGACTTCGAGCGCTATCGAGTGCTACTTGTTACAGCGCACCGGCGAGAGAACTGGGGCGAGGGGATGACGGAGATTGCGCGCGCTCTGAGAGAGATTGCAGAAGAGTTTCCCGACGTGCAGATCTTCTATCCAATCCACAAAAATCGCATAGTTCGCGAATCTATCGAACCTGTTTTCGCCGGACACGACCGCTTGATTTGCGTCGAGCCCCTGGATTATGTGCCGTTTGTCTATGCCATGCGCCGCTGCAACTTTGTTTTGACCGATTCGGGCGGTATTCAAGAAGAAGCGCCCTCGCTTGGAAAACCTGTCCTGGTCATGCGCACTAACACCGAGCGCCCTGAGGCAGTCACAGCCGGCGCCGCCAGACTTGTCGGCGTCCAGCAGGAGGGTATCGTCCAAGCAGCCCGCGAGCTTCTCACAACCCCTGACAGCTATAAACAGATGTCCACCGCAGTCAATCCTTTCGGCGACGGTCAGGCCTCCAACCGCATTGTTCAAGCGATCGAAGAATTCTTCTCAAAGTAAGCCTGAAAGCGGCAACTAGTGAAAAATTAGTAAATCCTGGCGGTTTTGCCTCATTACACGATAGGATCTGGGCAATCTGTAGACGCAAATCGCTTGTAGCTGTTGACGAGCGACATTTGTCAATTCAAGGAGAACTGCCGTGGCAACTACCCTCAACTCATCCGATGTCTTGCCGTACGGAGAGTTCTTAAACCAGGAACATCAAGACATTCGCGAAGCAATACGCACTTTCGCCACTGATAAAATCGCTCCCAAAGCACAAGAAGTTGACAAGAATGCACGTTTTCCTGCTGAAACATTTACAGAACTGGGCAAACTCGGTTACCTGGGAGTTCTTGTTCCAGATGAATACGACGGTCTCGGACTGGATTACAGAAGTTATGCAATCGCCTGTGAAGAAATTGGACGGGCTTGCGGTTCGACCGGATTGAGCTATGCCGCTCACTGTTCGTTGGGCACCAACCCAATAAAGCTTTTCGGAACCGAAGAGCAAAAGAAGAAATACCTGCCCAAACTGGCTACCGGCCAATGGATCGGCTGCTGGGCTCTGACCGAACCAGGCACAGGCTCTGATGCGGCAATGCAGAAGACCACGGCAAAGCAGGAAGGCGACCACTGGGTTTTGAACGGCACAAAACAGTTCATCACCAACGCCACCGACGCGCATGTGGCTATCATCATGGCCATGACCGACCCCAGCCTGGGACGCAAAGGCATTTCATCGTTCATCATCGAGAAGGACACTCCCGGTTATTCGGTCAGTAAAGTGGAAAAGAAACTGGGCATGCGCGGTTCGCCGACTGCCAGCCTGACTTTCGATAATTGCAAGATCCCGAAAGGCAATATCGTAGGCGAAGTCGGAGAAGGCTACAGACAAGCCCTGACAACTCTTGAAGGCGGGCGCATCTCGATTGGATCGCTGGCTCTGGGCATCGCCCAGGCGGCCTTCGATTCCGCCCTTGCATATGCCAAACAACGAGAGTCCTTCGGACAGCCAATCGGCAAACACCAGTTTATTCAAGGCTATCTTGCCGACATGGCAACGCAAATCCATGCAGCCAGACTGATGATCTATCACGCCGCCTGGATGAAAGACCACGGCAAGCGGGTCACCATGGAAGGCTCGCAGGCGAAGCTGTTCGCCTCCGAAATCGCCAGCCGGTGCAGCAACCTCTGCGTGCAAATCCATGGCGGATATGGCTACATCGAAGATTTCCCGGCAGAGCGTTTTCTCAGAGACGCAAAACTTTGCGAAATTGGCGAAGGCACCTCCGAAATTCAACGACTGGTTATCGCCAGACAACTGGGACTCTAATTCAGCGTTTATCCGGGCAGAAAACGCCTGGTCTAATTGAGTTCAGCCAAGCAAGAAAGACTTGTCATAAGAGATTTACCATCACTACCGGTAAGCTTCTCGGTTTTCTACCGCCAATGACGGCAAATCGCGCTTGAAAACGAGATTTTGCCCATAATCACTCCTCAATGCTCAGGCCGCACGCAACTTTTAAAAACAAATTGTCTTTGCTCCTTTCTGCAACGTGTTGGCAAAGCGGCAGCGCGGGTATTTCTTTGCCAGCAATTGCACATCTGACTCTTTCAAACTTTCCGTAGGAGAATACATGATAGCGACCAGCTTCTTGTTGGTGAGCAACTGCTCAATTCCGGCTGCAGTAATTCTTGTCGAGACAATACTAATCGATCTCAATTCTCGCA
This sequence comes from Candidatus Melainabacteria bacterium, assembly GCA_020854255.1. Classification (GTDB taxonomy): domain Bacteria; phylum Cyanobacteriota; class Vampirovibrionia; order Obscuribacterales; family Obscuribacteraceae; genus QKMZ01. The sequence goes on along the minus strand of JADZFV010000563.1, from coordinate 6,577 downwards.
TTTGCGAAAAGTAGAATGCCGCGCGATCGCCAACGTCCACGGACTCAACGTCGATGAACCTGAGCCTGGAGTCAACAATAGGCGCAAAACTTTCATCACCCAGACCAGTCGCGCCGCGCATCACGAGCTTTTCCAATTCTTGCTTGCCGGCGAGAAACCTGATGCTGAGAGGAGTCAAAGCAATGCCGCCGATCTCCAGTCTCCTCAAGCTTTTCATGGCAGTGAAGTACGGAATAGCTTTGTCGGTTATGTTCGTCCAACTGACGATAAGGTCACTTAGATTAGCGCATTTAGCAATACCTGCAGCACCTCCGTCATCCAAATTGGAATAACTGATCGTCAGGTGGACGAGATTGCGCAACTGGCAAAGCTCGATCAATATGCCGTTGTCCACCGTGCATCCCAACAGGTCCAGAACCTTTACACCTCTAGTTCGAATGATTGCTTCAAGAGCCGAGTCGTCGATATCGATGAATTTCAATTTGAGCTTGTGCGTTTTTTCCTGCTCATCGATCGACTTCAAAAGAGCATTCAGAGATACACTGTTCTTGAGTTTCTTGGGCTCAATCGACTGGACAAACCTTTTCACTTCTTCAATGCGTTTGATTGGTACTTCCGGATAAAATAGTTTTTGCGAGTATCCGGCGGCCGCCTTGGCTTCTGGAGCGGCTTCCGGCTTGCTCGCCATGAGACTGGTAAGCCAGGACGACAGGGCTGCGCTTGCCACTATCAGACAAACCATCGCCAGGCAAAAACCGCCTCTGGAGCACTTGAACTCACTGACTGCAGGAGGCGCCTTTGGTGGTTTGTCCTCAACAAAAACTGAATTGGCAAGCAAATACGGGTCGGCAAGAGTGCGCTCAAGATGAGCGAGATCACGGGCAACGTGAGCTAGAGACTGATAACGATCGTTGACATTTTTGGCGAGCATTCTGGCGATGATTTGCTCGATTAAGGGTGAAAAGTCCTTGCCCATCGATGCTTCTTTCAAGGATGGTGCCTTCTCGCCCATGTGCTGCATCATCGTCGTCAGCGCATTGGCACCGACGAAAGGAGTAGTGCCGGTCAGTGCTTCAAAAAAAACACATCCCAGTGAATAAATATCAGAACGCAAATCGACGGGGCTGCCGGTGCACTGCTCCGGGCTCATGTAGAGCGGACTTCCGAATACTTCACCAGTGCGCGTCAAAGCTTGAATGTCGCTTTTTTCGAGCTGGGTAAATTTGGCGATGCCGAAATCAACGATTTTTATGCTGCCTTCTTCGCTGGACGATATGTTATCCACAAGCATGATGTTGCTGGGCTTGATGTCTCTGTGAATGACACCCTGATCGTGCGCGTATCCCAGCCCAAAACAGATGCGTAAAAAAACCGGCACCGCTTCGGCTACCGTCAGCATGCCGTGCGCCCGGATGCGCTCGGAGAGGCTCTGGCCGCTTACATAATCCATGACAAGAAAAGGCATTTTTTCGTCCAAAAGTCCGAAATCATGGACGGAGATCAAGTTGGGATGGTCGATTCCGAAGGCGGCGCGCGCTTCATGCTGGAAGCGACGCACAGTCAGATCGGATACGCAGCGCGTGTTCAAGACTTTCAATGCCAGCACTTTGCCGAGATAGACTTGCTCGACTTTGTAGACTGTTCCCATGCCGCCGCAAGCTACCAGGGACAAAATCTTGTAGCGATTGCCAACGACTTGCCCGGGCTGCACAGGAAAGCCGACGCTTGCGCTATTGTGAGCGCCCAGCTGGAAAGACTCGGGTGACTCAGTCTGCTTGAGAGACTCTGGAGGTGCAAATGGTTGGCCGATTGAGTCAGGGTAAAAATCGTGCAGCGGCGAAAAGTGCGCATCTGGTGTTTGCGAACTGACCATGCGGCTACCTCAAATCAGGCCTTAAGCCAGGCAATAACGGAGCAGTCTCAAGTTAGTAATTCAGTCTGTTATAGGTCTTACTCTAATATACGTAGACACCGTGACCTTAACGTGACCAACACATGCATCTTCAGCTCTTAGCTAAAGATGAAATCCACGGGATGCTTAACGCTCTTGAAAATCCCGATGTGATTGACGTTGTTGCGAGGGCAACGGTATGGTTGTGCAAAGCAAAGACTCGCCACGCGGCTGTCTTGGCGACGCAGGACCTAACCATTGCCGACTTCTTGAAACAGGCAAAGTCCGCCAGTGAATACATACCACGCCCACCAGTCAGAAGCGCTCGCCCCAGATGATCGGTCTGAGTACACCGACAACAAAAATGACCGGCGAGAAAAGAGAACTGACAATACAGCCCAATGCGCCGAAGATGTCCGTGCTCTGGCCAAATGACTGCTGCACGCAAATCCCCCAGGCCAGGGGCAAAAATCTAAGAGGGCTCAAAGCCATACCGATGAGAAGACCAAACACAATTGTGGTGCCGATGTTACGGCCCAATTTGTGAACGATGAATCTCGTCAAAAATCGGCCCGTGAAAATCCCGACGAAATAGCAGATGAACACGCCAATCCAGGGCAGATCGATCATCGGCATTATGTTGCCAAAAACAAAACCAATAACGGCGCAAATTGCCAGCGTGCGCACAACCAAAATCGCTGATACATCAGTAAGTGGATTTTTGGTTTTGCCGCATGACTTACAGCGAAAGCCGACCGGGCATTCGACCAGGCACTTGCTGCAAATAATTCCAGCGCAATCAATGCAGGATATTCGCGAATCACCGCAAGAATGTTTGCCGACCACGATTGCCCCAGACTTTCCCGACTCAGCCAGGCATTTATCTTCTCACAGGAGGGCAGGCCTGTCTAATAACCGTGAAAATCAAATAGCATTTCCATCACAGTCCGAGAAAACTGGTATAGGATGTTATGTTGGACCTGGTTCGCAATGGTGTCTCGGAAGCTCTGGTAATAAAGCTCGAACAGGCAGCGCATGCGGATTTTTTTCATCGGTCTTCTCTTATTAAATGCACTAAGCGCATCCACACCAGCTGCGACAGCAGCCGAACCCGGATGGGTTATCGATCAGATAAGCAACGCCCAGGGCAAACAACATGTCCTTGTCACCCCGCAGGCAATCTCAATCACGCTGCCCAAGCAGAAGTACAGGATCTATAGTTTTGCGCCAAAATGGAACGTCATTTACATCAACGATCAGGTAGGCACATACATAGATTTCCCGCACGCACAGTTCATGGGTTCGATCATGGGCCGTTTAGGCAACCAGCTGGGCAACGACATTCAAATGCTCCCATTGCCAAAACCGCACTTGGTCAACAAAGACGGCTTTGAATACGCGGTGTATGACCATAAATTGGCTTTGACACCTCACGAAAGGCAGCAGATGCGCATCAAGAACAGCATTAAGGTACTTTACGGGGCTCGCGCCATCAAAGCAAAATACTTGTGCCTTACCACTGTTGCAAAAGAAGCAAAAGAACTCGCCTGCAAAGTCAGTTGCGTACCGATGAGTTTTGACTATCCAATCGAATTCAGCTGCACCAGTGGCTTTCAAAGAATTCTGACCGTGCTTACAACCGCTGGAAGTCCACAGAAAAAGTACATCACTATCACACCTCCTGACTTAAAAAACCTCAAGCGCGTGAAAACGGAGAGCGAACTCTTTAGCAGCGCCAGGGTAAACGACGTCTTCGAACTGTTCGGCGAGCCGGCAGGCGAGAAAAAAAACAAGCAATAAGGTTCCACGCATGAGCCTGCGGCGCCTCAAATTTCCTTTTGAACGACCACCTGCAGGCGTTTTCGCCAGTGTGATGTGAATGTTATCTTGGCGGCATAGGCTCTGAAGAACCCCACCCATAGATTTCCCCCGGTGGTCCCCTCAGAGAGGTCTTCAGATGACTGAAGCAGCCGCTTCGGCCTACCAGGCGCACTACATCCCCCCGTTCGTTCAGCAGCCTTTTGCTCCGCGCACGGCGCAAGCAGCGCTGGGTGCTCCCCTCACACTCGAACAAGAGCTTATCGTGACCAAACACCTTGCAGAAGTCGCTCCTTTAGAAACCATCAGACTTGAAGCTTTCGACAAAGCATTGCGCATCATGCAAAAGCTCTTGCGCGGCGCCACTGCCAATTCCATGCCCACAGCAATGAAGCTTAAAGCCTGGGAAGTCCCGCTCCTTCAATATGCTCTCGATTACTCGGACAAGGCGCCTGAAAACAGACGCATCGTCACACTTAGGCTTGTGGAAAATCTGGAGACAGGCACCGGATTCTTTTCCATAAATCGCACCAAACAAGGTCTGAAGGTAATCGCCAAAAAGACCGGACTCTCTACTCTGGAAGCCGAGCTAGAATCGGATAGAGATGATGTGCGAAGAGCGGCTGCTCATCTGCTTGGCTGGCTGAAGCACGAGAAAGCGGTGTTGCCACTGCTTAAAGCTTTTTGCCATGGCGCTCGCTCGGATCGCCGCATCATCGGGCGCGTTCTAAAACAACATTACAGTCATCTTGCTCCATTTTATGCGCATCGCTTCTTGCCCGAATTCTATGCCGGCATTCTGGCACTCATGGAAAGCGACAGCGAAAAGACACAAGTGGAGACACTCAACGATTAGTTGCAACTGATGCGCTTACACGCACAATTCTTTAAATTTAGCCGATCCGGATGAAACAGTCGCTCTAAAGGCGGCTGTTTTCCCTTTTGGGGCATTAGCGAAAACCCTGTATCCATGGGCGAAATACGAAGTCAAAGCAGGCAAATGTTATCTGAGTGTGATGTTGCCGGCGCAAATTTATTGCACCCCCCGAACACACACGGAGTTCACTGACCATGAGTAAGCCAGACCCCATTGTTTCTGAAGTATCGCGCTTAGCCTCCGAAGGGCAACCAGGCAGTTATGAACGCGCATACGAAGCGCTACAAACAGGCTTTGACAAATTTCTAGACAACGAGCGCCTCTGCTCCAAAGGTCAACAAATAGATCAAGCAAAAGCTGATCAATACTGGAAAGACATCAATAACGAACTCTCTCAACGAGGGTTCATTCCCGGACTTTCTGTCGCTTATCTGAACGCCAACTTCGATCGTCTCGACACGCAAGGGCGCAAGACAGGCGATCTGCCCGGACCCGATGGCATGCTCACTCACAGCGAAATCAGGCAGGAAGAAGGACGCAACAAAATCTTTGCCCGCCACTTCGATCAACAAGAAGGCAAGAGAGACTTCTTCTTTGAAGTTGCCAAAATGTCTGCCAATGGCAATACAAGAAAAGTCATCGAGCGCGACGATGTCGACAAATATCTCAGAAAGCAGGACAAAACCAACGCTAAACACGAGAAACAGGACGCTGCTCGTGAGAGTATGGCGCCCTTGTTCCAGGGAGAAGAATGCGACAAGCGGACTCTGCTCGAGCATATCAACTCGAAAAATAGAAACGGCCGCGTCACCATGAAAGAGATGGAGATGTACCTGGACGAATACGCCAGACGCAGCAACAATCCTGACAGTATCTACAATCAAAAGAATGCCGACTATGTGCAAGGCATTTTGAATGGTGACGAGAGCTGGAACAGATCAGGCGACGGCTTCCAAATCAATAAGCTGGCTCGCAAAGGCAATTTCGACGCCCTCAACATGACGACCGCAGGTTCACACGAAGACCTGAAGAAAAATATTGAGGCTGCCGACGAAGTATTTGAAGAAAAGGTAGATTCAAAAACTGAAACGGAAAAACCAGAAACCAAGTGCGAAGAGATAGAAGAAAAAACCGACAAGGTTGATTGTGTTGAGGTGCCGGGCAGCGTCTTGACAGTACGCCCCCGCGAAGGATATTGGCATGTTGCAAAACGTTTGCTCAGCCTCGATCCGGCCTGCAAGCCTAACGACCAAGAAATCATGCAATGCATGACTGAGATGATGACGCAAAACAGCGCACACATGGCAGAAAAATTCCCCGGCTATTCACCTATGCTGCACCCGGGCGACAGGATCTACTGCGACCTGGACAAGCTTTGCGCTCAAGTCCCTGCAGCCAGGAAAGCGCTGCGCAGATAATCAGCAATGACAAGTTATCCGGTCTTTATACGGGGGAGCCCTTCACGAAAGTGGGGGGCTTTTTTTGCTAAAATCTGGACCTTTACTTTAGAGCCTGAGGTTTCCAAACATGCTCAGCCTGCGCGTCAAGACTCAAATGTTTTCCACCGCCATGGAAGGCGATCGCAACCACAACAACGGCATGCCAGGCAGTCAATTCGCCGCCTGGCTGCGTTCGCACCTCAAGCCCAAAGGCTTCAATTGCGACGATGTCATCCAGGAAGACTACGGCTGGGGATTCTGGACCAAACAGGAAAAATTGTCGGTTTGGGTGGCCGTCTCCTACGCCGTAGGCGACATGGGAGAAGTCGATGAGATGCCGGAATGGGGCGTGATGGTGAAATTCGAAAAAAACAATCTGGACCCCGGACAATGGTTTAAAAGCAAAGACGGAGAGACGCTTGCGAAGAAGGTCTTCATTGAAATCGATCAATTGATTTCAACAGAGCCTCAAATGGACCGCGTCGAGTGGAGCTAGAAACAGCCAAAAGACTAGGCAGGTCGGGCCTTTATTGCAGCGGCCAACAAAGTTCG
>JADZFV010000562.1 GCA_020854255.1 Candidatus Melainabacteria bacterium | reverse complement strand
TACATTCCGGAAGATCCGCCCGTGCAAGCTGTTTTAAACTTCCGCTGTTGCGCCGGTTTTACAGAGGATTAGAATCCAGTCGAACAAGTCAGTCCCGCCCGCGCGCTTTATTCAGACACTTGATGTCCGCGCTCAGCCCGCCTGTCAGCATACTTATTATCATCATCGTTAATCCGCCCAAAATCGGGGGCAAGAATCCGTGTACGGTCAGGTGATCGGGCGCCACGAAGGCAACCAGCTCAAGGGCTAAAGCCGGAAAGACCCAGAACCCCAAAATCCAGAGGGGGATAAGGATGAGCAGCGCTAAGCCAAGCGTGGAGATGGTCCACACGGTTGCAATCATCATTGCCAGGGCCTCAACCACCCATAAGAGGCATGCAAAAACAATTGCCAATATGGCAGCATCGATAAATCCACCCTTAAATTCAATTCCCGGCAATGCAGGAAGAATGTAAATGAAGGCGAGAGCAGTAGCGACAGTTTTGAGAAGGAATTTCAGCATCAGTGCAGTCAAAGTAACTTAAGTTGTGCGATTCACATATTGACGGATTGTAGCTCATGTCGCAATCAATTCTCTTAATTGAAGACAGTCGCGCTCAGCTCAAGGCTGTGAGTGCGATTTTGCGCAACGACAATTTCATGATCACCAGTGCTGCATCTTTGCGTGAGGCGCTTGCTTGCCTGGACTACACAAGTTTTGATTGTATACTGCTCGACTTGTCGCTGCCGGATTCGGACGGATTGGACACGCTCAGAAGCGTGCGATCAAAGGCACGCAGCGCGCCTCTTATCGTGCTCACTTCCACCGATGATGCCGCTCAGGTTGCAGAAGCATTGCGTGAAGGCGCGCAAGATTACTTGATCAAAGGGCGCATCGACGGCGAGTTGTTGAAGCGATCGATACGCTACGGTATCGATCGTGCACGCACGCAAGAATTGGTCAGGCAGAGCGAAGAGAAGTTTCGCTTGCTGGTCGAAAGCGCACAGGACTATGCAATTTTCATGCTGGATACGGATGGAAATATTCTTACATGGAGTTCCGGCGCTGAGCGAATCACAGGTTATTCAGGCGACGAAATCCTGGGCAAAAATTTTTCTATCTTTTATCCGCAATCGGCCGTCGATCGTGGCGAACCGCAGCACGGTCTGCGCGAGGCTGTTCTAAAAGGGCGTTATGAAGATGAAGGTTGGAGGAAACGAAAAGACGGCACGCGCTATTGGGTGAATTTCATCAATACTCCATTGTTTGATGCGGAGGGAAACCTGAGAGGCTATGCGCGTATTGCCAGGGACACGACTGAGAAGCGAAGAGCGGAAGAAACTCTGCGGCAGAAAATTGTAATGGAGCAGAAAATGGTCCTGGTCGATGTTCTGCAATCAGTAACAATCGCCATCAACCTCGCACCTACCGTTGAAGATGCAGTCGCCACGCTTCTCAAGGAGGTCTGTACTCACACGAAGTGGACAATGGGCTGCGGCAACATCGTTGATAAGGAATCAAAGGGCGAGTGCCAGGTCTCTAAGGTCTGGTACTTTCCTGAGGGTTCTAAAATCCGTGCAGACGACTCAGTCTTGCGCGAGAAACTTTTGATGGGCGTTGGTATCGCCGGAAAGTCGTGGGAATCCGGTGCTCCAGTTTGGCTGGATGACATTTCGCATGATGACTCGGCGCTTTGCGTCTGGTTGAGCAAATATCAAGGTGTCAAGAGCGGGCTTGCTGTGCCGGTTTATGAAGGAACACGTTTGTTTGCGATTGTAGAGTTTTTCGCGGCAGGAGATGAAAGACCGGACGCCCCTTTCCTTGAAGTAATGGCAAATATCGGCAAGCAGTTGACTGCTATTGTCGAGCGAAAGCGGCTGGAACAGCTGCTCGCCAGAGAAATGCAAAATCTCTCGCGTTCCAACGCCGAATTGCAAGAATTCGCCAAAATTGCCGCACACGATTTGCAAGAGCCACTCAAATCCGTGCAAGGTTTTGTCGATTTGCTGAAACGCAGATATTCAAATGAGCTGGGCGACGACGGTAAGCGCTTCATCAGCTTCATCGACGATGCAGTAATACGAATGGAGCAGTTGATTCGCGGTGTTTTGGAACACTCGAAAATTCGCTCTCATGAAAAACGTTTTGAGCCGACCGATCTAAACAGTGTTGTCGAAGAAGTGAAAAACAACCTGAGTGTTAGCATCGAACAAACGGGGGCAAGAATTAAATGCGACGACTTACCGAAGGTCGTGGCAGATCAGTTGCAGATGGTTCAACTCTTCCAGAACCTGTTGGCCAATGCGCTCAAGTTTCGCAAACCCGATGCTATACCGGAAATTCATATTAGTTGGAGGCGCGAGGGAGGAGATTATCACTTTTCGATCAAAGATAACGGGATTGGAATGGATAGTCGCTATCTCAACAAAATTTTTGGTATGTTTAGTCGCTTAAACGCCAAAACCGAATACCCCGGTACAGGAATTGGTCTTGCCATTTGCAAAAAGATAGTCGAGCACCATGGAGGGGCGATCTGGGCAGAGTCCCAACTGGGAAAAGGGTCAGAACTGTGCTTTATTTTGCCTGAAACTAGGAGTTAGCTTGTGAAAAATCCCGTCGAAATATTGCTGGTGGAAGACAGTCCCGCCGACATTGCCTTGACAGAAGAGGCATTGAAGGAGAGCGGGCTGAAGAACACCTTGACTATTGTCACCGATGGCGAGCAGGCTATCGAATACCTGAGCAAGCGTGGCAAGTACAAAGATGCCGAGCGACCCGACCTGATACTTCTTGACTTGAATATGCCGAAGAAGAACGGTCATGAAGTTTTGGAAGTCATTAAGGACAATCCGAAACTGGAAGAGATCCCGGTGGTGGTGTTAACCGTGTCGGAAGCGGAGGAAGACATTGCGCGCGCCCTGGGCTTGAAGATGAATTATTACCTGAACAAGCCGGTCAATGTCCAAAAGCTGGCGCCGATCTTGACGACCATAATTGAGCTCTGGAATTAGCACGGGAGCCATGCGGCGCTCTCGTCTAGGGTTGCTTTCTGGTTAAGAATGCTCGCTACTTATTGCGTCATGGAGCGCCGGCTTCCAGACGCGCTCCTGAGAAAATAACTGCCGGCAAGATGCGGGCGCTCCTGAGCCAGTTTTAAAAACGAATGCACGGACTTGCCTGGGAACGAAAGATTTCCAGTAGCGTCGGTTTATTATGGTAAACCGGCAAGGCACACAGAGATTTGGTCCGGCGGCAAAATTGAACAAGCTGCAAATTCTAAATAAGCTGCAAATCGCGGTATCGCTATCCGGCTTGATTCTTCTTTTGGTAGCACCGCTTGTATTTTTGCCTTCGCTTGAGGCATTCGGAAAATCACCCGCCAAGCCTCTGTCCATGCCGGCAGTAGCACCGTCATATTCTGATTCGGCCACACGCGCGGATGTGATTTCAGGTTCGCATTCAGGGGACGGCCACAACTATCAAGAGCCTCCCAATGGGCCGGTTGGTCGCAGCTTGATGATGTTGAAAGTGAAGTCGCCGACTCTGCAAGGAAATGCTTCACGGCTGGGCACCGCCGGCAGTGTAGAAAGCAAACCGTTGCTGGAAGGTAATGTTTTACGCGAAACAGCACCGGATGATGCATTCTCTGCTGCTGGTATTGCGCGCACCGATGGCATGCAGAAAAAAACCAGACCGGCGCGAGTTGGCGAGGATGTTTACCGGGCCTGGCTCAGCAAGACGCATCCCCAGTTTTCTCTTAAAGCCGAATCTCTAGACCCGATGGAAGTCCTGGAAGTGAAAGGCACCTGGGATAAGGCCGATCGCACCTTGAAAAATCTCGGTATTCCGCACACGACAATTGGTTCCGGGCAACTGAATCGGATTGGCTTGAGCAGAGCCAAAGTGCTTGTGATTAATTGTGCAGGAACTCTCGACAGAAATTCGCTGCAAGGAATCAGGGACTTTGTCATGCGCGGCGGGTATCTGCTGACCACTGATTGGGCGCTCCAAAACATGCTGGGACAGACTTTTCCGGGTTATGTAGAATGGAACAAGGGCAAGAGTAAAGGAAATGTCGTTGATGCTCAGGTGGTGCTGCCCGATCGCGAGTTTTTTCAAGGCACTGTGAGCAATGCCAGTTGGAAGCTTGACGAAGAAAGCCAGACTGTGCGCGTGCTCAAGAGCGATGTAGTGAAAGTGCTTGCCGTCAGCCGCGATCTGGCGCCTTTAGATCCGGACAGGCAGGGTATTCTGGCGATTGCTTTCTCGTTTGGAAAGGGCAAGGTTTTGCATCTGGTTGGTCATTTTGACAACAATGCGTTGCCTTTTTTCCCTCGCCATTTGCCTGACCCGGCGCCATTAATCGGCATTGGACTGCGCCAGGCGCTGGCTGCTAACTTCATTGTTTCCCGGCTCGAGCGTGGAAATAACTAGCGATTACAAATAGCGGACTGAGATTGCTTAGGCCGTCAAGGCTGCCTTCATATTAACGTCATCAGCAAAATGCTGCTAATCGATTTCTCTTTTCATCTTCTGACAACCTTGATTCTGGTAGTATTCCGGGTTCAGGAATTCCGGCTGTACCAGGTAAGATTTCGGGCAGTGCATGATGACGAACAAGGTCCCTTTGTTTGGAGAACTTCTGGTCCAGCTTGGCTTTCTGAGCGCCGAGGATCTGGAGTCCTGTATTAAGGAAGCGGTGCAGCTCAGCTTGCCCCTGGGGCGGTCACTGGTGCTCTCCAGTCGAGTTTCCGAGTCGGACGTCAATTTGACTGTCGCTCTTCAGTCCATGATGAAAATTTGGGACTTGCCCCTGGCCAAGGCTAAGATGGCGGTTCCTCTGGCCCGCAAAGAAGGGCTGTCGATAGCTGACGCATTAGCCCGCCTGGGCTGGCGTACTCGTGCACACAACACACCCTCGCCCAGCAGTCTTGGCGGATTGCTTGTCGATTCTGGATTGCTTTCGAGAGAACAGCTGGAAGAAGCGCAGCGAGAAGGCTATAGCTCTAATTTGCCGCTCGGACGAGTTTTGATTTTGAAAGGTGTGGTATCACATTCAGTGCTGGCTAAGGTGCTGGAAGTTCAGCGCATGATTCGCGACGGCAACTTGACGTACGTGACAGGTGCGAAAGAGTTGCGTTCGCAAGCAGCGGCCGGTTTGAAAATTGTTCCAAAGCAAAAAAGCGGATCATTTCAAAAACGCTCGATCAGGCTGGGAGAATTTCTCATGCTTGCCGGAGTACTTACAGAAAGCGACTTGATGAACGCGCTTGAGCTGGGGCTTGAGCGCCAGTTGACTGTAGGATCGGCCATGCTGGAACTGGGTTTGTTGACCGAAAGCGTGCTTGAGGTTGCTCTTGTGTTGCAGGGCAGAGTGCTGGGCGGTGATATGGAATTGCCCGCTGCCGTGCGAGATTTGAGGAAAGCTGCCGGTCTGTCTGATCTGCCTGAGGAGGGCGAAGTAGGCTCCGAGCAGCGAATGGTGATTGGCGAGCTGCTCAGAAAGTGCGGACTGGTTGATGAGTCGCAGATCAATAAGGCCATTGAATTGACCGCACGATATCCTTCATTGATCGGCAAAATGCTCGTCGTTGCCGGTGCAATCGATGAAGCGACACTGCTTGCGGCTTTGCGTTGCCAGTTTTTGATCAGGCACCGAGCGATTACAGTTGTCGATGGCGTGCGTGCGCTGCAGCATGCGGCTAACAATGAAATCTCACTTGATGATTCACTTGATGAGCTGAGAATTAACGTCCCTTACAAGTTGCGCCGCGATGTGCGCTTGCCGAACTGACTGTTGCTTTGCGTTTTTCCAAAAGTTGAGGGCAGCACCAAATACAGTGCTGCCGCAACCTCTAACGCACGGCCGGCGGGCTGTGCACTGAGAGATGCTAGTCCCGCTACTTATGAGGGGCGGCGTCGTGCCTTATCCACAATCTCGCCGGTCGTGTTGAACTCTGCTGTAAGATTGCCCAAGACTACTGCCAAACTAACACAAGTATGACAGTGTTGCGAAAATGTAATCTTCTCTCTTGCAGATTCTATTTCATCGCCGTCCAGCTGCCAGAGCGTTTCCATGTTTGTGAAAGTGCTGCAGACGTAGTTTTCAGCATGTCCGCTTCTTCTTTTCGATTGGTCTCGTAAAGCAGACGCGCATAGCTAGCAAGCAAATTGACGAGATCAGGATGGGATTCAGGCAAATGTTGCTGTTTGATTGCCAGCGCCTGCCTGTAGAAACGCTCTGCGTCTTCGTGTTTTTTCCATGAGTGATACAGCATGGCGAGGTTGTTGGCTATTACAGCCACATCCATGTGGTCCGCGCCCAGTGTGGTTTCATAAATTCTCAACAAGCGGCGGCACAATGGCGCTGCCATTGCGTATTTGCTCTGCCCCCAATAAACCTCTGACAGACCCTCAAGTGAGATAACCAGCTGTTGGCTGTTTTCTCCCAGTGTTTCCGCTTCTTCCAGAGAACTGAGCCAGCTCAATTCCGATTGCACGATCTGACCCTGCATCTGCGCCTGCTGTCCGGCCGTCTTGAAGATCTCCCACCGTTTTCTGGCTTCCTTTTGTCGATCTGTTTCCTGCACCCGAAAATTACCTCAACCAGCTACCCCGGCATCGAATATTGATTATCGTCGCCTTCGCGCCTAATTGGAAGTACTGCAGCGCAACAATTTTTAGGCAAAAGTCAGGAGAAATATTAACTGCGCCAGGCTAACTGGCTTGAATTGGACATGAGTTTTGCGTTAAACGGAAGTACAGCTTGGAAAAACAAAGCGGAGGCGCCAGGGCGCCCCCTCTTCATATTTTGTTTCTATTTATTGAGGCTTCAAAGTCTCAGAGGTATCTTTCAAACCGGTCTTGTTGATATCGGTGAGGAATGTCTCTTCAAAGTATTTGTCAGGATTCTTGGGATCCTTCTCGAATTTGATGTCTTTGGGAAGGCTGGGATCGAAGAATTGGGCTCGCTTGATGTCCTCGTGCGCAAGGATGGACTTTCCTTGTTTGTGCCAGAGGAAAGCTCTGCACAGATAGAAGTTGCCCTGGTTGGGATCTAATCTCAGTGCATCTTCAAGACTTGCCATCGCTTCTCCGTCCGATCCCAGCTGCATAAGTGCTTTGGCGCGGTGGTAGTAGAGTTGCGCGTTGGTATTGTCCATCTTGAGCGCTGCGTTGTAATCCTCAAGCGCTTCTTTGGCATTTTTCAGCTTGAAATACTCATGTCCGCGCTTCTTGAGCAAATCAGCGTTGGAAGGATCCAGTGCCAGTGCTTTGTCATAATCCTTGAGCGCGTCTTCCGGTTTTTGCAATCCGCTGAAAGCGGTGCCGCGATTGATGTATGCGGTGCCGAACTCAGGCGCGATTTGAATGGCGAAATTGTAGTCCTTGATGGCGGCGTCGTTGTTGCCCATATCAATGTAGGCATCGGCACGCTTGGTGAGAACTTCAGCGTCTTTCGGAGAGGCTGCCAACGCTTTGTTGTATTGAGCCAGCGCCAGATCTACTTGCCCCTGAGCTTTATAAGAGTCGCCAATGCCGGCATAAGCTTTGGTGAGTTTTGGATCAAGAATTATCGCTTTCTCGAAGTCTTTTACAGCAGCAGTGTGGTCGCCGATTTTTACTTCTGCCGAGCCGCGCCAGAGGTAGTTCTCAGCATTGTCGTCGTCATATTTGACTGCTTCTGCGAAATCGTTGACGGCCAATTTGTATTGTTTTAATGCGAAGAAGCATTGTCCGCGGAGGTTGTAAGCCTTGGCGTTGGTTTCTTGCAGCCCGATGGCCTCGTCAAACGCCTTGATTGCGTCGTTGTAGTTCTTCGATTGCATCGATGCCACAGCCTTGTCAAACGCGGGGTTCTGCGTCGAATCGGCTATTGCATTCGGCAGGTAGCCTATTGCCGATGAAATTAGCAAGCCAAGAGTAAAACTCATCGCTAGCTTGTTGAAGCTTCTCAGTTGGCTGTTTGCCTTGCTCGACATGAGCTGATTCCTCCATTATTGGGACTTACCAGGCAGTCCACGGATGACTGCACATTATACAGGGCGCCAAGTCAGTGGCAGACATTGGCTTCGCGCTTTTGTAAATATCGTTGGTGATACTCTTCGGCGGCATAGAAGTTGGCAGCGGGCACCACTTCAGTGACGATCGGTGCGCGAAACTTGCCTGATTTACCCATTTGCTCGATTTTTTCTCTGGCTGCCTTTTCTTGCTCCGCAGAGTAGAAAAATACAACTGTTCTGTATTGTTTGCCTACGTCCGGTCCCTGGCGATTCAGTTGAGTGGGATCGTGGATGGTGAAAAACTTGTCCAAGAGCTGTTCGTAAGAAACTACCGCCGGATCGAATTCGATCAAAATAACTTCAGCATGACCGGTTATGTCCGAACAAACTTGCTGGTAAGTCGGGTCTTCGGTGTTGCCGCCGCTGTATCCTACTTTCGTGTCTTGGACGCCGCCTACGGTGCGGAAAGCCTCCTCGACTCCCCAAAAACATCCTGCACCAAACATTGCCTTTTCCATTTCTCTTTCCTCTTAGTTTGACAAAGCTCCCAATCTGTGACGGGCGGCGCATGGCACAGTCCACGCATGGCGTCTAAGGTTCTATGAAGAGGCTCCGGATTTTGCCGGAGTGCGATTCATTTCGGAATTTGGTTTTAATTCGAGATGCCCGCCGAATTTAAAGCGCATTGCAGACAAAAGGCGTTCACCGAAAGGCTGTTGCAGTCTGGATCTAAAGCGCGTGTACAACGCCGCCGACAATACCTCTGCTGGCACTGCTTGTTCTATAGCTGCTTGTATAGTCCATCTTCCTTCGCCAGAGTCCTGTACGAAACCAGTGTAAGATTCGAGATCTTTATCTTCGCAAAGCGCCATCGATGTCAGATCCAACAACCAGGAACCGACAACAGACCCACGTCTCCAAACTTCGGCAACGTCCGCGAGATTGATGTCATAGCGAATGTCTTCCGGCAGCTCTTGCGAATCTGCGCTCGCTAAAATGCTGAAGCCTTCAGCGTAAGCCTGCATCAAACCGTATTCGACGCCGTTGTGCACCATTTTTACGTAGTGCCCGGCGCCGACAGGGCCGGCATGGATGTAACCTTTTTCAGCGGAGTTTTGCAGCTTCTCTCGACCGGGTGTTATAGGCGTGTCGCCCATGCCGGGAGCCAGTGTGGCGAAAATTGGCTCGAGTCTCTGGAATACTTGTTTTTCGGCTCCAATCATCAAGCAATAACCGCGATCTTTTCCCCACACGCCGCCGCTGGTTCCGCAATCGGCGAAAGTGATACCTTTTTGCCGGAGCATATGGGCGCGGCGAACATCATCTTTGAAATATGAGTTGCCGCCGTCGATGATGGTGTCGCCCGGATCCAAAAGCTCAGAAAGCTCCTGGATGGCATCGTCGGTGATTTTTCCTGAAGGCAGCATTACCCAGACTGCACGAGGATTGGACAGCTTGTCTATCATATCTTTGTAGCTGGTGGCTATTGTGGCGCCTTCTTTCGCGAGTTCTTTGCCAGGTTCGGGATTACGATCGTAGGCGACGCACTCGTGCCCGCCTGCCATTAAGCGGCGAACCATATTGGCGCCCATGCGACCCAAGCCGACCATTCCTAATTGCATTCTTTCTTCCTTTTGTAAGGGCGAGGCCATGCATCGCCCTGCGCTTATTTCAGTGCGTTTTTGACTGCTGCCGTGAGCGCCTTCAAACCCTGAGCGACATCTTTTCCGAGATGAACGCGCAAGGCTCTTCTGCCTCTGTCATTGAGCACTTTCAGATCGCCGCGGGCTTGAGCTGTTTTGACGATGCCAAAGGTAAATTTTTGCCGGGGCACAGGCAAGTCTTCGGTATCATCGGCGGTGACCTGTAAAAAGACGCCGCTGTTAGGTCCGCCTTTGTAGGCTTGACCGGTCGAATGCAGGAAGCGTGGTCCAAAGCCAAGGCAGGTAGCGACTTTTTTGCTGTCTCTAATTGCCAATCTGGCCACCTGCAGTTCGTCTTCATGCGCTTTAGTCATTTCTATGTAAGCAAGTAGAGCAACGTAGTCGCCTTCATTTACTCTGGACAGATGAGCTTTGATCACGGAGTTCAAGCTGGGTGTGACGCCGTCTTTTGACTCGATTTCCTTGATGTTCTTCTCATCGGCGTAGAGCTTGATGCCGTCACCTTCGAAGAAAGGCTTTTCCTCTGGAAACTGTCCGGATTTTTCATAAGCTACTGTCAACTCGCGCGTGGCAATTTTGCTTGCTTCTACGTCGGGCTGATTGAATGCGTTGATCCCGACAACCGCACCGGCAACCGCGGTAGCAATTTCCCAGCGGAAGAATTCTTCTGCGAGATTGTAGATGTCGGTGACAGAAATCTTGACCATCGGATGTCCTGCTTTTTCCAGAGCATCGATGGCTCTATCCTGGATTTCATTAGCACCGGTCTCTACGCGCAGGTATACAAAAAGGCGGTCCTTTCCATATGCTTCCGGTGCGCCTACGGTTTCACGATCGACTGGAATTATGCCCTTGCCGATTTTGCCGGTTGATTCGGCAATCAGTTGTTCGAGCCATGCGCCAAGATATTGAATTTTCGCTGATGTGAAGATGGTGATTTTGTCGCGTCCGGCTTTAGCTGCTTCTCCCATGATTATGCCCAGCACGGCGCCGGGGTTTTCTTTGACAGGAACAGTGGCTGCGCATGCGTGAGCCATTTCTCTGGATCTTTCGAGGAATTTGGAGAGGTCCAATCCCATCACCGCAGCCGGTACCATGCCGAAATTGGAGAGCGCCGAATAGCGGCCGCCGATTCCGGGATGTCCGAGAAAAATATGTCTGAATTTTTCTTTCTCGGCCAGTGCCTGGAGGTTTGAACCCGGGTCGGTTACTGCGATCCAATGCTGACCAGCTTTATCTGCGCCAACGGCCTCGACTGTTTTTTGCCAGAAATACTGTTCGAAAATATTCGGCTCGAGCGTGGTGCCGGACTTGGACGAAACGATGAAAATGGTTTGCTTTACATCGATGGCCTTTTCGGCCGCTTTCACTTGTTGCGGATCGGTCGAATCAAGAACGTGCATTTCCGGATATCCGGCTACTTTCGCGAAGGTCATGCGCAAAACATCAGGACAGAGGCTGGAGCCGCCCATTCCCAGAAGTAGGGCATATTTGAACTTCGCGTCTTTGATTTCCTGCGAGAGTTTTTTCAAATTGTCTATGTGAGCCAGTTGATCGTTGATGATGTTCAACCAGTCCAGCCATTTGCTCTCGTCTTCGCCCGTCCACAAGGAAGCATCTTTGGACCACAGCTTCTTCATGTTGTCCTTCGATTGCCAGTCGGCAATTGTTTTTTCAACCGCCGCGTTCAAACTGCCAGGCAATCCATACTTGAGATTGTCGATCAGCGACTTGGGTTCGGTCGTTCGCGATTTTTCGACAGTATCGAGAAGTTTTTTGAATGCATCGGCAAAGAGTTCAACGCCCTGGACGACAAGCTTGTCCGTTACTTCTTTCATCGAGATTTTGCATTGTTCCAGGTTTTCCATAACCGTATTGGCGTCGGCTACGTTTGCTTCCAAAGTGTTTTTCAAGACACCATGATCTCTGAAAGCGTCAAACGTGCTGGGTGGAATAGTATTGACGGTATCTTTGCCGATCAATTCATCCACATAGATGCAATCCGGGAAAGCGGGATTTTTGGTGCTGGTGCTTGCCCAGAGCAGGCGCTGAGTTTGAGCGCCGTGCTTCGCAAGCTCTTTCCAGCGAGCGTCTGCAATGATGTGCAAATATTTTTGGTAGGCTTGCTTGGCATTGGCGATCGCCACTTTGCCGAGCACTTTGTCGAGCAGGCTCTTTTCGTCGCCTTGTGCTGTTTTCAATTTCTCTTCGATCATACTGTCGATGAGGGTGTCGATGCGGCTGACGAAGAAGCTGGCGACGCTGGCGACCGAGCTTAAATCGCCGCCTGATTTTTGGAATTTTTCCAAACCGTCGATGTATGCCCGGTGCACGGCTTCGTAAGCTTCTTGCGAGAAAAGCAATGTTACATTGATGTTGATGCCCAGACCGATCAACTCTCTGATCGCCGGGATGCCTTCTGCGGTTGCCGGCACTTTTATCATCACGTTGGGGCGATTGACCCACTTCCACAAACGCTTGGCTTCCTCGATGGTTTTTTCAGTGTCATTGGCCAGCAATGGAGACACTTCCATGCTCACGTATCCGTCGCGCTTTTGTGTTTTCTCGTAAACGGGGCTGAGAATATCGGCCGCTTTCTGGATGTCTTCAACAGCGATGTGCTCGTAAATGTCCATTGCTTTGAGCTTGCTGTCTTTCTTCAAGACGGCGATGGCCTCGGCATAGTCGTTGCTGCCGGCAATGGCTTTTTCAAAAATGGCCGGATTGGACGTCATGCCTTTGAGACCGTCCTCGTCGACCAAGCGTTTCAGTTCGCCGCTATTCAACAGGCTGCGGCGAATGTAATCCAGCCAAACGGATTGACCATACGAAGCCAGTTCGCGCAATGGGTTGAGTACCTGTTTGGCTGTGTTCATTCTCTATCTCCTTTGAGCGGCTGAACTTTTGGGTTTTAGACGGTGTACCGAACTGACTTTTTACGATCGATTGCCATTGTCATGGTTTCAAAGAGGGGCCCAAGCATTGTCAGGGGTGCCGCTGCCTTGGTTTTGAGGTGCTTGCCGGCGCTGAAAAGCGCTTAAAAACTGAGCCTGGCTGCACAGGCACCGCGTGAACGTGGCTTAACCCTTGCCATCACGGTATGTCTTGGGATTCTCAGCGGCAGGACGGGTCAAAAGATATCAGATACGCATCCTTTATATGTCAAAGTTTAATCTATATGGTGACGACCGTTAAGTTGCCCCGGTTGGTCAAATGGGACCGTTTTGCATTTTGATCAAAAGCGCGGCTGCGTGCGCACCACCAATGGTGACAAACGAGAATAACAGCACGCCTTTTTTTGCATGTGCTTGTGTGTAACCTTTGACCGCATATAAGTAATTCTTGGAAGTTAAAAAATTGAGGTACTATGTTTTGGTACCGGTGACCCGGGAATAAATTTGAGGCCAAGACAATTGCCTCGCTGGTAGTCAATAGAGTGTTCGGGGTAGCAATTCCAACAAGTCTGGCTCGTGGAGGAGCAACATGGAAGTATTTCAAGATCCGCTCGTTTTGGTATGTGTACTGGCCATGCCGTTAGTAATCATCGGTTTGGCGAAGGCCTGGAAGCGTCTCAAAGACAAAAAAGCCGAAGCGGCTGCTGCCGCTGCCGCGGCCGGCGGCGCGAGCACTCCGTCAGATTCGAACGGCTAGTCGGTAGCTCCAGACTTAAGAATCTGTGCAATTCATTATAAGGCGGGGCGTACCCAGCTCCGTCGGGTTGTTTGATCGCCAGCACTACGGTCAAACCAGGCTATAGAACCTCTGATTTTCATATTTATATGTCGCTGCCAAAATTTTTTGCTTTGGCGGCGATTTTTTTTGAACTTTTTTCGGACAACTTACGTCTATACCTGTGTAAGCAAAAAAATAGCTGCGCCGAGGTTTGGGGACGCTTCTTGCAAGTGGCTTCTTCCAGTCGGTGAGCTTATGGTGTTAAGGAGTTATTGCGTTATGAATTACAGGAATTTGTTAGCGGTATCTATTGGTTCACTTTCCCTTCTGGCGCCTGCGTTTGCAGACACCCAAACGGGCGCTGTGGAACAATCTGAAATGAAAACCAACATCTCCGAAAGATTTGGCGGACCTGGGGGTGAAGGCAAGTCGTGCGGCGCCGGACATCATCGCGGTATGCGGGGCGGTCTTGATTTGACTGAAGCTCAAAAAGAGAAGCTCTTCACCATGAAGAATTCGCTTAAAGACGCAATTGGTCCTAAGAAGCTTGAGTTGTCGAAAAACTCGCGTGACCTCAAAGATCTGCTCACCAAGCCTTCGATCGATAAAGCAGCAATCAAGTCTACTCAAGGCAAGATCAATGAATTGAGATCCGAGATCGCCAATTTGATGATCGCTTTCAAGGCTGACTTTGCTGAAACACTGACGCCTGAGCAAAGGCAAAAAATGCGCTTCGGCCATTCCTTCAAAGGCCATCATGGTCACAGGCATGGCGGCCCGGGACGTGGAGGCAGACAGGCGGAAGCAGCGCCAGCGCCGGCTCCGGCTGGTCCTGTCAGCTAGAAGTCGGCAGCAATCGAAAGTGGCGAGGCC
>JADZFV010000561.1 GCA_020854255.1 Candidatus Melainabacteria bacterium | reverse complement strand
GGATTGGCGACGATTGCCGTTTTTATCTGTAACGCGGTCCTGTGTAATTGCAAGTATATTTCGCCGGCCGGCGCAAAGGAATGTGTAAACGCGCAAAACTTCCTCGAACGGAAAACACATCTAGACTGCTTGCAATGGAGCTAGTTGTGCTGTCTCCTCTCCCAGCTTTCGCGGCTTCTTTCGCCGGTTCCTGAACCGCTGCGGTCGCCTCGTCCTTCACCGGTTCTCTCTCCTCGCCCGTCTCCGCTCCAATTGCCACGGCGACCCTCGCCGGATGTGGTACCGGTGCTTGGCGAGCCTGTGACTGCGGGAGGATTGTTTGTGGCAGCCGGAGGTGTTGCACTCGTAGGCGGGGTAGTTAGTGGCGGGCTAACCGGCGGTGGGTTCTTGGTAGTCGCCGCAGCATTGCCAGTGCTTGGTGGCGGCGTGTAGATCTTCGTGGTGCTGCCACCCGCCGTGGAGCTACCACCAGAAATGGTGCCAGATTGAGCTCCGCCGGAAGGATTACTAGAGCGATTTATGGATTCATTACTCTCGCCAAAACCAGCACGATTATTCCAACCGCCGCGATTAGAACCTCCGCCATTCCATTCCCTGGTGTTTGAATTGCTGCGAATTCCATCTCCACGATTCCAATTACGATTGCTTGAATCTCCGCGGTTTGAATCTCCACGGCTCCAATCACGATTGTTCGAATCGCCACAACTTTTCCAATCGCCTGGGTGTCCATCGCGCTGACTCGCATTGGTGTCGGCGTTTTTCCACCAACTGTTGTTCCAGCCTCGGCTGTTTGCATTCCAGTTGCGATAGTGAGAATTTTCGTCATCGTGCATTTGAGCAGTGATATCTTTGTCTAGCTGAGTCAGCATACTCATGAGGGAATTGCGTTCCCAACTGCTGAAGCCGCCGATCCTATATTGCTGCTGCGCTCTGTCGACATTGTGGTAAGAAGTGGTGAGTTGAGCCATTTCTGCCCGCGTAATTCGACCCGCTTGGCGGCCTCTGTCAATTCTCTCTTTGAGACTGTTTTGATATGCATCTATTTCAGAATTGAAATTGTTAGCTCCCGAAGTGTCGGCCTGCCACCAGTTATTTCGCCAGGCTCTTCTCGTCGGATCCCACATTTGATAGCGAGAATTAACATCATCGTGCAGAAACCTGGTCAGCTGCTTATCCAAATTGGTAAGCGAATTCATCATATTCATTCGCACCATTGGATTCATAGCTCTATTGCCGAGTCCGCGTCGAATCATTTCAACATTGTTGTAGAGAGATTGAACAGAATTGTAGTTTGCCTGCGTGAGCTGACCTGACTGGCGACCGCGCGCAATGCGCATTGCCAGGTCCTGAGAGTACGCTGCTATATCGGCGTCCTTTGATGCCTGCGCGCTGGCTATCGTAATGGTTAACGGAATAGTCACGGCCAAAGCAATGAGTCTGGTCCACATATTTTTGAAATCTCCTTTTTGCTATACCTCGCGAGGCGAGCAGGCATACTTTCCTTTTAAATGAACTCCATCCTATCTTCGTATGGAAACAAGTCCTCATGGGGTTTGTCTGTTCTGATAAAACACCTGTTCAGGCAGAGCTCGATACGATCTTCGACTGTAAGCCCGTAATCATCTATTTGATTTGTTTCAGGTTTTGTAGATAAGCGTCTGTTCCCGTCAACATTAAAGAACAATTGTCCATTGATTTCATAGTCACGACGAAAAGATGTTCTCCACTGTGAATTAGATCCCCACCCCATAGAGAGATCTTCGGTTGGTCTCATCAACCGGCGATGAGCAAAGTAAAGAGTGGATGTTTCGGCAATATTCTTGAAAACGAAATCGGCACCACCCTTGACTCTTACTCCACTGCGGGAGAAGAGCAGCTCCCCATACATCAAACCGGGCCATTGCGCGCGAACTATTGAAATTGGCTCAGCCGCATCAGCTGATTGTTCCACAGAAACTATCTCGTGATGGAATGGGGAGAAGACGTCTCCATGCTTCGGCTCAAATGGTTTTAGTCCAAGCTGCTGAAAGAAGCATAGATATTGCTCCATAGAAACAGCTGAACCTTTCCATTTGCTCAATTCGCAATTCTGAAAAGGCAGCAGAAAAAAATCATTTACGCGACTCAGGGCATAAAGATCCCAGAGCATCAATTGCTTTTCCTCTTCATTCTTTGGTGTCTCACTCAAGTGTCTTGCCGGAGCGAGAGTCCGCATGACATCCCGCGACGTCGATAGCCAGGGCAAAATAACGCCGTCGTACAACGAATCTGATTCGTTGTCGGTGACGGCAAAGTAAAGATCACCCCACCAAACTTTGTCGACCTTGCTCACTTTCAGCCCACGCTAACACAACTCATATTACGACACAGGAAAGCCCCGGTCTCTCATCAGTGCATTCGTATCGACATCCCGTCCGCGGAAATTGCGGAAGGCGACATCAGGTGCTACAGAGTTGCCGACCATGAAGATGGTTTCTCTGAAGCGGTCGCAAGTCTTGCGATCGTAGAAGCCGCCCGCCTCTACGAATGCCTCTGAAGCATCAGCCGACATCGTATCTGCCCAGATATAAGAATAGTAGCCGGAAGCATAGCCGTCATCTGAGAAGATGTGCCCGAATGCAGTCGGTCGATGGCGCATGATGACTTCTTTCGGGCAACCTATCTCGGCCATCGTCACCTTTTCGAATTCATCCGGATCGATGGTTTTGTCCGGAGTGGCGGCGAGGTGGATCTTCATATCGTAAATTGCTGACGCCAAATATTCAGTGGTACTAAAACCCTGATTAAATGTTTTAGCCTTCTCAATCTTGCCAACAAGAGCTTCAGGAATTGGCTGGCCTGTTTTGTAGTGCAGTGCGAATTTGCTCAACACTTCGCGCGTCAGCAACCAGCGTTCGTTGACCTGGCTCGGGAACTCAACAAAATCTCGTTTAACGCTGGTGCCCGCTAAGGACGGGTATGTAACGTTCGACTGCAATCCGTGCAGCGCATGTCCGAATTCATGGAAAAGCGTATTGGCATCGTCCCACGAAATAAGTACAGGCTCGCCGGGTTTTCCTTTCATGTAATTGCAGTTGTTGGAAACAATCGGAGTAATAGGGTCTTTGAATTTTTCTTGCGTGCGGTATTCGCTCATCCAGGCGCCTGAGTTCTTTCCATCGCGTGCATACGGATCGAAATACCACAAACCGATCTGCTTTCCATCGCGGTGCACTTCATACACAGTGACGTCGCTCTGGACGATTGGAACACCTTCAATTTTGACCATGTCGAGTCCGTAGACCTGTTTGGCGGCCCAGAACATTCCCTCGCGAATCTTATCGAGCTGCAGGTACTGTTTCACTTCATTTTGATCAATGTCATATTTCGCTTTGCGCACTTTTTCCGCATAGAAGCGATAGTCCCAGGGCTCAATGGTGATCTTGGCGCCATCCGCGTCTGCAATCTTCTGCATATCGGCGACTTCCTGATGCACACGACTTATTGAAGCCTTCCAAACGCGCAACATCAAACTCATCGCAGCATCCGGAGTTTTCGCCATGCAATCATCGAGACTCCAGTGAGCATGAGTGGGGAATCCCAAAATGCGTGCGCGCTCAGTGCGCAATTTCAAAATCTCGCCGATGTTCTTCTTGTTGTCGTTGGCGTCATTATTGTCGCCACGACGCGTCCACATACGCCAGCCTTTTTCACGCAAGTCTCTGCGAGTCGAGAATGTGAGGAAAGGCTCCATCGAAGAGCGGGTGTTGGTGATAACCCACTTACCCTTCATTTTGTGTGCTTCAGCCTGCTGTGCCGCAGCTTCGCGCAAACTATCGGAAAGCCCGTCAAGGTCCGCTTCCTTCTCCAGAACCAGCGTGTACTTCTCCTCGTCGGCAAGTTGGTTGTGACGGAAATTAGTGAACAACGTCGCCAGCTTTTCGTTAATCTCGCGGATACGTTTTTTCTTGTCGGCGTCGAGCCCGGCACCCGCACGAGTGAACAACTTGTAATAGACCACCACCAGCCGTTTTTGTTCGTTGGTCAGTCCGGAACTTTCACGCGCCTCGTAGACTGCCTTGATGCGCTGGAACAATTCATCGTTTTGAATGATTTCGTCATCGAACTTCGCGATGAGGGGAGTCATTTCAGTCTCGATCGCTTGCATCGTCTTATCGTTCATCGTCGACGTGTAAATGCTGAAATAGCG
>JADZFV010000560.1 GCA_020854255.1 Candidatus Melainabacteria bacterium | reverse complement strand
TTTGCTTTGTGGTGGTCCGGTTTGCTTTGGCGTTGCCGAGGACGTGCGGAAGCCAATGAAACCGCGGCGTTCGCTTCGAGCGGACCGCTGCTAAAAACGGAGACTGGTAATGAATCAGCCCAAAACTTCAATGTGGCGAAAGATCTTCGCCCTGTGCGCACCTTACTGGGTCGCCAACGATAAGCAGGCGGTCCCGCTGCCGCTTATCGGTACGGTCAATGTACCGGCAAAATGGGTAGGACGCACGTTGCTCCTGCTCCTGCTTGCTGGCCTCGTCGGTATCAACATGCTCAACGTGAAGCTCAACTTCGCGTGGGGCGATATCCTCAACTACCTGCAGGATTTCGCCGCCAACTCGGCGACGGATCCGGCCGCTGCGGAAGCCGCGAAGGCCAACTTCTTCACGTCGATCTACAGTATCGGCATGGTCTTCGTGTACGGTATTTTCATCGTCGTTGCCTACCGGTGGGTTCGGGCCAAGCTCGCCATCTCGTGGCGAACCTGGATGACCGGGACTTTCATGAGCCGCTACCTGAACACGGACGGCGCTCATTACCGGATTGGCAACAATCCCAACATCGACAACCCTGACGAGCGAATTCATCAGGACATCGATGCGGTCGTCAGCCAGACCCTGAGCCTCGCGCTCACCTTCATCGACTCGGTAGTCACGCTCATCTCGTTCGGCGCCGTCCTCTGGGCGATTTCGAACAACCTGACGTACATCGTCGTCGGTTACTCGCTGGTCGGCTCGCTCGTCATCCTGCTGTTCGGGCGCAAGCTCGTCGCGCTCAACTTCATGCAGCTCAAGCTGGAAGCGGACTTCCGCTACTCGCTTATCCACGTTCGTAACCACACCGAGGCGATTCGCTTCTACCGTGGTGAAGAGCGGGAGCTGGGCACCGTCAAGGGTCGCTTCGGCAAGGCAGTGGACAACTACCACCGCTTCATCAACTGGACAGCCAACGTCGGCTTCTTCCAGACTGCCTTCGACTACTTCGTCACGATCATCCCGTACCTGATCATCGCGCCGCTCTTCTTTGCCGGCACCGCCAAGCTGGGCACGTTCCAGCAGGCGTCGATGGCATTCGGCCAGATTCTTGGCGCGCTTGCCGTCGTGGTCACGTCGTTCCAGTCGCTTGCGCAGTACGCCGCCAACGTCAACCGTCTGGGCGGCTTCGACGAGGCTCTGAAGGAGAAGCACAACGCTGCCGGCAAGCCGACCATCAAGACGGTGATCGAGCCGCGCATCGCCATGCAGAACCTGACGCTGCAGACTCCGGACTACAAGCGCGTCCTCATCTCCGATCTCAACCTCGAGATCAAAGAGGGCACCGGTGTCATCGTCATGGGTCGCTCGGGCGTCGGCAAGAGCTCGCTCTTGCGCGGTCTGGCCGGCCTGTGGGATTCGGGCAACGGCACCATCATTCACCCCGAGCTGGGCGAGATGATGTTCCTGCCGCAGACCCCCTACATGCTGCTCGGCACCCTGCGTGAGCAGTTCACCTACCCGAACGCCACGGCGACGGATGCGGAAATCCAGGCCATGATTGAACTGGTCGGCCTGCCGCATGACCTGATCGTGCGCCAGGGCGGCCTCGACGCCGAGCCCAAGGGCCTGTCGCTCGGTGAGCAGCAGCGGGTCGCGTTCGCGCGTCTGCTTCTGACCCGCCCGCGCTACGTCATTCTGGACGAAGCGACGAGCGCTCTGGACATCGCTCTGGAAGAGCGTCTCTACACGCTGCTCCGGCAGTCGGGTGTGACGTTCATCAGCGTCGGTCACCGCCCGTCGGTGGTCAAGTTCCACGATGGTATCCTGGAGCTGACTGGTGATGGCGGTTGGCGCGTTCAGCCTGTCACCAGGGAGTTTTTCGACGAGCACTCGAAGTAATTCGAGGCTCTAGTTTGAGGTTGCCTGTCTGAGTTTCCGAAAGGGGCTCAGGCAGGCGCTTCAGGCGCTTCCACCTCGCACGAAACACCGGACTCTTTAGAGTCATAAAGGACATCCCCTATGAACAGAGGAAGACGAGAGAAGACTCTCACCTCGCGGAAGATCGTCCAGCTGCTGGTTCCCACTGGTAGCGCTCCACGTCTTGTTGTGCTGGCCGGATTGCCCGCTTCGGGCAAGAGCACTTTCTCCGATGGTCTTGTCGAGAACGGATTCGTCCGTCTCAGTCTCGATGAGATCCGCAAAGAGATTTACGGCGACGCCAACATCATCGGCGACTGGAAAGTCACCCGTAAGATCATTGACGAGCGGTTCAATGCTGCACTTGCGGAGAACAAGAACATCGTCATCGACAACACGCACTTCATGCGCAGCCATCGCAAGCGTGTCATCGAGATCGCCAAGGCGGCCGGCTACGTGGATATCCACGTTGTGGTAATGGACGTCACGCTCGAGGAATGCCTCAAGCGTAACGCCGTTCGCTCACGCGTCGTCAAGGAAGAAATCATCCGCGACATGCACAAGTGGCTGTACGGATCCGAATTCCCCAGCGACGCAGAAGGGCTCGTGACAGTGCTTGCTCCCACTGACGTGCGGACCAAGTACAAGGTGTCCGGCTACGTGGCAGCAGTTGCGTAACGGCATCGGCAACATTGAGAAACGCCTAGTCGAACGCAAGTTCTACCGGGCGTTTTCTCTTCTTGTGTTTGAATAACGATATGAGATAGTACAAACAAGTCCATTCAGAAATGGCTTATTGACTCGCTTTTGAGTGGGGATATCCGGCTGTTCTTTTTTCAAATGAGCGCTTATCTTTTACAGTGGAGGAAACTCAGCGGGAGACGTAGTTTTCGTGCGTACATACCTTATCTATTTTTTTCTGGCTTCATGGATGGGCTCTTGCTTGCTGCGTATCACAGCGGAGAGAAACAACGCGTTCGACTTCGGCTTGGTCGGTGCTTTTGCTGGCATGGGCTCGTTCCTTTTTGCATGGTCGGCGTCAAGACGTTTGTTAATACCAAAACGGCAGGCGTTCAAAAACTTCCAAAGTGATCCGTTGGAACGCCTGCTCTGTGCGTTGCCCGTTCGTGCTGCGAAACGGAGCGTTTGCATTCTTCTGGTAGTCACACTGGGAGTTCTGAATTGGTTATTCTGGGGCAACTTTGTGTACGACACAGGAAACAATGCGGTTATTGCAAGTATGGACTGGCTAGTGAAACGAGCCGTCGGCCACGAAAAAGAGGAAGTTGTAACATTGTTTCGGAAATTCGATCAGTCAGCAAGTGTTTGCGACGAGGCTGCTTTGTGTGTCCAAGAGTTTGTGAATAGAAACAGATATTGGAATGGAGAACGCCATAAGTTTCATGGCTATTGGATAGCACACAAACCTTCAACTAAGCATGGCTATCGTGAGTTCTTATGTGGCAATGTATCCAAGTTTCATCGATATTGGGTAACATTCGAAAATGGTATTTGTGTCAATGCGGGAGTCTTCACAGAGTTCCCACGCCTGGATGTTAAGAGTGTGGCTTGGTGCATGGCATACAGCGCCGAAGAATTTGATCGCGAGTATT
Organism: Candidatus Melainabacteria bacterium; assembly: GCA_020854255.1. Taxonomy (GTDB): domain Bacteria; phylum Cyanobacteriota; class Vampirovibrionia; order Obscuribacterales; family Obscuribacteraceae; genus QKMZ01. The sequence goes on along the minus strand of JADZFV010000560.1, from coordinate 273 downwards.
TTGTGCAGTTCTATGGACCGCCAAACATCATAGAGCCTTCAAAGTGGCGTTATGTGCTGGAAGATGAGCAGTTCGAATTGTGCTTCAAAGGACAACAGTGTATTCGGACCTGCATTCTCAATGGCAGCGGAGTTCGACTTAACTAATGCGCCTTCTCGAAAAATTGAATGACGCGCAGCTCGTTTGGCTGCATTTCAAAGATCAAATTCTCTGCAGGGAAATTTTCAATGAGGGGCGCAGAACGTTTACGAAGTTCTTCTATCTGTTGTTTTG
>JADZFV010000559.1 GCA_020854255.1 Candidatus Melainabacteria bacterium | reverse complement strand
GATTTACTCCCGTATGAGTTTGGCTGTAGCACAGGAAGAGTACGATCATGCAATCAAAAAGTTCCCAGTATGACTGAGTTCTACTGCATTCATGCAGCAGAGCAAATAAACACCCGATCCTGAACTTCTTATCCAGCAAGGCTTTGCGGCTTCGTGTTGCACCTGGTGTCAGCTTCGCTATCCCCGAGCCTGCTAACGTTGGATGAACAGGAAGATATCAGCATCGCTGCAACTAATAATGGCAGTTTGGCGACTGGTGCTCTCATTCATTTGCCGATACGAACGATCATCTCGTCGGGTCCGGCGAGATTAAGTCTTTCGCGCGCGAGGCGCTCGATACCGTCGGATGAGCGGTAGCTGGAGAGACCTTCTCTAAGTTCTTTGTTGACCTCTTGAGCCTGTGCTTCACCTTGCTTGAGGGCAATTTCTTGCTGGTGGAGAAAGATCTGCCTTTCGACACTGGTGTATATCGAACGGCCGGCCTGGTACATAGCCAACAGTGTGACGAGACCTATGACGACCTCGCGGATCATCTTCTGGCGCTTCTTATGTTCTGGCAAAACTCTCTCTGGCACGGTTTATGGCTCCTGGTAGAAAAGTCTAGCAGTTAAGTCAAGGGCTTGAAAGTTCATTCGACTAATTTGTTAATGGGTGGCTGTGCTTGCCTTTGCGGGTTCGCTCAGGTCTTTCAGGATGGCTTCCGCCTGTTTTTTAAAGTCCGCCATGATTTTTTCCAGGCGAGTGGCGTCAGGAGCTTCGTAGCTGAGGCGCATCAGTGGTTCTGTGCCGGACGGTCTGAGCAAGACAAAGGTGAAATCGTCCAGATAGAGTTTTAAGCCGTCCAGGCGCCCGACTTTTGCGACTTTCTCGCCGCCTATGGATTCAGGAGGCGACTTGGCCAATCGCTCCAGGAAAGCCTTCTGGGTGGCTGAATTAAGGTGCATGTCAGCTCGTTGGGCGGCGAAGTCTGAGCCGACCTCGGCGACAAGATCCTGCCAGATTTTGGAAAGCGGTTTTTTTTCGAACTCCATCATTTCCAATACCAGCAAATTTGCCAGGATGCCGTCTTTTTCAGGAATGTGTCCTTTGACCGATACGCCGCCGGACTCCTCACCGCCGATTAGCACATCTTTCAAGCGCATCTGTTCGCCTATCCACTTGAAGCCGACCGGTGTTTCAATTATTTCAAGTCCATAAAGTTTTGCCTGTTTGTCCAGCAAGTGCGTGGTGCCTACGGTGCGGACGATGGCGCCTTTGATGCCGCGGTTTTTGAAGAGGTGTTTGGTGAGCAAGCACAGCAATTGATTTGGTGAAAGATATGAGCCGGTTTCGTCAATCACTGCAAAACGATCGGCATCACCATCGGTGGCAAGTCCAACGTCCAATTTTTCTTGTTTTACAAGCGCAATCAATTCTTTGAGAAATTCCGGCTTGGGCTCAGGCATGCCGCCGCCAAAGAGCGGATCGCGGTAATCATGCAAGACTGAAATCGGCAGTTGCGCTTCTTTGATTAGCTTGTCCAGATAACCGCGACTGGTGCTGAAGAGTGCATCGTAGCCGACGCGAATTTTTGCGGTGCTCAGTTTTTTTAGATCTACGAAACCTCTGATAGCGTCGAGGTAGGCAGGCATTGGATCGAATCGATCTATCTTAACTGAGGCAAACTCGTAGTCTTTCGGAAGATCGTTTAGATGTTTTGTGATGTCGTTAGTAATGTCGTTGGTTGCTGGTCCGCCGAAGTGGGGAATGTATTTTATGCCGCAGTATTCAGGCGGATTATGACTGGCGGTAATTTGCAAAGCTCCGCAGGTTGGTTCATTTTGCGCTGCAAAAGCGATGCATGGCGTCGGCACATCGCGGTCGGTGATGCGAGCGGATAGTCCCATGCTGACGAGGATTTGTCCGGCACGTTCGGCGAATTGTTCGGCCAAAAAACGCGTGTCATAACCAATCAATATCGGTTTTTTCTGCGCCGCATTTCTGTCGTACAGTCCATACTCTTTTTTGATGTGCATGCCGACTGCATATGCGACGCGTTCCACATTCTCAAAGGTGAACTGGTCCGCGATGATTGCTCTCCAACCATCCGTGCCGAACTTGATTTTTTCGGTCATCTCTCTAAGGGCCTCAGTTTAACCACTCCCTGACTTCAGCAATTCGAGATACTCGCGAACGGCTTGCCAGGCTGTTCCTGCTTGCCAGCGATTGCGATACTTCTTGTCGACGGCGCGACTGCCGGGCGGCCAGACTCGAGAGGGTCTCAATTCTTCGATTGCGTCTTCGGAGTCAAATTGCACGCAGGAGCCATCTCTGCCGTAGAGCCGGATTTCTTCCCTGATTATTGAGTCGGAAGTGAGCAGGTAGCAGCCTTCCTCTTCGTTGAATTCGCGCGCATCCATGCTCTGGAATCGCGTTACCATGCGAAATCCGTCATATGCGAATACGGCTGTAATTGCCTTCCATTGTCCGTCTTCATCGACCATCTGCCGGCGCTCTACGTGCAGCCCGCGCGCCAGGTCGATGCTCCAGAATTGGCCGTCTTTTCTGACTATGGACAATCTTCCGACGCGGTCGATTGCCATGGATTCTCCGGCGGCGCGCACGCGCCCCTCCGGATCGTGGACGACGACGCCCTGTTTGTCGGACTCTCCGTACGATTGAATATTGCCTTCCTTGTCGGTGCGGACAAAGAATCTCAAGTGTCCATTCTCGTCGTAGCGTGTACGCAAGATCGGACCGAGTGGCGAGCGCACTTCAATTACTCGGCCGAGCGAATCTTTGATGATTTGGGCGCCGTTGTCCAGCGACTCCATTCGCCTGCCTTGAGAAAGAAGTTGGAGTTTTGGTGCGGATTCAGTCTGGTTGCGCGACAATGCCGGACCTATATGAGTGTCGACCTGTGCCGGTGCCGAAAGCAATTGATCTGTAGACTCAGCATTATGAACTGAGTTGGACATGTTGCCCAGAAGCCTCTGGGCTTGAAGGGCCTCTGAGCAGTCGGTCTCGGCTTGAGAAACGGACTTTCCGGAAGCACTGCTTGCAGAAGAAGAATCGTCCGCGTACAGCGATACGGTTTCGATTTCATCCAGAGAAAATGCCAGCATGTCATCGTCATCTTCAGTGGTGGCGCACGAAGATCTTCCCGTGTTCAACCAGGAATTGAGCATTTCGTAGCTGGATGCAGGAGCGGCAACCAGTTCTAGGGGAGGGCGCGCGCACTGAACAAATTCCGAAGCTAGAGCTTGTTCGCGGTTTTCTCTGGGCTCTCTCGACTCTGCAGATTCTCTTATTGAGCCGGCTTCCAGTGTGAGAAGGTCGGCAAGTCCCTGCAAGGCGCTTTCGGCGAGACCAAAGTTGCGATTCTGAGCGGGCGTTTGAACAGGCGGTTGAGTCGAAAAGTTCGGCGACCACTCGTCTTTGACAGTCTTCTGACGCTGGGGAGGAACAATGACCGACGGCATGGTGTTCTTTGCAAAGGCTGGCAGCACTTCCGGCTCGATCACTTCTCTGCCCAAATCGCTGGCTGCTTGCGACAAATAGTCCAGTAAAACACTAGCCTGCGCGCACTCAGGGACTGCCGCCAGACGGACACGTTCGCCCGTATGCCCTGTGCCCACCGGCTTTGTGGGTGATGTTCGGACGACGGAATGAGGTGTTGAAGCTGAGTTTGTTTGATAGGGGCGAGAAGAGTAGCGTCCTTTTAGACGCCCCATCGCTCTCAGTTGGTGGCGAGGAAAGCCGGTGAATTCCATACTCAACGCCCTTGTCGAGACCTCTATATTACTTTAGAAGAATAAGCAGGTCATATTAACGCTTGCTCATTATGGGCTTGTAAGTGAGGCAGCGCTTAGCTAGAGCTGCACCAGGGGTAAAAATTTAGTACGGGCTAAGAACAGGGAAGGAAGATTTTTAGCCCATCGGCGCCGGTTCCGAGCATGACCTCCTGCGGTGCAAGGGGCTCTTTGAAACCGGGTGGAATTTCAAATTGACTTGCCGGAAGCGTTATCTTGTCTGCTTTTGACGTGTACAGCTTTACTGAATCTGGCCCTTCCTCGTTGCTTGTTTTGACTCTAACGATCAGTCCACCCGCTTGAGGAAAAGTCGGCTGAGTGGTGAGGTTCTTGCACAAATCGTAGGGAATTGTCGGATCCTGTTTTGACTTTCGTTGAGGACTGAGCGGAAGTCGTCTGGGAAAGCGACAGTATAGCGGAAAGCGTCAGAGGCAGAAGCGATGCCGATTGCATGCAGTGTGGATTGAAATACTTTCGCCAGCGCCAGATGCGGCGGAAGGTCCAGATGGTGCCTTCCAGAGGAACGATCTTGCTTTCGCCTACGCGAGGGCGATAGTCGATGAAAAACTCCTGGCAGTTATAGCCCAGTCGCTGCGGGCAGATCTGAAGTTCTACTGGAAGCGCCATGCCTTCCGGATCGAAGGGCAACTTCTCCAGCATTTGCTTTCTGTATGCGCGCATACCCGTGTGAACATCCGTTGTCTTTGCACCGCATAGAATAATGGCGGCAAGAGCAAAGATGCGGTTGGCCATGTAGTGTGAAAATTTCATTGCCTGAGGTCGACTCTGCATGCGCGAGCAACTGACCAGATCGGCTCCTGCATCCATGCGCTTTACCAGCTCATTGAGTGCGTCGGTTGGATAAGTGTCGTCGCAATCCAGAGTGATGATATAGTGGCCGGTAGCTCTTTTGAACCCTGCATCCATCGCCCAGCCATAGCCCCTTGGCGGTATTTGCCTAACTATCGTACAGCCCAGTTCTTCCGCCAGCTCAGCTGTTCTGTCCGTGCTGCTGTCGACGACGACTATCTGCGCCTCAGGCAAAAAGCGCCTGATGTCTGCGACTACTTTGGAGATGGCGCCCTCTTCATTTAGCGTCAGGAGTATGCAGGAAACAGTTTTCGATCCTTTAGATTGAGTCACTTCAGCTCCTGTGCATTCCTATGCATGTTCGTAAAGAGCCAAAATGTCCGCTCCCCGACGGGCTTGTCCGAGCTTGAACAGATAATCCGCACTGAGAATTCCTTTGAACAGATGCGAGGCGGTTTCACTGAAAACCGACTTCATTTTGACGGCGTGCATCATTTCGTTGAGCGAATTTGCAGAGAAATATCGCACATGATCAAGTTTGAATGAGTAGTAATAGTCGCCCAGTATCTCTGCTTCTTGCGCGGCAAGATTGGGAGTGCGAATAACAAGTGTGCCGTCTTCGGCAAGAAATTCTTTGAGCATTGTTACCACTGCGCGAGGTTTTTCCAAATGCTCGATGACGTCAAACATTGTAATCAGTTGGAATTTCTCACCAGCAGCGACTTTGCGTAAGTCTTCCACGTGTCCCTGCCAGGTTTCAAAACCAAATGTTTCTTTGCACTGTTTGATGATGTCTTCCGATAAATCAATGCCGTGGTGTTCAAAACCCAGTGTTTGCGCAGCTTGACGAAAGTATCCTATGCCTGATCCGACGTCCAGCATTTTGACTGCTGATGGTTTTCTCGTCCACCTCGCGCCGCGTGTGCCGGCGTTTGCCACTACCACGTCCATGATGCGCCGTGCCTTTTCCAGCCGCCATTCGGTTTGATTGGTGTATTCCTTCATTCCGTAATGTTTGTTTCCCGAAGGCGCGAAATATTTCTTATCGTAGGTGATACTGTCTGCGGTGACCGGCTTTTTGTCCT
>JADZFV010000558.1 GCA_020854255.1 Candidatus Melainabacteria bacterium | reverse complement strand
GTTTCCACCACTGGCGCTGTTTCCACCACCTCGACCACGGTTTCCTGTGCGACAGGTGTAGGTTCGATTTGCAGTTCGACAGGCACTGCTGGAGTATGCGGAGCGAAGTTCTTAGGATTGCGCTGGTTAATGCGCATGCTCAAGGGTCCAAAACCTTCCATCGGTGCACGTACGGGCTCATTTTTGATTGGCTCTGCCGGTGCATCGGCGAAGAGTTTCACAGGCTGAGGACCGGCCTGTGTGGCTTTCATGCCCCAGTTGGCTGTTTGAGCGGCCACGTCCTCGGCTGTGCCGTTTTCCTGAGCGTCGAAGGCAGCCAGTAAGGCTTCCTGGGCTTCCAACGAGTCGAACATGTCCAGATTGGACAGGTCGAGGTTGGCCAGGTCGAGACCGGACAGGACGTCTCTGGTCTGCTCTTCTATAAAGGAATCCAGCATGTTTTTGACTTTGTCATCGTCCGTACGTTGACCGGCGCCGGCTTCTTTGGGGGAAGCCGCAAATGAGCCGGGCATGCTCGGGATTGGAGTCGAAGTGGCAGTGGCGTCGACGGTCGGGACTGCGCCTGGTTGAATTGGCGTTCTTATGGTCCAGCCGTCTGCGTGATCGCCTGTGTCCTGGGTTTCGCTCTCGTCGATGTCGTCGATCAGTGGTTCTTGAGAGATTTCGATACGCGGCTTTGCGCCGTTGCGCCCGTTGGTGAGCGACGTGATGATCGGTGCTGCCAGTGGCTTGGTCTGCGGCACATAGTCTCCAGCTGGAATTTCAAGCATCTTGGAACCATCGGCCATTTCCACTTTGTCAACGGACATGACCTGATATTGGTCTTCAAGCGTCCTGGGCGCCTGCTCTTTGCTGCAAGAGCGATCGGCAACCGGCTCGAAGTCGTCGACGATCTTGCCGAGCGTGACTTCCATGCCCAGTCCGCGCAGTTCGCAGCACAGTCCGTCGAAGGCGGCGGTGCGGCCGCCCGGAGTCAATTCCTTGCCTTGCACCATGTCGGCGTAGGCTTGATGCCTGCCCTGGATGTCGTCGGCTTTGATGGTCATCATTTCGTGCAGAACATTGGCGGCGCCGTATGCCTGGATAGCCCAGACTTCCATTTCGCCCATTCTTTGTCCGCCGTGGTTGGCTTTTCCGCCCACCGGCTGCTGCGTGACTGCTGCGTAGGGTCCACCGAGACCGGAGCGCGCGTTGACTTTGTGCAGTACGAGCTGGTTCAGTTTCAGCATGTACTGGCGACCGACCAGTACCGGGCGATCGAAAGGTTCGCCGGTTCTGCCGTCGGTGAGCATTACTTTGCCGTTGGCTTGCAGCCATTCATAACCCGGCATCTTGCGTGCTTCTTTCAGCGCTTCGTTGATCAGTCTGAAAGATGCGTCATCTGTAAGTGATTCGTCGAACTGGTGAATGCGGTAATAGCGGTTCAAAATTTGCGAGTAGAGACCCAGCTGCGCGTCGAATACCTGACCGACGTTCATACGCGAAGGTACACCCAGCGCGTTCAGGCAGAGGTCTACAGGCGTGCCGTCCGGCAGGTAGGGCATGTCGCAATCAGGAACGATGATAGAGACGATACCTTTGTTTCCGTGACGTCCTGCCAGCTTGTCGCCCACTTCAACCGGGCAGAGTCTGGCTATGAGAACTTCTATTTCGCAGATGACGCCTGCTTTCAATTCCGGCGTCGTCTCCGGTGTGAAGATGCGGATGTCTATGACGCGACCGCCGGAGCCGTGCGGTACGCGCAGGCTGCTGTCGGCCATTTCTTCGGCCACTTTGCCGAATACTGCTTGCAGGAGTTCTTCTTCTGCAGACAGAGCGCGTGCTTCTTTCGGCGTCAGCTTGGAGACCAGAACATCGCCCGGATTGACGTAGCTGCCTATTTTGGCAATGCCGCGCTCGTCCAGGTGCTCGAGGTCTTTGCCTGCCACATTCGGCATTTCCGGCGTGAGAATTTCAGGACCGCGCAGAGTTTGATAGACATTGGTTGAATGTTTTTCGATTTCGATGTGGGTCAACTTTTGATCTTTGACGAGCCCTTCTCTGACCACAATCGCGTCTTCAAAGTTGTAACCGCGCCAGGGCATGAAGGCGACTAATAGATTTCGTCCGAGCGCCAGTTCTCCGGCGTCGATACCGGGACCGTCAGCGATGATTTGACCGGCTTCGACTTGTTGTCCGACTTTAACTGCCGGGCGTTGGTCGAGAATTGTATTTTGGTTGGTGCGGTCATAACGAATGAGCGGATAATAGCGCTTTTCGCCGGAGGCTTGAGTGATGACGATTTCTTTGCCGGTGACGCCTGTTACCGTGCCGGCGCGTTTGGCGGCCACCGAGTGACCGGACGAGCGGGCGACAATGCGCTCCATGCCTGTGCCCACGCGAGGGCGCTCAGGCTTGATGAGCGGCAGAGTTTGGCGCATCATGCCACCACCCATGAGGGCGCGGCCTGTATCATCGTGCTCCAGGAATGGAATCAGCGCAGAACCTACCGACAAGAAACCTTGCGGCGTGATGCCGATCATGTCGATATCTTCAGGCGGCACTTCAAAGAATTTCTCACCGCGTCTTGCCGGCACCAGCGGTCCGACAAGGTGGTCGTTTTCTACTTTCGCATCAGGCGGTGCCAATGTATATATTTTGTCGTCGCCGGGGGCGAGATAAACAACTTCGTCAGTCAGGAATCCATTGATGACCCGGCGGTAAGGCACGGTCATGAAGCCGTCTTCGTCGATGCGGCAGTAAGTGGCCATGTACGAAACCATACCGCAGTTTTTACCTTCGGGAGACTCAACCAGGCAAACGCGACCGATTTGCGACGGGTGAACATCGCGCATTTCTGTCGGTGCTGCATTCGGGTCGATACCGCCGGGGCCGAAGGATGTGATCCTGCGTCTGTGCGAGAGCTCGGACAGCGGATTTTGTTGGTCGAGGTACTGAACGAGCGGGTTGCCCGAGAAGTACTTCATGATGGCATTGGCGAACGGACGGCAATCGAGAATGTCGTTGGGCGATCCGATTTCTTCGTCTTCGTTCATTTCCAGTCTGGTCTTGAGAGAACGCACCATTTGAGCAAGCGCCGGGCGAACCGCTCTGGTCATGGTTTCGCCAACACCGCGCAAGTGGCGGTTTTCCAAACTGTCAGGGTTATCCAGATGTCCCATGCCGTTGGGCAAGTTCAGCAGGTATTCAAAAATGTTAAGCAGGTCATCGCCTGTGACTTGATGGCAGTCCGTGTCCAGACCCATCTTCTTATTGAATCTTCTTCTTCCCAGTTTGCCGAGCGAATATTTTCGCTTGTCGGTAAGTTCTTGCAAGGCGACCATGCCACCGCCGGCGCCACCGCCACCGTCCGGTTTCCACGAACGACCGATGACTGCCAGGGCTTCAGTCTTGGTGATGTTTTTCCATTCGATGCGCCTGGCTTCCAGAAGCGGCTTCAATCTCTTCTCGAGAATGGCTTCGTCTACGCCCATGGCCAGAAGCAGTGTTTGAGCGGAAACCCATGAGCGCTTCGGCAGTTTGACGCGGCACTTGGCTTTCGAGGCGCGGCTGGATACTGTAGGGTCGAGCTCCAATTCAAATGTGATTGGTGCGCCCTGTTCTGCCAGCATCAACGCTTTATAGGTGATGTGAGTCGGATTGGAGAAATAAATGCCCGGTGCGCGGACTAGCTGACCGAGAACGACGCGCTCGGAGCCGTTGATGACGAAGGTTCCTCTGTCCGTGATGACCGGAACGTCACCCATGTAGGCGGTAGATTTGCGAATTTCACCGGTTTGAATATCGCGCAGCCAGACTTCCATCATCATGCGGCGAGCATGAGTCATATTGGTCTTTCTGGCTTGTTCAGGTGTGGTCGGATATCCGGAATCGGCAGCGTAGTCCTCGAATCTCCAGTGCGGTTTTCCATCCGGACCGATGAAAGACAATTCAAAGCGTGGCGAGAAATCGCTTGAGATTGGCGAAATTTCAGTGAACAGATTGCCGAGAATTTCCTCTGTGAAGCGCCGGTATGAGCGCCTCGGAAATTCCGCTAAATCTGGTGCCTGAAAGTAAAACGTCATTTACTTGCTCCCGCTAGAATCGCTTTTGTCACTCATGAGTGACCGCTTGTGTATTTGCATTGCCCGCGCCAGGTCATCCGAGTAGGCCTTCATTGTCGGTTTGAGTGCGCTTGCGATGCGAAATTCAGGAATGGCCTCGGCGACTTGTCCGAGGTTCAAAAGATTGATTGCCAGTCTGTGGTGCAACTCGGGGTTTTCCACGTTGGCTTCGGTCAATTGCTTAAGTAGATTGGCTGCTCCCTGGTAGTCTCTCTGCGATTCGAGAACGCTGACCTGGCTGAGCGCGTCATTGGCGCTTTGGGCAGGCTGCGCTGCTTGCGCTTGCTGCTGAGCCTGTAGTTGCTGTTGCGCTTGCATTGCCGCTTGCTGGCGCATTTGCTGTTGCGCTTGCATTGCCGCTTGCTGGCGCATTTGCTGTTGGCGCTGTTCTTGTTCTTGTGTTTGCTGGAGTGCAGCTTGAGCTTGTTGCGACTCGTCATGCGTTCTGAAGTTCATAGCTTGCGGATTGAACCCTTGACCCTGCCCGCCTTCGAACATGCTCTTACCGGAAGCAGTGGACTGCTGCTGGATGGGCTCTTGCATCGACTGTATCGGCTGTTGCATATGTTGTTGCGGAACCCTTGTTGTGCTCTCATCAGGCTGCGCAATCCGGAAGCTGCCCGGAGGCTGCGCGGCAAACTGCTGCTGTTGCTGCTGTGCTTGCATTTGTTGTTGAGCCTGTTGTTGTTGCAATTGCTGTTGTTGCAAATGCTGTTGAGACGGATTGATTTGATTGACGAGCTGATTGGCAATTTGCCCGCTCATTTGCGAAACTTGCGAACCGCTCATATTCAAAGACTTCTGCACTTCTTTCATGCGACCGGCGGCTTCTTTGTTGTTTTCCGGATCGATAAGCACACAGATCATGTAGGCCTTGTAAGCGGCTGCATAGTCGCCCACGGCTTCCAGGCATTCGCCGTAAAAGAATTGATATTTAGCATTCTTCGGCTCGATCATTACTGCTTGATTGATCTCACCAAGGGCTTCTCTGCGCAGTCCTTGACCGTACAAAGTTTCAGCAGCCATTTTGTGTTTTTCTGCTTTAGCATGCTGATAAGCCCTCGCGAGGCTCGCTCTTCCGGATTCCAACCCGGGGTTTCTTGGATCGAGTGCTTCCAGGCGGCGGTATTCCGCTTCTGCCCCATTGAAGTCACCCGTGAGTTGCATGGCGCCAGCCAGACCCAAATGATTTTCAGCAAGCAGCGGATTTTGCGCTACTTGTTTGCGCCAGAGCTCGACCAGCGCCTGACCGGCAGCTACGTCTTTGCTGTCGCAAATGACGGCTTTGCGCAATGAAGCGGCAGCCGCCGTGAAGTCGTTTTTCGACATTTGCAGGAAGCCCAGCTGTCTATGAGCCGGACCATAGTCGGAATCCTTAACTATGGCTTGACGATAGTAGGACATCGCTGTCGTCACCTGGCCAAAACGCAGAGACAGGTCGCCCATCTTTTGATTGACGCGGGCGGAATTCTCCAGAGCCATGGCTTGTTGAAGTTCGATTGAAGCTCCGATCAGGTCGTTGGCGGCCAGCAATTTGTCGCTCAGCTCTATTCTCTGGTCGCTCGAGCCGGGATCGATGCCTTGTTTTCTTAAAGCTTCGCTCAAAAGTCTGGCGGCCATCGAATTATCTGTCGCTGCGGCGAGCGCTTGTCTAAATAGATGGGCGGCGCCGGCGAAATCGTTGCCTTTGAGCCGCTGCTGACCATAGGCGGTGCGGGCGGCTGACAGATTGATCTTGAATTGTTTGTTTGCCGGATCATATTGAACCGCTTTTTCGTGAGCGACAATTGCTTCCATCCAGCGGTTCTGTTTGCCAAAAGTAACCGCGCTGTTGTTTGCGTCGATTGCCATCTGTTGATATTGCTTGGCGTTTTCAACTTGCTGCGCCTGGGCTTTCTTTACTGCTTCCAGGGCCTCGAGCTTTGCCTGCTCGGCTTTCTTTTCGGCATCTGCCGCTTCTTGCTTCTTGAGCTTTTCTTCTTCGCGGTAGTCCAGCCGGCGCTGAAATCTCGAAGCGCTGGGCGGGATGACGATGGAATTGCTTTCGTTGAACTCTTTCTTCTCGCGCTCGTAGGGCAAGGGCGCTCCAGTCAGCTTTGTAGCCAGCGCGCTCTGGGTGCCCAGGGCAATAGTGCACGCGAGAGCCAGGATGCAGGGGGAAGCCGTTAGGAGTGAAGACTTTTTGAGCATTTTGAGAATCGAGGTGTCTGATTTGGTCGTAGAAGCTGGTTTGTCTCGAGCGGTCCCGGAGGTTGTCGGGAGGCGAATGTGAGCACAGCTTAACGATGTGAGGGGTAGCAAGTCTATTGGGGGGACTCCCACTGCCTTCGTATAACTCCCACGCCGCCTGTCCAAAAAGGCAAAAACGCCCGCCATTGCCGATTTGAGCCAACTTTAACTAGAAATACGTGATAAGAGAATGAATAAAGAACGGATGTAAAGAGGAAGTTGCAAAAATTTGGATTTGAAAAAACGTCAGTCAAAAGCGGCCCGCTCAAATCAAAAACCGTTTTACTCCGAAAATTTGTGGCATTGTTAGAATTAAGGCGGGAAAACTCTAGCGGCTGATAACTAACGCCTTTAGCCGTCCGGAGTAAAACTGAACCCTATGTCCCACGGATATACCGCCCAGCTGTTGAGAATTTACTCCGGAGACTTTCTTGGACTCTACATTCCGCTCCAATCCCTTCCGTCCCCGCACTATTCTGTGTGAAAGACATGAATTAATTCGCTTCGGCCTGAAGCGTGTGGTTTCGGAAGTGGTCGATATCATCGGCGAGGCTGCCGACGGCATGACCGCCACGGAAATGATCCGCAGGCAACGTCCTGACTTTGTCATTCTCGATGTCGATCTTGATGTACTGAATGGTGTTGAAGTTTGCCGGCGCGTTACTCAAGAGCTGCCCAATTCCAATGTGCTTGTTCTCACAGACTCCTATCACGCCACCAAGTATCACAACCAGCTCATGAGAGCAGGCGCGCGCGGATTTTGCCTGAAGAGTTCCGGTCCCAGGACTTTATTTGAAGCTATTGAGCAAGTCACTCGCGCATTGCCTTATTGCGATCCCAAGATTACGCAGCTGGTTAAGCAGGCTCCGTCGACGAGCATGCCCAATTGCAATCTCACCGACCGAGAGATAGAAGTTCTTATCCGTCTTGATCTCAGAAACAAAGAAATTGCAGAAGAACTGGATATGAAACTGCGCACGGTGGAGAAACACATCGAGTGCATTTTGGCCAAGCTCAAGGTGCCGACACGAACTGCCGCCGCGCTCAAGGCCGTCCAACTGGGTTATGTGCTCCTGCCTAAGATGCCTGGCAGAGACCCCGTAACAGGCGTCACGCACGAGCAAACGGTCGCCGAGCTTCAGGCTGAGCTTGCCATCGCCAACGAGCATTTGAGAGCCCTTCTGAAGCAGAACGAGCTGCTTAAAGAAGCACTCAATGAGAAGATACGTCCAACTGAAACATAAAGCTTGAAGCGAAATATGAACAGCAGAGCCTTAGCTCCGTTTTGCGCTCTCGGTTACTTTTTGAGTACTTGCTTGTCTGGAAGTATTCGCTGTTGTTCCTGTTTTCTTGGACTGGTTGTTTTTGCAGCAATAACTCTAAGTAGTTGTGCATCACAACCCATACACATTCAAAAAGCACCTCCTGAGATTAAGACTCAGTACTTTGATAAGGGCATGCGCCCTCCTGAATCCAGTCCTCCAGAGCATAATGACTGCGCCAATACGCACTGGCATTATGGCTTTATACCGAAGGTAGCCTTTGATTTGGTTCTACGCGAACGTGTTAATGATGGCGAAGAAGTAGTGATCAAAATCAAAAGGATCGATTTGAAGCTCAATCTGGAGGTGACCATGTGGCTGCCTGAGAAAGCGTCAGAGGATGTTATCGCGCATGAGAAGGGGCACGCCGCTATTTGCCTGGATGCTTACAAGAGCGCTGAAACCTATGCTCGGGCCGCGGCCGAGCCATTTGTCGGAAAGCAAATACGCGCGCATGGTGCGAATTTCGAAGCCACGATCAATCGTGCCCTGACCGACGTCAATCAGGAGATGGCGCGAAAGTATCGCGAAGAGACTGTAGAGAGGGCGAATATCACTGGTGCACTTTACGACAAAATCACCATCACCGATCACGTCGCTTCCAAAGTCGAGCAGAAAATTGCCGATGCCGAAATTGAATACCAGCGCCTTTTGCCTGAGCTGCAAACCAGGCGTGCTGAGGAAGAGCGTCAATTGAAACGGCGCCGTGAAAACTTCGAGAAGAAGCAGGAAGAAAGAGCGTCCGGAAAAAACGGACCTGCCACTACGACTGATGCGACTGAATCCACTAAATCCACTGGTTCTACTAGTCGATAGGGTCGTTTTTCTTGGTTTTGTAGCCTTTGTCGTTGCCCCCGGTGATCGGATCTACGAAGGGAATTGCATGACGGAAGCGGATGTCCACTTCTGCGCCGTTCTGCAAATACGTGAGGCGATTGGCTCCTCCGGCCGGTCCCAGAAGATACTGAACCAGAGGCAGTCCGCCCGGCAGACCGAAATCATTACGCACCAGCCCCAGAGGTCCGCCGGTCGCGTTCGGCCAGATCTTGTAGTTTATTCCACCGATTGTCACTTTCGTGGGTGGACCCGGCGGTGGGTTGCCGATCCAATTCCACATGGCAGCACCATCACCGCTACCACCGCAGTCGCCACCGTACATGGTGCCGGTATTGCCTGTTGAGGCGATTTCGAGCTTGCGGCTGCCCACAGCAACCATGGTCTGAAGCGGGTGTGCCATGGCAATGGGAACCACCACTTGTGCGTTTTTCAGGGGCTCTCCTCCGTGCTTGCCACCATTTATGGTGCCAGGGGCGTAGCCGTAGTCGCGGACGTGGACGTCGTAATCATTGGTGTCAGTGCTTTTCAGTGCATCTAAAGCTACCGCGTAGAGCTGATTTTCGCTGGCTACCCAATATGGTGCGGTATCGAGAGTGGGGTCATAGTTGTATTGAACGGTACCGTCCGGCCTGACCGAAAAGATGTGAATGGAAGGCAAACCAGTGTTGGTGAGTGGCTCATTAAGCAATTTTACGGCTTGATCCGCATCGATGCGCGCTCCGCTTCGTCGCAGCCAATCGTAATAACCTCCGGAGACAACATTAGATCCGTTGCCCACTCCGCCGCCGGTCCAGGTTGTGGGGACAATAGTGGAGCCAGGCTCCGGATAGTCCCCGTTTTTGGATGATTTTATGTCGATGGGTGCGCCGCCGTTCATTCCCGGAATCGACAATATTGAATTTATGCTTGTGATTTCAGGCGGCATTGTATCCGGAAAACTGACAGTCAGTGTACCTGGAGCAGGCTTTGGATCGTACACGCTGGCAGTAGCAGCGCAAGTTTGCGCATGCACTGTTCGGTACGTTTTGTCAGTCTGGTCCTGAATCTTTTGATCCGCTTCTGCTTTAATCACAGAGGGCATCTGGTATGGGACGCCGCCGAGAGTTTCAGTGAATTTTCTGGGATCGACGAGTTTGAGACTGTCTCCGATGGCTGCAAAAACAAAGTCTTCTCCATCGTAGGGAATGTTCATGCCCGACATGTAGCGACCGTTCATGGCCTGGTCGTCGCTCACTTCGGCATAAGAAGAAGGTCTGGGTGTAGGCACATTGGTCTGCATCGGGGCGCTGATGCAGCCCAGAGTTAATTTCATCGAGCCGGATACGTACTTGGCGTCGCCGGACATGCGGACGAGATTCTGATTGTAGGCTGTTTCTGCGGCAGTGTAAGGATTGACCGCATTGCCGTCGATGTCCTTGGAGTTGCCGGAGCCCGTGAGAGCCTGGCGTATTTCGTTGGCCAGATTGTCTTTAGCCTGCTTTAGATTGTTGAGATCTCGTTTGGCCAGCGTTTTCATGACCGGGTTATTGAGTTTGTCGGCGATGATCAAATCAAGACGGATTGTGCCCATCATTGTGTTTATGCCGTTTACAGGCATGAAATAGTTGTCCCCGGCACTGGTTGCTTTGCCGATTGGCGCAGCATCGGAAAGAGATATGTAGCCGAAGTTAGGATCGTTGATGACGATGCGCGAGGTCTCTTTTGCTGCCGCCAACGCCGCCGCTTCCACCGCGGTGCGTTGCTCCTGGTTGCTGCCTGTGAGACGAATATAGCCCAAGGCAAACAGCAAGATGATTATCAAAACTCCGGCGGCTATCGCCGCAATCAAAGCGAGAGTGTTTCCGGATGACTGGCGCGACGAAGGCGCTAACTTTTTTAGTGATTTCATTTCTCTATTCCGGTTGTAACTCGAGAATGCAGATTAAGTATGTTTTGCCCGAAAAGCGCGACTGGCATAATGCTAGATTGACAATGGTAGTAAAAGAAGCTTATTGAGGCAACTACATTGTATTTATAAGTAGACATGGATACATCGCCCTGGAGGGTGACTGGAGACCTCTCACAACAAAAGGCGCACTGTAGATAAGTGCCCCTTTTGTGTGCTGTCGGTAATCAAAATTAAGGAGTGGGATCTCCCTTCTTGTTCACGTAGAACTTCTTCGGTATTCCGACTGGAGTGAGATCTACAACCTGTCTCAGTCTGATGTCTACGGCCGCTCCGTTCTGGAGATAGGTTTGCCGCATCAAGCCGCCGGCAGGACCTGTCACGAATTGAACGAGAGTTGCTGCAGGGTCGGTCAGACCAAAGTCATTTCTGCCCAGAACAGGTAAAGAAGCATTTGGCCAGATTTTGTATTGGACGCCACCGATAGTCGCGTACGTGGGCGGTCCGGGAGGCGGGGCTCCAATCCAGTTCCATGTCGCGCCGTCTCCGTCTCCGCCACAGTCTCCGCCTGAGAAGACACCGCTCTTGCCTGCCGACGCGATGCTGAGAACGCGGCTGCCGACTTCCGTCGAGTTTTTGCTCACGATCGGAACCACTACGGCAGCGTTGACCAGAGGTTCACCACCATGCTTGCCGCCATTAATGGTGCCTGGTTGATATGCGTAGTCCCTGACGTGCACGTCGTAGGTGAAGGTATCAGAGCTGTTCAAAGCATCCATGGCGATGCCGTAGAGTTGACTTTCGCTGGCCACCCAGTATGGATTTTGCACAATTGCAAGACTGCTGTCGTACTGGATAGAACCATTTGCCTTAACTGAGAAGATGTGCAGGCTGGGCAAACCGCTATTGACTAAAGGTTCGATCAACATGCCCACTGCTTGAGATGCATCCAGCCGAGCGCCGGCTCTTCGTATCCAGTCGTAGATTGCTCCTGATACGACGGTGCCTCCATCTGGTGTTCCCCCACCGCTGTATGTCATGGGAATCATGCTGGAGCCTGGCTCCGGATAGTCGCCGTTGTCGGACTTGGTTAATGTCATCGCAGTGCCGGACATTCCCGGCAAATTGATTACTGTACTCAGGTTAACGACTTCGGTGGGAGTACCGTCAGGACAGCTGAGTGTGAGCGCTCCCGGTGCTGGTTTTGGGTCATAGACGCTGGCCGGGGCTGCGCAGCTGACTGCGTGCACCACATTTGTGGTTTTGCGCTCAGGATCTTGCATCTTTTGATCAGCTTCAGCCTTCACTACCGACTGCATCTGATAAGGCAGCCCTCCGACAGTATCAGTGAATTTCTTGGGGTCGACCAGTTTTAAGCTGTCGCTGACAGCGGCAAAGACGAAGTCCTCACCGTCGTATGGAATGTTCTGTCCGGACATGTAGCATCCGTTTTGCGACTGATTGCCGCTCACGTGCGAGTAGCTGGATGGTTTTGGCACGGGAATGTTGGTCTGCATGGTGCCATTCAGACTGCCCAGAGTCAGTTTCATAGAACCGGCAACATAAGAAGAACCGCCCGTGAGTCTTACCTGGTTTTGTTTGTAAGCTAGCTCTGCAGCGCTATAAGGATTTACGATCTGTCCGTCGGCATCTTTGCTGCTGCCTGTGCCGGTCAGGGATGTTTTCAACTCGGCAATCAGTGAGTCTTTGGCTGACTTCAAATTGTTGAG
>JADZFV010000557.1 GCA_020854255.1 Candidatus Melainabacteria bacterium | reverse complement strand
GTTTGACGCAATTCGATAATCTGCTTTTCTCCCTGTACATCAAGCAGATAACCGAGTTTGCGGATCATATCAATGTAAGACAGAGACGTGTGCACGTGATTCTGCAGCATCTCCATAGTGCGGCTTTCAGTAAAACACCGCCGCAAATCAATCGCTTCGAACTGCATGAAATCAGTGACCAGAGAATGAGCATGTTGATCGATAATGATCGCACTTCTGAGATCAATAGTCAGACTGTCACGCACCGTTTGTCCTCGGTTAATAGCGGTTTCTGTGATGACTCATCTCGAACTCCGGATTGGCACCGCCAAATGCACCACATTCAGAAGTTTTCACGGCTGCGTATGTGTCGGCCAGGCGAGCGCCGAGCATACCCATCAAAAGCTTGTCGTCTTCCAGCTCCATTAGTGCATCCATCAAACTGGTCGGCAGGCGATCAATTTTGTTTGCTTCTCTCTCCTCCTCGCTTAACGAAGAAGGGTCATTAAGGATTGGCTCGGGCGGCGTCAAGTTTCTTTCCACCCCGTCAAGTCCGGCTGCTATCACACCGGCAAGCGCCAGATAGGGATTGGAAGTTGAGTCGACGCATTTGATTTCAATATTGGTTGTGGCCATTTCTTGCCCCCAGTATACGGAAGGCACGCGAATGGCAGCTTCTCGATTTTCAAAACCCCAGCATGTATAAGCCGATGCCCACGAGCTTGGCTGAAGGCGGCGGTAGGAATTCACAGACGGAGCCGTCAGAGCAACAAGACCAGGCAGATGTTCGACAATACCGGCCACGAATTTCATACCAAAAGCAGACAATCCGCTTTCCGCAAAAAAAAGATTGCGCTCACCATAAATGTCCCAGGCAGACAGGTGCAAGTGACAGCCATTGCCGGGCTGGTTTTCAAACGGTTTTGGTGCCAGATATGCTTCCATCCCCATTTCCAGCGCTACCCCTTTTAAGGTTTCGCGATAGAAAATCTGCCGATCGCAAGCTTTCAGCGCCGGCATATGGCTGATGCTCACCTCGTGCTGCCCGTGCCCTAATTCAGGATAATACTGCTCAGTCTCGATATTCTGTTTTCCGAGCGCGTCTATGAAATTATTGATAAAGCGAGAGGCTTTATTCATACCTTCAGTGGAAAAACAAAGGCTGCGATCGAGAGGCTGAAAGATACCCTCACTGGTGGTGCCCAGCGTGAATTCCGGCTCGAATGCTGCCTGAAAACTGACGCCCATATCTTTGGCCTTGTGAATCTGGCGCTTCAAAACACTGCGCGGGCAAAGCTCCCAGGGTGTATGGTCGAGCTCCATAAGATCGCAGATGACGGCCGCCTGTCTTTCGGCATAAGGAAGAACAACCCAGGTATCAGGATCTGGAATCAATCTTATTTCACCTGCGGCACCAAAACCGGTATCAGTTTGCAACTGGTCGAGAATATTCATCGCCAGCGTGCCTTTGACCAGACCAATTCCCCCTTCCAGGCGGTCTTTCAGCTTCGAGGCGCGAGTTGCCTTGCCTCTGACGATGCTGCTCAGATCGGCAAATATAAAGCGCACCAGATTGATGGATTGCCTCTGGGCCTCCATCACAATTTCATCAAGAGTTTTGACCTGGATCATATTTATCCCACCGAGCCGCGATCGTTGTGCAGGAAAGTGAAATAGATGGCCAGAAGAAAAATCACAAAGATTAAACCCATAGCCACCTTCAGCAAGGTCCACAAAAACGCCGTCACCTGCATCCATAGAAATGTTTGCACTATTGAGAGGACTAAGGGGCAGACCAGATAGACGACCGGTCCGCCCACGATCGATATCATCCAGAGCCCGCGCCTGAGAACTTCATCATCGTTGAAGTCGGCGATCTCATCGAGCCGCTGGATATTGCCCCCGGCTCTTTTGATTTCAAAAGCGCGAATCCATTCGGCGGCAAAGTGTTTGCATGCCAGAAGGCTTGAAGTCTTCAAAAATTTACTGCCTTTTGCTTAACACCCGACCCACACGACAATTATAGCCACGACCCAGTTGTCATGGGGAATATCGCCAGTTTGATTGGCTGTTTCAAGTGGAACAAGACTAACAAGATACATATTACTGCCGGGTCGTGCCCGGCAAAAGTCATGACGAAACCCTTAAAACCATCCACAGTTCTAGGCATCTATTACCTGACCACCTTCGTGATCGGTGCGGGGTTAGCCTTCCCTGTGGCACGCTGCGTGGCTATCGGCGAAATCGGAGCGCGGGGTTCGGCAATCTTAACTCTGTGCTGGAATGTTCTTTTTGTGATGCTACTGCCAATGGTGCTGGATTGGGCGGAGAGGCGTTATTTCAAGGCCCGTTTTGTCGCCCTTGAAGACATTGCCAAGTCCAATCCCGAGCTGGCGCTGATGATAGGCGAGCACTGCAAAAAGCTTTCCCTGCCCGGGCTCAGACTGGCAGTTGTGGACACAACCTCGGATGAGCTCTTCAGTTACGGGCTCTGGCGCACCAATCCGCGTCTGATTATTCCCGATGCGCTGCTCACTAAGTCCGACAAGGCACTGGCAATTCCTTCTATCGAAGCCGAGTTGTCGCGCTTCGCCAATCAAGACCACACGCTTGTGTTTTTGATCTTCACTGCCATTCAATGCATTATTCAGCAACTTCTTCTGGCAGCCAGGTTTTTCGGTTAAACGATACCCGACCGCATCGCTTTGATTGCCGCTTGCGTTCGGTCTGAAACAGCGAGTTTGCGCATGATGTGGCGCATATGCGTTTTGATGGTTTCGGTGCCCAGGCACAATTTATCGGCAATTTCCTGATTGCTCAATCCGTCTACCAGCAATTGCAATACTTCCATCTCACGCTGTGAAAGTGCAAACGGGTTAGATTGACCACCCTCTTTTGCCGGGCTGGCATCCGTTTTGTCAGACTGCTTCTCCGTCTCGGATTCTTTTGCCCCCCCCTGAGAGGCAGCTTTAAGGACTTTGCGGGCGATGCCAGGATCGAGCCAGGCGGCACCATCCATGACTGTGGATATGGCTTTGAGAAGCTGCTCTGCAGTTAGTGTCTTTAAACAATAGCCGTCGGCACCGGCTGACAATGCCGCAAATACAGAGTCATCGGTATCGTGCGAGGTAAACATGATCACTTTGGTGTCGGGCAGAGCCTCCTTGACCAGACGCGCCGCCTCGACGCCGTCCATTATTGGCATTCCTATGTCCATCAAGACGAGATCTGGCTTATTTTGATTGACCAGGTCCACACAAGTGCGGCCGTCGCCAGCCTGTCCCACAACCTCATAAGTTTGCGACTGATTGAGGGTCAATTTCAGCCAGAATCTGGTCGGCTCGTCGTCCTCCGCCAAAACCACTTTCACTTTCGCGCCAACCGGCAAATCGTATCCCACATATCCCCCTTTTGGTGGATGCCTTCATCACGAATGAAAAGCATCCTCTTCAAACGATTCTGTTTGAAAAATATCGAATTTTGCTCCTTGCTGCCAAGCCGACTCGCCCAATCCCGCTTTCAAAGACAGCTGCGTCAGAGTCTGCTCGAGGTCCCAGCCGAACTGTTCGGCCACATGAGGCAGAAAAACTGCCTGACTCCCATTCTTATAGAGTACGACGCCGTCCCTACCTATTACTATCTCATCATAGGACTCAATTCTCTTCAATGGAGTGAGCACACTTATTTCAATTTCCAGGCTGGTGAGCTCGTCGGTTGTCACAGGAAGGAACCGATAGTCACGCATGGCAGCGCCCACCGCATTCTCACAAACAGCATCGGCCAGCGAGCGAACCGGCCATATATGTCCTATACATCCCCTCAATTCGCGACCTTTCTCAATCTGGGGATTTTTTTTGAAAAGGGTGACGAAAACACCTCGAGGTTGAGCAAGAGTAGGATAGGTCTTTTTCAACGCGGCGGTTTTTGGTTGCGATTTTTTCGCGGCGGCCGATGCCACTGTTTCTCGCGCCACCGCCAATAGTGCTGTCTTTTCATCTGCAGAAAGTAGTGTTTGACAACCAATCTCCGCCGGTTCCTGACCCCAGCTGGCTTCATGACCTGCCGGTGAGCCGATTGCTATAGCCATATAACTGACTGAATTATCGTCATCTTCCACCAGTGAATCTTGCGAGGTTGTGTAATTTAATACGGATGCATCGGCATAATCCGGCAAAATCGAAAGCAGCACGCAAATAGGGTAAAAACCACATATGGTGGCACCAGTACGATCTCGGAAATTGAAGAAACCGCTTAGATCAAGAGCGTTGATATACGTATATGCTTCCTTATCAAGGAGGAACACGTTGTCCTTGATATTGCTTTTAAAGGGCTGATACTGGTATCTCGGTCCGATGTGGCAGAAGTCGCTGCTTACAACGACAATGTCGCCGTCTCGAAGAAATCGTTTCAAAACACCGCCAATGAGACGGGTTTCGGTTTCGTCCTCGAGCTGCCCGACAACAACCGGCACCAGTTCTACCGGGCCGAATGTTTTGTAAATCAAGGGCAATTGCATTTCCAGTGAATGCTCTTTTCTGTGCACTTCGGGCATGAATCGAAATAATGGAAAATCGGCCAGCGCTTCGACTGTTTTTTGATCGACAGGCAGGTCACCCAGAGGAGTTTGAAATGAACTGGCGTCGCTTAATGCGGCACCTTCAAAACCTGCATAATGACTCGGTCCTAAGAGAATCACTCTTTTTGCTTTTTGGTTGGCTTGCTTTTCCTGCTTTTGTGCACGTGCAAAAGCATAAGCTGCAGTTTGCCCGGAAAACATATATCCGGCATGCGGGCTGACGAGAGCAAGCAAACATCCATCGTCTTTCAATCGATTTAGTTCAGGCGCTTGAAACTGCGTGTCTGCCGGCCGGCGTGACAGTGCTCCACTGGCGGTTTGCATATACTCTTCCAGCTGTTGGTTTAATTTGAGTTTGTCCGACTCGTACCAGGTTCCGGCAAAGCGAGCCTCGCGACAAATATTGCCCGGTGTTTTTTTCTTCGAGAAAAAGCGAAAACCCGACATCAATCACCTTTTAAAACTTGGCACCTTCTTGGGCAGCGGCACCAGTAGAAGTTTGGGCCGCAGCCGGTGCGGACGTCTGACTGATTTGACCGGACACTTTGGAATACCCGTCGCCGTGCGGATCGTATTGATACTCAAAATTGACTGTAATTTTCGCAGATGCCACTCCTTGAGGCAGCGCTTCTAAGGGCAGCGATTTATTGAATGCTTCGGCAGCACTTACTTCCGCCTGCGGATCTTTGGGATGACCTTCTGCGACAATGTCGGAAGAACTGCCATCGGCGGCAACATTTGCAGTCAAAACAACAGTATTTTTTCCATCCGGAACTTGCCAGTTATTCTGCAGGCGAACCCTCAACCGATTCCAGTAGGCGGTTAAGGCCGCAGAGTTGTTTACAGAAGCTGGTCTTTTTTGCTGAGCCGGGGCTGCAACCTTTGCCGGAGCTTTTGCTTGAGGAGCAGCTATTGCCGGTTCTCTGACACAAGTCGATGACAGAGAGAAAACACAGGCAAGGCTGAGTGAAGTGACTGAGAATCCAGAAGCGACCTTCTTTACTGACATAATCTTTCCTCCGCATACTCGCTTTTGATTATAGAGAACCGGCGCTTTCCTTAGCTCGTATCAGTCCAAAAGATGACGTATAGCCATGCAAGAAAGTGGTGCCGCCGACCGGGCCGATTTCTCCGTTTGAGAAAAACCCCGCCAGGGGAATTTCACCCAGATATTCGCGGAAGCTGTCACTGTCATGATTTTTGGTTCCGTAAAGATACTTCCCTCGCCCCAGACATGAAAAAAGAAGTGCACCTTGAGCAGGCGCACCCGGCGCGCTCAATTTGGAGCGATCGCAGTAGTTTTTCAGCATGGCGCGCAAATCATCCGATGAAGTAGCTGCATCTCTCAGGTGGAATTGCACGGTGCGCCCCTGTCTCAGAAGCTCGCCCACAACAATGGCACCGGCTTCTGGCACAAGACCGACCAGATTGCGGATGAGAAAATCGCCGCATTTGAAATCGGTTTTGAACTCGTCCATAACCACACCGAGAAACAATGAGTTGCGCGCTAATTCCTGATCTTTTGGTGCCAGATCTTCAAGCACACGCTTGAGCATTTTGATGGCCGGCTCTTCATCCAATTCGAGCAAAATATTGCCCTGGCAGCTAGTTACAGTGAGCGGCTTGCCTATCGGTCGGCAGCCTTGAGCTACCACGGTGTCGACAATAATGTTGCCGGAAACAGCCAGAGCGACCATACCTTCGCTGTAGACACCTTCGTTCAGAAAAAGCGCGTTTTTGCCCGGCTCGTTGGCTCCGCTGGCCAGACCGCCGACCTTAACACTCGCGGCGTATGCATAATCCAGACCCTGCACCATCGTCTCGATGCGGAAAGAAAAAGGATCCGGCAACAGAACAAAGGAAGGCTCCAAGCTGCTCTTGACTCCGACAATTTTTTCCCACTCCGAAGGTGGCGCGTCGCCATCCGGCAATTGTTCGTTGAAAACATGAAATCCGTGCAGATTGACTCCCGGCAAGACTGCACCGGCAAGAACAATTCCACGCTCATGCTCGACTTCCTCTCCGGCTCCAATCAGTCCGCCTGCGGAGCAACCGATAAAGGCCTCGGGATTGAGCTTATCCTTGATATATCCGGGAATTTTTTCGTAGTTGCGCGCGTAGTGCTGAGAAACGAAAGCGATAACGAGATCAGGCTCCTGGCCAAGCTCTTGCCGAAGCTGTTCGGACATCTCATCGATGCACTGTTTGGCCGACTGCTTGCCGGACGGCTTTGCTTCCTCGGCTCGTCCACCAATGAGCGAAGACCATTTCATCGCCTTTTCGGTTTTGCTTATCACTTACTGGTCCCCGCCAATTCTTTCCGGCGAAAAGCGGTCGCCGACGGTAAAGTCCATCTTCTAGATTTTTAAATTCTGGAATAAATCATGAAAGGTGAATAGTAGCGCGTTTCACCCCCGGGAAGTACCCTGACAACACAGTGGATAAGGGTTAAACGAAGCCGATCAAATCGGCGAAAGCATGGATATTAATGGCAATAGGTAGATGAAGAGACTCAGGAAGGAAATTTTGCCACCATGACAGACCACCGGCCAGAAACCCTGAGAAGCGCCCAGAAGTGGTTGTTTAAGGGGCTTTCAAAAAAGACGAGAGGGAAACTACCAAAGCCCCCTGGTGGCAAGTGATGTGTTTGACCGGTGTTGATTATTTCTCCACGCTCGGATATCAACCGGGCGCTTCAGCGATGGCCGGTTTGATCAACCTCGTGCCACGCTAAATGCCCAGATACGGCATGGCTCCTGAGTGGGCACGGGCGGTGCGCCCACAGGTGCCCGTGCTCTTTGCCGTCAGCATTGCCGTCACTCAATATTTCCACGCCTCTGTCGACGCTCAGGGCGCCGCATATGCGACCGGCGTCCTGGTATTGATGGCATCTGCTGCCGTGGCAGCCACTCTTACAGACTGGAACAAAGGCATCTCAAAGCGCGTTCTAATCTGTATTACCACGCTCTTGTTCATCTACACGACTCTGGCAAATGTGATCGAAAGACCGGAAGGTTTGTACATGGACAGCTTCTTCATCTGGGCAATATTGTTTGTTTCATTCGTGTCGAGACTGCGCCGTTCGACCGGGCTGAGAATATCCAAAGTTGTTGTAGATGAGCAGGCTGAGGCGATTCTTCAGGCAGCGATGGGAGTACAGTTGAAATCTCTGAGCAAGGGCATCGCTCAAGAAATGCCCGGCACCATCCGTCTGGTCGCCCATCATCCTGGCAATCTCGAATAAAAGACAAAGCTTGCTGAAATTGCCGACAAGCATAATCTTAGCTGCGACGGATTGATTTTCAACGAAGTCATTCTCGGCGACGCGTCCGAATTTATCGAAGACGTTCTTGAAGTGAAAGGAAAAAGACGCGGACAGTTCAATGCTCTGACCTGCAATACTGTTGCCGCACCCGATGCAATGTCGGCTGTTCTGCTCTATTTGCGCGACCTGACAGGCAAAAGACCGCACATTTATCTGGGCTGGAGCGAGGGCGCACCTCTTCTTTACGTCCTCAAGTTTGTCTTTTTTGGTGAAGGAGAAACAGCATCAATCACAAGAGAAATTTCAAGACTGGCGGAAAAGGACGAAGAACTGCGCCCCTGTGTCCATGTAGCCTGAAACTGGTGAATTCTGAGTGCGCGGAAAAATCACGGTCAAGTCTTAGATTTTCCAGCTGAAACGCTCAACTGGCTTAAAATTGGCAAATTTTCGCAAATCCGGTCCAATTGCACGAAAGGCCACCAGCGGAATTCGGAATAGGCCGTTTCAAAAGATGCCAGAAAGCCGGTACAAAATCCGCCTCTTGCTCGCCCAGCAGGAGAAAGCAAACTCTTGCCCGCGGAAAAGTGTTATATACAGCTATGTTTAGAAGTACTAAGTTATCAAGCGAATATTAATGTCTTAAGAGTAAATTTCCGCGAGCTTTCATATAATCGCTTTGTTCAATATGGACTTGTGTCGAAGAGTCTCCGGTAACAATTTTGCAAGAACCGACTATAGCCCCGAGCACCCAGCCCGCTCAAAACCAACAGGTGAGTCGCCATAAGGACGAACTGCTGAGCTGGTGGTTGGCGGCAGCGATAGTCGGCGCCGATATCGGCACATCTGTCTTTTACTCGACGGGCATTGTGCGCGACATCGTCGGTTATGCCGCCCCCTTGATGATTTTCATCATTTGTCTACTTATGTGGCTTTTCAAAGTCACTTATGAAGAGGGCTGCGCCACAAGTCCTTTCAACGGCGGTGCCTACATGATGGTTCTGCAGACAGTTGGAAGACGCATGGCCATGGTCGTCGGTGCTCTGACAATCTTGTCGTATCTTGCCACGGCGGCTGTCAGTGCCATCTCCGGCGCCTATTACCTGGATTCTTTCGACAACATCAACAACTGGCCAGTTTTCAGCATCGTCGCGGTTGCGTCCATTCCAGTCGTCTTTTTCGGCTTGCTTAACATTGTCGGCATCAAAGAGCCGGCAAAAATTGTGCTCGCGGTGGCCATTTTCCATTTCGGCTTGTTGTTAGTCTTGGATGTTTGTGGACTGTATCTCGCCATTACTCAGGGAGCCAACTTTGGCCGCATCTTCGAAGGAATTGGCGCCATCTCTCCTCAAAATTTCGTGCACGGTTTTGCCGCTGCATTCTTAGGTATCACCGGTTTTGAAGCCGCCGCCCAGATTGTCGAACAATTGAAAACGCCCACCTGGCTGACGCTTCGAAAGGTATATCTGGTAGTTGTCACGCTGGTCGGAATTACTGCGCCTCTGACGTCTTATCTGTGCATCATCTTGCTAACTCCTGAGCAGATGAATGTTTATTCGAAGAATTTGCTGAGCGGTCTGGCATATACGGAATTCGGCAATATTGGGCTAATGGTCCTGGTTCTGGATGCATGCTTGATACTTTTTGCAGCCGTCAATACTGCATATGCAGGTTGCATCGGTCTGTGCACAACGATGGCCAAACAAGGCAATCTGCCGGGCTTCTTCCTCAGACGCTGGGCAGACGACGCGCCCTGGCCATTCAACCTGTATCGAGACAGGCTCCCATTCTTCCAGGGTTATCCCAACTGCGCGCTGGCCTTCATGCTGGTAACTATCGTCATGATCTGTCTTTTGAGGGGAGAAGTAAATGCGCTTGCCGAAGTCTATGGAATGGCTTTCCTGGCAGTAATGATGTCCTTCTGCCTGGGTGTAATTCTTTTGCGTGCGCGCATGCCGCTCAAAGTAGCACGCTCGCCATATCGCACGCGCTGGATCTGGCATGTCGGCGATTTGGCCATGCCGGTGCCAGCCGTGCTTGGAATGATCGCTCTTTCCTTTGCCGAAGTCGGTCTCTTTATTTACGCAGACGAAGCACGAATCCTTGGCTTGTCGATCTTCCTTCTTGTATTGATGGTGACGGCATTCTATCGGCTGGGCGTTCTGGAAGGCCGCTTGCAGCACTTACCTGATTTGCGGCTTGGTCTTGGCAAATTCCAGACCATGGACACCTTGCCCGAAGACCTTCCCACTTACATTCTCTGTACAGCCGGAGCAAAAGCTCGTAATCTCACCGTTTTGCTACTTGACCTCCTCGAGCACGAAGAGCCAGGCGAAAAAGAAGTGGTCATTTTCCACGCCGAAGAAGAAGCGGCGCGCAGAGGCGTAGTATTCGAGCTGTTGCAAAGAGTGGTATCGCAACAGGTGGCGCCAAAATTCAAAGACCGCGATTTGATTTTGACCGTCAAAGTTTTACCGGAGACATTGATCGATGGAATGATCCAACTCAAACGTTACCGCAAGTTCAAAAAAATCTTCCTGGGTACCGGCCAAGATCCAACCCAGGCACGCGAGTTTGCGCGAGAATTGGAGACGAACACAGGCGTTCATGCGTGTGTCATCAATTCGACACCGCAGACTTAAATTTGCCCAGCATGAAAAAAGATAAAAGCAAAGGCAATGCGCCACCGAACCAATTGATGCGCTCGGGATTGAAACGTTTGATGGCTGGAAGTAAAGTATGTTCTGGATTTGTCCAGGCCTCTCCCAGTGACTAAAAAACAAACTACTGAGTTCTCAAAATGGCTGATGCAAGGCGCAAAGGCCAATACAGCCGAGCCTGCGCATAGCGACAGATGGTGGAAAGTAATGTGCCTGACAGGCGTTGATTACTTCTCTACTCTTGGATACCAGCCAGGCATAGCATTTCTTGCCGCCGGATTGCTGTCACCACTGGCGACACTAGTCCTGGTCTTAATGACTTTGCTGGCTGCCCTGCCTACCTACTTCGTCGTCGCATCCGAAAGTCCGCACGGGCAGGGCTCTGTCTCCATGCTGGAGCGTTTGCTTGGCGGCTGGAAAGGCAAAGCCGTAGTTCTCATTTTGCTGGGCTTCGCAGCTACGGCTTTTATAATTACCATCACCCTGTCGGCTGCCGACGCCACCGCTCACATTATCGAGAGCCCGGTCATTCCCACCTGGATGCACAATAAAGATCGAGTCCTGGTAACTCTGCTACTACTCAGCCTTTTGTCCGGAGTTTTTCTCAAGGGATTCAGAGAAGCAATCGGTGTCGCGGCAATCATTGTTGCTATCTACCTGGGTTTGAACGCATTTGTAATAGTCGTATCCAGTCAGCATCTGATGGACAACCCGCATGTTTTTCAAGACGCCTGGACGTCGCTTACGAATCGATACCAGTCGCCAATGCAAATGTTTCTCGTCTCCATGCTGCTCTTTCCAAAACTGGCTTTAGGTCTTTCCGGATTCGAAACAGGCGTAGCTGTCATGCCGCTTGTCAGAGGCGAACCGAACGATGATCCCAAGCACCCGCATGGGCGCATAAAGAACTCGAAGAAGCTACTGGCTGCTGCTGCGATCATCATGTGCTTTTATCTGGTTTTCAGCAGCATCACAACCTCGCTTTTGATTCCGCCCGAACTCTTTGCCGAAGGTGGCGAAGCAAACGGCAGAGCCCTTTCTTATCTTTGCCACAAATATCTTGGTCACGTCGTGGGAAGTTTATACGACCTGTCTACGATCTCAATTTTATGGTTTGCAGGCGCGTCGGCAATTGCCGGACTTTTGACCCTGGTTCCTAAATACCTCCCTCGTTACGGAATGGCTCCTGATTGGGCACTGGCCACCAGACCTCTGGTGATCTTTTTCTTCCTCGTTTCAGCCACCGTCACAATCATGTTCAAGGCAAATGTCGACGCGCAGGCCGGCGCATATGCAACCGGTGTTCTTGTATTAATGACGTCGGCAGCGATCGCGGCGACCTTCGCCAGGTGGAAGCGCAATTGGATGTATCGAATTGGATTCATCCTGATAAGCGGCGTCTTTCTATACACTCTGATTGCCAACACATTGCAGAATACCGAAGGTCTGCAAATCGCCTCATTTTTCATTCTGGCGATTTTGG
>JADZFV010000556.1 GCA_020854255.1 Candidatus Melainabacteria bacterium | reverse complement strand
GTCAATCAGACTTTTGACGTTCTTATATCCGGCTCCGGTGGGAAGCTTGACTTTGAGCCAGTCCGGCTTAGATTGTCTGGTCTTTGTAGCGTCGGTAGAAGTCACAATGGCACCTTTATCATTCGTTCAAGTTTCCGCTCAGAAACAGCGTTCTTAGCCTTTTCTTCACCCGCCATTTTATTGCGGCGGCAGTCCTCTATATGACATACTTCTAGGCCTTAGGCTAGAGGCCTAGGTGAAGATCGTCAAGCAGGCGGAATTCTAGCAGCTTTGAGGCTGGTGATGCCGTCATTAAACGACTTCAAGGTTGATCGTAATATAAGTATGACCCAGGCTACAGCATAAGAACGCGGTAGGAAAGACCATGCCCAGAACACCAATCGAACTGCCCAAAATTGAGTATTTGTCCATCCTCAACGAGCATGGCGAACTCGACAAGGCGCTTGAGCCGAAGATCGAACCAAAAGGTCTGATTGAAATGTACCGGTACATGCTGCTCGCCCGGCGCACCGATGAGCGGATGCTGCTCATGCAGCGCCAGGGTCGTTGCGGAACCTTCCCGCAGTCCTCGGGGCATGAAGCCATCTCGATGGGTTCAATCTTCAACATCAACAAAGACGACTGGCATGTGCCTGCATACCGCGAACTAGCCGGTTTGCTCTGGCGCGGATGGCCGCTCGAACATATTCTTCTCTATTGGAACGGCTTTGAAGAAGGCGCCAGCCCACCGGAAGGGGTCAACGACCTGCCGGTTTGCGTTCCGATTGCCAGCCAATTGCTGCACGCCGCCGGTATCGGCATGGCGATAAACATCGAAGAAAGAGCCGCAAAGAGCAAAGAAAAGAAAGTTGTAATGACTTACTTCGGAGACGGCGCCTCATCTGAGGGCGA
Source organism: Candidatus Melainabacteria bacterium (assembly GCA_020854255.1). Lineage (GTDB taxonomy): Bacteria > Cyanobacteriota > Vampirovibrionia > Obscuribacterales > Obscuribacteraceae > QKMZ01. The sequence goes on along the minus strand of JADZFV010000556.1, from coordinate 12,930 downwards.
CTGCCACGAAGCGCTCAACTTCGCAGCTGTCTTCAATGCACCGGTCGTATTCATGTGCTTGAACAATCAATATGCAATTTCGGTTCCGCTCTCCAAGCAAATGAAGAACGAAACCATCGCCCAGCGCGCCGTCGCTTACGGCATGCCCGGCATACGCGTAGACGGCAACGACGTGCTTGCTGTTTATCAAGCCGCCAAAGAAGCAGTCGAAAGAGCCCGACGCGGCGAAGGTCCGTCGCTTATCGAGGCGCTTACATACCGCGTCACACCGCACACCACAGCCGACGATCCGAAGCGTTATCGCAACGAAGAAGAGACGAAAGAATGGATGCTGCGCGACTCATTGCCGCGCTTTGCGAAGTATCTCCAGCAAAAAGGCGTGATGACTGAAAAGCAACTTGCCGAGTTAGAAGAAGAAATCGACGCGCAAGTAAAAGCAGCAGTGCAGCACGCCGAAGAGATGTTCAAATCGGACGAGCTGCTCAATCCGCTCAATATGTTCGACAACTTGTATGTAGATGTGCCGCCGTATCTACAAGAGCAGAAAGATGAGCTACGCGACTATTTCAAAACCAAAGGCAAAGACTGGTCAAATCCACAGAAGAAAAACGTCGATACGCCTGCGAGTTCTCGCAAATAGCTAAGTGCAAATGCCGGCGAGCCGCCGGCGCTCCCTGCAAGCAAATGCCGGTAAGATGCCGGCGCTCCCAGTTTTCGATTAGGAGAGATTCAAATGGTTGAGATGAATATGGCAAAGGCGATTAACCTCGCACTCTCAGAAGCCATGACCAAAGACCCGAAAGTAATCGTAATGGGCGAAGACGTCGGTCCTGACGAAGGCGTTTTCCGTATCACCGAAGGACTTTATGCGAAGTTTGGCGGCGACCGAGTCATAGACACTCCGCTTGCCGAATCCGGCATCATCGGAACAGCAATCGGCATGGCCATCTACGGAATGCGGCCGGTCTGCGAAATTCAATTCTCGGGCTTCGACTATTACAACTACCACCAACTGGAAAGTCACGCAGCGCGCTTCAGAAACCGCACACGAGGCAGACTGACGGTGCCGATGGTGATGCGCGCTCCTTACGGTGGCGGCATTCGTGCACTGGAGCACCACTCCGAGAGCCGCGAAGCAATCTACGCTCATACACCCGGCTTGAAGGTAGTCATTCCTTCCGGTCCCAGGAACGCACGAGCACTGCTCCACAGCGCCATTCAAGATCCCGATCCGGTCATCTATTACGAACCGAAGGCTTGCTATCGCCTCTTCCGCGAAGATGTTCCGGAAGCGATGGAAACCCTGCCGCTCGGCAAAGCGCAGGTAGTGAAGACCGGCAAGGACATCACGCTCATCTCGTACGGCGCCAGCATGAGAGCTGTGCTTGAAGCGGCAGAAACTCTGGAGGAAGAAGACGGCGTCAAAGCGGAAATCGTGGACCTGCTGTCAATCTGTCCGCTCGATACAGAAACGATCGTCAACTCGGTGCAAAAGACCGGGCGAGCGGTCGTAGTACATGAAGGTCCCCGCACTTGCGGTCTGGCAGCGGAGGTAATCGCCCGAATCAACGAAAAGGTTCTGATGTACCTCGAGGCACCAGTCGTTCGAGTGACCGGCTATGACGTGCCGATTCCGTACTTCTCGAAAGAACAAGCCTACCTGCCGGATGCCGACAAGGTGCTGAATGCGGCAAGAGCCACGCTCGGTTTCTGAAGAGCAGTAATTAGCGGGCGATGCATGGCATCGCCCCTACAGTTTTAACGCAACAATAGTCAAAACAGAAAAGGACAACATAAATGTCAGTTGAGTTCAAACTACCGGACCTTGGAGAAGGAATTCACGAAGCGGAGATTATCGCCGTCCGAGTGAATGAAGGCGAAACGGTCAAGGAAGACCAGCCTATTTTGGAAGTAGAGACCGACAAGGCTGTGGTCGAGATACCATGCCCGGTGGCAGGCGTCGTCGAGAAGATCAACGTCAAAACCGGCCAGTCAGTGAAAGTCGGTATGGTAATGATGTCCTTTACAACCGATGGCAGCGCTAAAGCACCGGCGAAAACGGAAGAAAAGAAAGAACAGAAGCAAGCAGTTGGCGCGATTTCTTCGGCTGGAGCCAGCAGCACGCAGGAGAAGGGGCTCGCTGAGAACCCGGGAACCAGTAAAGGAGGCGGTCGCACGGTCGCCGATGGTCCTGTTGCTGCTGCACCGGCCGTGAGAAGATTGGCTCGCGAACTGGGCATCGAACTAAAACTGGTGAGCGGCTCAGGACCGGCCGGCAGAGTTTTGAACGAAGATGTCCGTAGTTTTGCTGCTGGTAAACTGGAAGGTCATTTCCATAGCGGTCCACTAACCTCAGCGGCAGGCTCTTCTGCACAAGCAACTTCCGGTTCGGGCACAAACGGCGCCAAATCAAGCCAACCCGGCACTCCTCCAGCCTCTTTGAAGGACAAGTACGGCGGTTCTGATTCCGAAAGAAAGCCTTTGGAATTCGCAGGCGGTGGAAATACTCCCCAGGCAGATCTTCCGGACTTCACCAAATATGGTGCTGTCGAAAGAGTTGCGCTCAAGTCAATAAGACGCAAAATTGCCGAAAATATGACCATTGCCTGGTCGCGAATCCCGCATGTTACGCACTTCGACGAAGCCGACGTCACCTCGTTTGAGCCACTGAGAGTCAAGCACGATCCCATAGTAAACGAGCAAGGCGGCCGCCTTACACTTACAGTTTTGACACTAAAGGCGGTGGTGAGCGGATTGAAGAAATATCCGCAATTCAATGCCAGCTTAGATGAAAAGAACGGAGAGATCGTCTTCAAGCACTACTACAATATTGGTGTTGCAGTGGCGACGGAGCGTGGTTTGATCGTTCCGGTCATCAAAAATGTCGACCGGAAATCAATCATCGAGCTGGCTTGCGAATTGAAAGACATCGCCGATAAAACTCGCACCGGCAAAATAGAACTCGATCGCTTGCAAGGCGGAACTTTCACTATCACCAATATTGGTGCCATCGGCGGCACCAGCACGTCACCGATGATCAATTATCCTGAATGCGCCATTCTTGGAATGGCTAGAGCAGCCGACAAACCGGTGGTTCGTCAGGGCAAAATCGAAATCGGCACAATCATGCCACTGGCATTATCCTTCGACCATCGCATCACCGATGGTGCGGAAGCGGCTCACTTCGTACGCCACATAATCGAAAGACTCGAAGACCCATTCACACTGCTTCTGGAGGCGTAAACCATGGTTGTAGGCGAGATGGTGCAAGAGGTCGACCTGGTCGTCTTGGGCGCAGGACCAGGTGGCTACACGGCAGCCTTGCGGGCAGCCGAATTGGGAGTCAAGACATTGCTTGTTGACGCTATGCCCAAGCCGGGCGGCGTCTGCCTGCATATGGGTTGCATTCCATCCAAAGCATTGCTGCACGCGGCTGAAGTGATCAACACTGCAAAAGGAGCCAGCAAATTCGGTCTGCACTTCGCCGAGCCGAAATTGAACGTGGAAGAATTGCGCTCATGGAAAAGCTCGGTCACCGACAAGCTGGCTCAAGGCATTGTCGGCATGTGCAAATCGGCCGGCGTCGACATAGTGCATGGCACAGCCAAGTTTAACGACTCCAAGAGCCTGCGCGTCGATTGTCCGGGCGAAAGCGCCATGCGTATCAAGTTCAAGCATTGCATTCTCGCCACAGGCTCCAGACCGACCGTTATCCCCAAACTGTTCAAAAACGAGAAGGACATGGCGAGCCCGCGCATAGTCGATTCGACAGGCGCGCTCAGCATGGAATCTGTTCCGAAATCTCTTCTAGTTGTGGGAGGAGGTTATATAGGGTTGGAGATGGGCACAGTCTACGACGCACTTGGCAGCGCCGTTACGGTTGTTGAAATGACCGACGGGCTCCTGCCGGGCGTGGATCGCGACCTGGTCAAACCTCTGGCGGCTCACCTGACCGGCAAATTTAAAAACATCTGGCTCTCCACCATGGTTGTCAGCCTGGAAGAAGTCAAAGAAGGCGTAGAAGTTACGCTCAAAGGCAAAGACGTTCCGGAGAAAATGACTTTCGAGAAAGTCTTGATTGCAGTGGGTCGCCGCCCCAATTCCGACAATATCGGGCTGGAAAGTACGCAAGTGACCGTCGACCCCCAGGGATTTGTAATGGTAGATGAGCAATGCCGCACGTCCGATAAGCGAATTCTCGCCATAGGCGACGTGAGCGGGCAGCCAATGCTGGCTCACAGAGCCATGCGCCAGGGTATGGTCGCAGCCGAAGTATTGGCTGGTCGACCCTCTTGCTTTGACAATCGCGCTATCCCGGCTGTCGTTTTCACCGAACCCGAAATTGCCTGGGCCGGCATTACCGAGACGGAAGCCAAGGCGCAGGGTAAGGAAGTGGGCGCCGCCAAATTCCCCTGGTCGGCATCCGGTCGCGCCATGACCCTGGCTGAGCCAATCGGGCAGACCAAAGTCATTTACGATCCGGAAACGACAGCAGTCCTGGGCGTAGGCATGGTCGGCCCGCGCGCCGGTGAGCTGATCGCCGAAGCAGTCGTCGCCATTGAAATGGGCGCCGTGCTAGAAGACCTGGTAGTGGCCATCCACCCGCACCCGACATTGTCAGAGACGGTGATGGAAGCATCAATGGCAGCCGTCAGCCGCATCGAGCGCAAAGCGGCTCGCGACATGGAAAAAGCTGGCAAATAGCTCTCGCCCTGGATTGCGCTGCACAGCCTCTCAAAGGGCTCCTCATAAGCCGGTTCCAGGACTGGGTTGCAGGCTCCAGGTTGACGAAAGGGGGTCAAGCACGTCAAACCCCGGCATTAATGCCGGGGTCTCCTTGTGAATTCGAACGTGATTGGTTACAGCCCTTACGACAAGGGAGCATTCGTTCAGCGTGTACAGAAAGAAACAAAATTCGTCAGAGGCACCGCTGCCAGCCCCAGCGAATTGGCCAAGCGGTTATATTTATGAGTTAGGTTCCCGCGCTCTAAAAGGCTGAAATTATCAGCCATAGCTTTCTTTATAGGAATGCTTAGTCATTTTTCAAAGGGGGCATAACCTTCTAGGCGTTTGGGCGGATAAACCCTTGGAAATCCTCTCGGGAAGGAGCACGCATGTCTAGCGAAGAGTCCGGCAAGTCCGAAAACTTTGGCTCTGCTGCGCATTTGATGATCGAAGCGCTGGAAAAAGCCTCAAAAGAGCTGGAAGAGACGGTCGAGGCCTGCCTTGCGCAAGTAAGAGAGCACAGCGACGGGCTGGAAAAAGCACTGGCTGGGCGCCTTAAGAAATTTTTCGAGCAGTCAGGCAATTCGCTGGACGGGCACGTAGATGACCTTTCCAACAAAAAAGAAGAGTTCATCGAGCGTTTGATGGAATTCGAGCGTACAGAACTCGAAACCCTGACTGCCACAGCTAAAGAAATTCGCCAGCAAGTCAACGCCAAAGCTCAACAAGCGACAGATTCCATCAATCGCCTGGTGGAAGAACAGGTTGCAGAACTCAAGGCTTTTATGAACGAGCCCAAACCGGTCTTGCACGAGATTGTCGATGCCAGGTTGGAAGTAGTGAAAGAAATCGGCCGCGCCAGCAAAGACAAGATTGAAGAGTCTGAATCCGGGCTGGAGAAAGTGATCTCCGAACGTGCCGAAGAATTCGATCGTGGCATCCTGGCTGTAGTCGAAGAATCGAAGCGTGTCGTCGAAGATAAGCTAGACGAGCATAATCGCCAGTTCGAAGCCAAAATCAATTCGGTGATAACCAATCTCACCGATGCCGTCACGCAAGCCGGCGACGATTTGAAAGACCGGGCGCACGAAGGCCGGCAAAAAGTGGACGCCGCCTCCGAGAAAGGCCGCGACCGTCTCTTTGCTCACTTGAAAGAATTCAGTCGCGCTCTGGAAGAAATTCAGTCTTCGTTTTCGGAGCAGTTGTTGACCGACCGCGAAGTTCAAGAAGGCGTGCACAAGACCAAACTCGACCGCAAAGCGCAAGAAGTGCGCGAAGAAATTGAGCACATTGCCGGCGATGCTTCCACAAAGATAGCTGCCAGCCATAAGCTGTTTTACAGCTCGCTCAAACGTTTGGAGAAGAAGTATTTCGACCGCATGGACAGGCTTTTTTCCCGCTATGAATCGGCCCTGGCGCAGGAAGGCAATCTGGCTTCCGGCACCAAGCCGCAAGCGACGAGCGAATTGCGGACGCTTTTGGCATCGCGTCTGCAAGCCAGAGGCGACGAAGTGATCAAGTCATTCCAGCGCCACGTCGAGCAAATTGAGAGCGAGTATTCGCGATCGAGCGCCGGCTATCACGATCGTATAGAGAACATCAAAAACAACGCCGTCGAGGCGATGGAAAAGCAAGTCAAAATGATGAACCAGGAAATGGACCGGGTGACTCGCAATTTCAACAATGGTATGTCCGATCTAAACATCGAGCTGCCGCAAATCTCCGAGCGCGGACAAGCGGCTGCTCTTGCAGTAAAAGCTTATCGAAGCGCGATGCTGTCTCTGGAAGGCGACGACTGAGACCGCAACCGGAGCGTAGACTGGAAAGTAGATTGGGGATTAGACAGGGGTTTATATAGATGACATTCGGCGGCAAGAATCTGCAAGAAGTTTACGACGGCGGCTCCAGGTCGATGACTGAGCTCGAGGCGGAACTGAAGGCCAAGCTGAAAAAACTCATTGACGCACATGCTGATAGCAGGCGCGGCGACGAAGATAAAGCCGTCGGCAAAGTGGAAGAGCGATTTGCAGAATTTGAAACCGACTTGCGCAAGATCATGGATGCGACCGTGCAGCGCATCAAAGACAGCATGCAGGAAGAAATTACCGAAACAGAAAAGCACGTCCATGATCTGAACAGCGAACTGAAGCTGGTTGCCGATAAGCTGCGCGGAACAATCGTCGACCTCAAGCGCACACACGAAGCGTCGGTCAATTTCATTTCCGAAACTGCCACCGACGAGTTCGAAGCATCAGTTGAAGAGTCACAGCTGGAAATCGAGAAGCAAGACAACGTCGCTTCCAAGCATTTGAAAGCGCACGGTACATTCGTTCTCAACTCGCTGCAGCAAAAACTCGACCATTGCCTGTGGGAGTCGAGAGGCGATGAAAAACAGTTCAGTGGTGCGCTTTTCAAAACCTACATGCAACGTGCATCCGGGATCGATACGCAGTTTTCTCAACATATGCAGAAGTTGTCCGCCGAAAACCAGGCTCACTTCAAGACACTGGAAACCTCTTCGCAAGCGGCAGAGCAAACGCTTGACAGCGATATGGCAAGAGTGGTCGGCGAAATTGATGCGCGCGCCAAAGAAACCGAGCAAAATCTCAAAAACGATTTTGAGAGAACTTCCAACGAGCATGCCGAAACTCTCAGACAGTCTTTGATCACGATCACGGAAGGATTGGGTCGCACACACGAAACCAATACTATGCGCCTGACCGATGAAACAAAAGAACTTTCCACTGCTCTGGTGGTCGCCTCCGGCGAAGCGCAAGAAGCGCTGAAAGCGAAGTGCGAGCAGATTCGCGCTCAAGTAGACGGGCAGATGCAGGAATTTAACCAGCGGCTCGATCAAAAAATGCAGCAAACCCTGACTTCACGGCAAGAGCTGGAATCAGAGAAAGAGACGATCTTCGCCACCATCCAGAATGAGCTCAACACCATCAGAGATACTTTTGAAAGCAAGCTAGTGTCGCTCAAGGATGAGTCTCTGACTCGTGTTCAGACCGTCGTGCAAGACACGGAAAGAGACGTTGTCACCATGGGCGAAGATCTGAAAACCAAAATGACGGCGGATGCGCAGGCAGTCGCCGACGAGCTGCAACGCTCCATCGGAAATTTCCTGACTCAACTGGCGACCCACAAGAAAAATGCTCTCGACGAAATTGAAGTCGCCGCCGGCAAATCCCCTTCTGCCCAACCAGCCGCTCCAGATGCAAGTCAGGATACAGCGCGCGTCCGCCGCGTAAAACGCGATTCCCAATAGGAAAGCCGAAACCACATGAACTCGATGCTCAAACAACATCATATCCGTCTGCAGGACCTCAAGAGTTACCTGCGCGGTTATGGTACGCATAAGCCCCAGACACCCGAGGAATGGGCTGTCCAGGAGAGTAAGATGTTTGCTCCCGGCATGCTTATCTTCTGTTTGGATTCGATTGCGGCGCCACCCGGGCTGGCTCAGTTCAGCAAGAAAGAAGTCGCCGGCGAAGGCGAAACTTATCGAGTTAAGGATATGTCCGTAGTGGTCAGTATGGTGGAAGGCAAACCTCTGGGAGTCAACATCACGGCCAGTGCTTTCGAATTGCGCTTCCTCGAACAGCTGATGCTGGAAAAAGCCAGAAAAGCTATTTTGGACGGCAGAGACTTTTTATATGTAGCGGCCACCACTACCCAGCCGCTCGATTCACAAATGAGTCAGGTGCTGGAAACCCTTGCCACCACGCAGTACAAAGAAGGCGGGTCCAGGCGCACATTGGCGGCCGGAGACAGCGGTGCACAAGAACCCGCACAGGGTTTGCTATCGGCTTTGGGAGTGACCATCAATCAGGGTGGTCCGGCCAAGCACGTGCTCGATGTAGGAAATGTCTGTCACTTGCTTTTTGCTCCAGAAGGACGCCAGGAAGATAAGAACAAAGTGCTTATGAAGACTTGCTTCCAGCCAATTGGCGGCGACCCCAGCATCGGGATAAACCAGGGTCAAGCCGAAGCTGCGGCACCAGCGCAGATGAAATATGAAGATGTCACCGCGCAGGGCGCCGATCAAGGAGCCGGTTGGACAGACCCAACCCAGTGGGTTGAGCCTCAGGTGCCCGGCTCCGGAATTACGCCCGAAGCATGGCAGCCGCCCGAGCAAGAAATTCCTTTCCCCGCTCAACCGGCGCAATGGATACAGCCCGGCAGCATGGATCAAGTTGCCGCTGGTTTCCTCAATCCTGACTCTCCCGTGCAAGTACCGGAGTTTCCCCAGCCATCTGAAGTCTTTGATGGCGCACCGGCAGCAACACCATCCGGCGAAATGAATATGCCGCGTCCGACACCACTTGGTTCGTCTCCACGCCAGTCTATGACGGACTTCAAGGCAGTGGAAGATACAGGCACATTCAGAAAATTCGACAACGCTGCACCGGCCGCCAGTTCGGCTACGCCTGGAGGGCAAGCTGATCTGTCACAGGCAGCGGCAGCAGCTTTTGCAGCGTCCGCAGCCGTCAATGACACGGCACCGGCGCCGCCTGCAGCAGAAGCCGAGCCCGAGGCTACTGCGTGGATACCCGTCGGAACGCCATCACAGCCATTTTTGCCGCCGCCGGTTAAGACTGGCGGTCAGCCGCAACATATTCGTCCGCAAGCAATCCGCCCGCAATCCGGTCAGGATCCTGTTTCCTTCCAAGTTGAGACAGGCATATATCGGCAATTCGGCGCACCGCCGGCAAAACAGGCAGAGCCGGTCCCCCCATCAGCACCGGTACCGGTACCAGAGCCAGAACCTGCGCCGGCACTAGAACCAGAACTATTACCCGAATCAGAACCCGTGCCCGTGGCAGAGATACCCGAGCCCGTAGCCGCTGAACCACCGCCAGCGCAAGTATACGAGGCTCCGCAGCCAGAGTCAGGCTCTGTCTTAAGCGAACCGCAAGTATATGCTCAAGAAGAAGTACCGGAAGCTCCAGCACAGACCATCGATGAGTCCAGTCTCTCGCTTTTCGACCGCCTCAATCTAAAACTTTCCAAAGTGAAAACCGACGGTTCTGCACAGACGGCTCCGGTAGCGCCGCTTGCGACTCCGCCCAAGCCGGCTGGCAAGGTTCAGGAGTCTGCCGAATTGTTCGGTTGGGAAACACCGGAAGAAGAAGTGCTGCCAGACAGCTCACCGCAAGCCACTCTATTTCAGACAGAGCAACCGACTGCAGACGAATGGCAAAGTTGGGATACGCCGACTCCTGCCGAACCAATCGCAGCGACGCAGCAAGATGCAGGTTTGGCTGAGGCTTTGAGCGGATTGATGGAAAATCAATCCACCTATGAAGAGCCGGCTGCCTACACATCCAGTCATACGGCTGCCGACTTTGCCTCACAAGCGCCCGAACAAGAAGCATCCTATGAAAGCAGTTTCGTGGCTGACGCCGACCAGCCGCCAGGTTGGGCTGAATTCCAGGAATCTTTCAAGACACCATCGTCATTTAGCGATATTCCGGCAGCTAGCGCACAAGCTCAAGCAGAGTTAGTACCAGCGGCCGAATTGCCCGCGGAAACTTCAGCTCGTGACCTGGGCTGGGTTGAGCCTGCAATTGCCGAACAAATATATGAAGGAGCAGCGGCCGCGGTTGCGCAGCCTGTCGCCGAAGCTGCACCAGCCGAAGTCACCGAGCCGATTGCGGAGATTGCCGTCCCAGAGCCGGCAGCGGCAGCACCTCAGGCGCCCGTTGTTGCGCCGCCAATTCCGCCCGCCATTAGTGCCAGCAATCCGTTTTTGGCTCCTCTGGCTGCGCCGCCACCACCGCCTCCGCCGGACGTGGTTTTTGAAGCACAGGCAGAAGAAGCTATTGAAGAAGCAGCTCCGGAGACTGTTGTTGCGGCTGCTGAAGAAACATCCGCACAAGAGCCCGTACAGGAAGTGCACGCTTACCAGGAAGCGCCGGCTGCAGTCGAGGAAGAGCCGCCAGCCGAACCGCCGCCTCCTCCTAAACCTCCACGCCAGCCGACCGCAGAAGAGCAGGCCGCAGTAGTCGCCGAGATGGCCAGCTTCCAGAAGAAGCTGGAGCAGCAACTGGCCAAAGCGGCAAAGAAACTCAATTCGCGCGTGGAAGAAATCAAAGCCGCCGTTTCCAAAGAGATGGAACGCCTGGCGGAAGAAAGCAGCGAATCAGACAAACATGCCGAAACCGTGCTTGCCGAAATCGGCACGCGCTTCACCAAACAATTGGAGAATGTCACAGAAGACGTCCGGCTCAAAATTTCCGATGCCGCCGCCAACGGCAGATACACGATCAAGCAGTTGCTGGCCTCCAGCCACGCTCAGATCGAAGAGGAGAGAAATCTGCGCTATGAAGCACTTCGCGAAGCATCGAAGCAATTCAGAAGCGACACCGATCAACTCTCTCGCGGTCTCGAAAAAGAGATGCAAGATACAGTCAACAAGCGCACTCATGAAGTCGGACAGATGGTCGAATCGGTAATCAGCAAGCTCAGAGAAACCGGCGACGCCTTTGTCAATATGGTCGAATTGCGCTTCGAACGCTTCAAAGAGCGTATGTCCGAAGAGACCAACACAGTTACGGCACTCTTGGATCGCAGCGTCAATTCGATGATGGACGAGCTGGAAGGAACCAACGAAAAATCCACCGACAAGCTGAAATCATCCAAGTCCGATTTCGAACAAGCGATCAACTATCAAGTCCGCACAGCGGAATTGACCCTATCGCGTAAAACCAGACAACATCTCACTTTGACGCTTCTGCCCAAACTCAACGAACGCAAGGAAATCTTGCGCTCGATGTCTACCGAAATGTGCAACCGCTTCTCGGAGGAGTCGACTGTCCAGGTAAACGCGCAAATGCAGGGACTGGAAGCCAGTTTGAATGCAGCCAAAGGACAATTGCACAATCTGGTCACCGAGTGCCTGTCCGGCATCGATTCGGTGGGGCGCAATCAGCAAGCCGGTTTGGAAGAAATCTTCAAAGAAGCAAGTGGGCACATCGAGAAATGCACTCTAGAAGTAACCTCTACATTGACGACAACCGAAAAGCAAATTCAAGAGACCGAGATGCTCTGCAAGAAGCTTGCTGAGACATCTTCCGTCGATGCGGACCCGCAACTGACCGAAGTGCGCAACACAGCTCACACCAAAGTGCTGCAAATCAAGCAGCAAGCCACATCTGGTCTGATCACCGCAATCGACAGCGGCTGCGACCGACTAGAGCAAGTCAGCCAGCAAGCGCAAGCAGAACTGACCAACTTGCGCACACAGTACGCGCAAGGTGCACGCCAGGCATCCGACAACGGATTGGCTTCCATGCGCGATGCGATCCAGGAAGCCCTGGCAGCCATTCAGGCAGCACGCGAAAAATATATGGAATAAAAACCTGCCGGAGATAAGAATCAAGGTTAAATTTCGAGATATCCTCAAGATTATAAGATCCGCGCGCGCGGGTTAAGAAGTCATCTTTTCCGGGAATAGTGACACAAGGGTCATCATAGGCTCATTTGAAGAGCCTGCCGAATCCGAGAGCGCTCACATTGAGGAAAGGAAACTGAATAGTTTCAACTACGAGCCACCGCCTCCTTTAGCGGAGTTTGCCGCCGAGACCAGCGGCGTTGACTACGTCAATGAGAACAACGAAATCTTCCTTTACCACGGAACCAACTGCTACCGGCGCTGGGAAATCAACAAATTTGGCGCTATTGAGCCCGGTCGTAATAGTTATAGTTTTTTCTCCACACGACCGCAAGACGCATTCAAATACGCGCGTGCTGCCAGCATGCGCGATATGGGTCCAGGCTCGTTCAATTCGCTGATTTGCGAGCCTGTCGTGCTTAAGGTACGCTTCACGGCGCGAACCTGGATTCAAGTCGACTTCATTCAAGACGAAACCGCCCACGATGAAGGGGCAACCGGATTGATCATGGCTGTGCTTGGACCAGTCCCGTGCGGCAGCATCGTAGACGTGTTGCATTGCATGCATGGACGCCGCCTGGGCAGTGGCGCCGAAACCATACGCAGCTTCGAAGACGGGCGCGTGATGCAAGGAATTCGCCATCTCAAAGAAACACTGATGAAAGACCGCCTGGACGGCTGGTTTATCAAACACATGGGCATTTTGAGCCGGCGCGTCGGCACCAGCCTTCAGGGCGGCGAAGTGCCCGACGTCACTCTTGATGACGAAGTGCGCCGCTTGCGTCAACTGCAAGTACGCGCCTGAAGAT
>JADZFV010000555.1 GCA_020854255.1 Candidatus Melainabacteria bacterium | reverse complement strand
TGGTCGCCTGTACGATTTTCGCACTGCTGGGACCAGTATCATCACAGCCGGCAGCAAGCAAAGCTGCAGCACCAGACGCCATATAGATTACCGAACGTTATTTGCTACTGCAGGGTCTACACCATGCGTGTATGGGCGATGCCGTGCATCGCCCATACACGTGCAATTAAAGCCAACCCGGACTGGTCCGAACACGTTCGAATACCACAGGTCCGGTAGCATTGGCTATCGTCTTCCCGCCACCTTTTGCAGCGCCTCTTCATTCATTATTTCGACAGGTTCCACAGGATTGCCGAGCTCGAAGTCGAATACACGCGAGTAGAAATACAACTCCGCTTCCAATGCACGCGCGATGTTTTTCGCCTGCCGAAAACCATGCTGCTCACCTTCGAAGAGCACATAAGAAACCGGTAGTTTCTTTTCCTTGAGCGCTTCAACCATGGCTTCTGATTGCGAGGGTGGAACGACTTTGTCTTCTGTGCCCTGCAAGAAAATGATCGGGCAGGAAAGTCTGTCGGTGAAATGAATCGGCGAACGAGATCTATATAATTCCTTCTCCGCCGGATACTCGCCCACCAATCTGTCGAGATAACGCGACTCAAACTTGTGCGTATCCAGGGCAAGCGCTTCCAGATCGCTCACGCCAAAGTGGCTCGCCCCGGCACGGAAGACATCGCCAAAAGTGAGCGCGCAAAGAGTGGTATAACCGCCGGCGCTGCCACCAGCAATAGCCATTCTGTCTTTGTCGACCAATCCCCGGCTGGCGAGATGGCGCGCTGCATTTTCGCAATCATGCATATCCACGATGCCCCAGCTCTTCTTCAAGCGTTCGCGATATTCGCGCCCAAAGCCAGTGCTGCCGCCATAGTTGACGTCTACGATGGCAAATCCTCGACTCGTCCAGTACTGAATTGAAAGTCTCAAATCATTTGAAGTTTGTCCGGTCGGACCACCATGACTGAAAACGATGAGTGGTGGCAATTCATCAGACGGCGCTTCGAAATCATCGTTCTTGGGAGGATAGAAAAACGCGAAGGCGGTCTTGTTGTCTTCGGTTTTGAACTCTATTGTCTGTGGTTTTGAAATGTATTTTTTGTCGACCTTCATTTCTGTGGTGGCGCGCTCGGTTTTGAAAGTATGTTCTTTCAAGTCGAAAGAGACCAGCGCATTGAAAGTGTCGGGCGATCCGGCGCACATTGCAGCCTGCTTGTCGCCTGCCTTTACGTAGGCAAAGGACGTATACGGAGCATCGATACTCAAGGGCTTCATACCGCCTTTTCCATCTTTCTCCAGGAGAATCAGCCCCCAGGTTCCGCAATCGTTTGCAGACAGAAGAACATTGCCGTCTTTCAGCGGAGCATAATTCGACATACCGAAAACCCAGGCAGGAAGAGCATGTTCACGTTCTTCTTTGAGGACAGGCACAGCTTTGACAGACAAGTCATTGTTCATCGATTCGACCAAATGATCGCAGTCGATCTTGTACAGGTTCCAATATCCGTTTTCTTCGCTCACAAAATAGAGCGTGCCGTCGTCTCCCCACTGCGGCGAAGACACTGAAAATTCCCTGCCGCCGGCCACTCGCTCGACTTTTACGGCCCGGCCATCTTCATCCAGCTGCGCAAGATACAGTTCGCTTTCATCCCAGGGCATGTTGGGGTGATTCCATTGCACGTAGCATGCAAATCGTCCATCCGGGCTGATGCGCGGCGACATGTAAAAGTCGGCGCCGACTGCCAATTGCGCGATTTCTCCTTTTTCATTGATCGACACAATTGAATTGACTACGTCATGTGCGTTTTCGCCATGGGTTTCCATCGCGCAAAAAACAAGCTTGCGCTTGCGGTCGAAGTTGTAGTCGGCAAAGCGCGTGCGATCGTTTCCTGCCAAAGAAGCAGGCAATGCCCCAGCTTTCAAGACGTAGACTTGCTGATCGGCAAAATTGGAAAAGTAAATCGTGCCGTGGGCGACCATGTAGTCGCCGCCGCCATATTCATGCACGCGGGTGCGCGCGTTGAATGGCGCAGGCAACACGTCCTCGACCTTCCCTGACGCCGAGCGCCTGACGATCACATTGCGCCCACCCTCCAGCGGGCGACCTTCCAACCAGTAAAGGTCGCCGCCATCCCAATGCGGCTGAGCGACCTTGATTACGCCGGCGGCAATGTCCGCAGCCGCAAGCGGTGAAGTCCAGGAACCGAAAGGTTTTTTCTCAGCCACTGACATGTCGAAATCCTCATGCAGACGCCCGGGTCAAAGAGCCATAACTCTACCAGTTTAATGAGTCCATTATCTCCCTCATTCAGGAAGGAAGACGGCATATTGAAAGACGAAAGAAAGAAGAGTTAATTCAGTAAGCGATTGGCTGCACCGTTAACGATCGGGCAAATGCGATTGCTTCGTTAGAGGTGACGGTTTCAGGTGCAATGTCCTCAACCGAATGCAGCGTGAGCTGGCGTTTTAATGCGAACAGCCGCTCGATGGAATTACTGCCTGAGTTGCTGTTTTCTATCAAAGGCAACAAGATTTCAACCCGTTCACTCGCGCACGGCTCGGCATAACAATTTCGCAGCGTATTAAATTCTAGTCCGCAACTGAAAATGGAGTTGCACAATTGCTCCTTCGGCAGGCGCGAATGAAAGCGCACGAGCAACTCATAACCGGTTGCTCCCGCGTTGACAGTAAGCAAGTCTTTGAATTCGGAAAACAAAATCGACAAAAGCTCCTGTCTGCGTTTTGCCAATACTAAACGCTGCCGAGAAATCGCCGATTCCAGAGTGCCGGACTCGATCATGCGCGTCAATGCGATATGTTCGACTTTTGGCTGACTGAATATTCTCGCGTCAAAATTGTCGTCCAGCCTATCAAGCAAGTGGTCGGGCACCACCAGATAAGTCAGCTGACAGAGCAGGCCAAGGTATGTGCCGAACGTGCCCAGGTGCAGAGCATCCCTGAATTTGTTGAAAAGCGATGGCTCCGGCTGTTTTCCATAGCGCAAAATCGCGGCAGCATCGTCCTCCAAAAGGACTGATCCATTACTACCTGCATAACGCGCCAGCTGCTGCCGCCTGCGCTCCGACATGATCACGCCGGTAGGATATTGCGCCGACGGGCTGACGACAATGAGTTTTACCCCCGAGCGCGGCTCCAGTTGGTCGACAACCGCTCCTTCTCGATCTACAGCCATCAATCTCAAATCGCCGGTCTTCAGCGCAAACTCTTTCAATGCAAGAGGGTCGCCGGGATTCTCGATTGCTACGGCATCACCGATCTCAAGCAGATGCTCTGAGACAAATGCCAGCGCCTGCCACTTTGTGTCGAACAACAGAATGTTCCCGGGATACAGGGACGAACCGCGAGAGCGCATTAAAAACGCGGCAACGGCTTGCCGCAAGCGCGGGATCACAGACCGCTCATCGTCTCCGGCAAACTCCTGCATGCCGCCGTCCAGCGCGGCTTGCATGGTCTTAAGCCACGCTTTAACCGGCACTAATTCGGCAGGCGGGCTCTGCAAACGCCCCTTCAAACCTTCATTTTGAGAGATGTCTAATCGATTTCTTGACTCCGGCTCCAATCGGCGGACCGGCCCGTTTTCACCCGGCAAAACCAGGCGCGGGTTGACAATCGTGCTGCCGCCGCGCCTGGCAGTGAGAAAACCGCGCCCTTTCAACTCTTCATAGCAGCGCACTGCCGTCACGCGTGAAATGCCGTACTGCTCAGCCAGAGAGTATGTGGAAGGAACCGCATGGCCCGGTTTTAGCCGCCCGGCGACTATTTCAGCGATGAAGAATTCTTCCAACTGTCTGTAGAGCGGCGCGTTGCAATTCGACTGACCCGCCAATTCGACTCTCTTTGCCATGCCACGGCTCCTCAAGGAATCACTGTACCCACAGAAGATAGCGGCAGCGCATTTCGGAGTTGTTAAACGAGGGGCTGCCGGCGATGACAAGAACTTCCGCATGTGCGAGAATCACACTTCTACAGGCCTTAAGGTCAGACAAATATCGAGGCGCCGGCGCACTTGTCAACAAGCACAATCAAGACTGTCCGCGTGGATTATTTCGCACTGCTGAAAGAGCAGCGCGGACTGGCCAGCGAAAGTTTGCAGACCGAGTGCTCGACAGTGCTGGAGTTATACGAGGAATTGCAAAAGCGTTATGGCTTTTCACTGAGGCACACATCAATTGCTGTTGCGCTCAATGACGAATTCGCCGATTGGAGCCGCGTGCTTTGCGAAAGCGACAAGATCGTTTTTATTCCCCCGGTCGCAGGCGGATAGGTGATTTGATGTTTTCACTATCGAACACACCGATTGACACGGATGCGCTCAAACGCCTGGTAAACACGCCGGAAGCCGGTGCTTATGTGGCCTTCGAAGGGAGGGTCAGAGAAAACAACGAAGGCAAAAAGGTGACCGCTCTCGAGTATGAAGCATACGAAGAACTGGCAGTCAAAGAGGGCAAGAAAATTCTGCAGGAAGCACGCAAGTTGGACATCTTAAAAGCTCACTGCGTGCACAGAACCGGACCATTGAAGATAGGCGAACTGGCCGTGATTGTGGTTGTCTCCTCCGCGCACAGAAAAGAAGCATTCCAGGCCTGCGAATTCATCATCAATGAAATCAAAAAGCGCGTGCCAATTTGGAAAAGAGAGTCATATGCGGATGGCTCGACTGCATGGGTAAACTGCGCGCACGGGCATGACGCTGAACACGCGCACGGGAGAGAAGAACGTGGTCAATTGAAGACGACTGAATGCGGGCACGACCATATCGCAAAAGGTGCCCGATCATGAACGCCGTCGCGACTGCACAAAATCGCAATACTCTGACAGACCGTTTTCAACGCCTGCACACATACTTGCGCATCTCGGTCACCGACCGGTGCAACCTGCGTTGTGCATACTGCATGCCCGCAGAAGGCATAGTCTACAGGCAAAAGAAACAGCTTTTGACATTTGAAGAGATCGAGCGCTTAGCGTCGATCATGGTCAAACTTGGGGTGACAAAAATTCGCCTGACCGGCGGAGAACCTATGGTCAGAAGAAATATAGAGCATCTTGTCGGGCGTCTTTCACGCCTTGACGGTTTGAAGGCTCTTGCTATGACGACCAACGCCACTCTCCTGCACGACAAAGCTGAGATCCTCAAAGCAAACGGCATAAAAGCACTCAATATAAGCCTCGACACATTACAGAAAGAGAGATTTCTGCATGTGACAAGGAGAGACCAATTCGATCAGGTTTGGTCCGGCGTTCAATCAGCACTTGCTCAAAACTTCAATGAGTTGAAATTGAACGTCGTTGTAATGGCGGGCTTCAACGATGATGAACTGCTGGATTTCGCGGACTTCGCCTTTCAAAATCGCATCAATATACGTTTTATCGAATTCATGCCGTTTAAAGATAATGAATGGAAAATCGATAAAGTAGTCACATACAAAGACATGATTTCAACAATTGAAAGCAAATACAAGTTAGTCG
>JADZFV010000554.1 GCA_020854255.1 Candidatus Melainabacteria bacterium | reverse complement strand
GGCGACTGGCGGTTGACAGCATTCTCAGCCTGAAGCCTGATGTGGTGCTGATGGATATCGGACTGCCGACAATGGACGGCATCGAAGCTACCAAAAAAGTGAAAGAACTGGCTCCAGACTGCAAAGTTATCATGCTTACTTCCCACGACAGCGATCGTGACGTTTTTGCGGCGTTAGCGGCAGGCGCTGACGGTTATTGCCTTAAAGAAGTATCCGGTACGCAATTGGCTATGGCTATTCGATGCGTGGCTGATGGAGCTGCATGGCTGGACCCGGGCGTGGCCAGCCGGGTGCTCAAGGCTTGCGCGGTCGGTGGCAATGTACCTCAGTCGGCCGTCTCAATGACAAAACAGCCGACTGCCGCGCAACAAAGTCTGTCGCAAAGAGAACTTGATGTATTGAAGCTTGTCGTGGACGGACTGAGCAATCAGGAAATTGCCGATAAGCTTGTGGTCAGTGTGGAAACAGTCAAGACGCATATGCGTCACATCATGGAAAAGATGGCTGTGTCCGATCGAACACAGGCAGCCGTGAAGGCGATGCGTGAAGGCCTGGTGTGATTTCTCGATTTGGCGCTCCAGCATGTGACACAGGGAATTTTGACTGCTTGGACCATTTCGCACCAACACGAATAACTGCCCATTCGAGCCTGCACGCAACCCCCAATCCTGACGCGAGGGCCCTAGGCAACACTCGCGCATAGGGAGCTTCGCTACGACGCTTTCGGCAGTTCAAGAAGCGGTATTCCTATAGCTCTATTATACATACTTTTGTATGTGTGTCAATCGTGAATCGGTCAACTTTTCTGTGAAAAAGTCCTAGTGCGCGTGCCTGTTTCTGGCCATCTGTTGCAGACGGAAAATTCGCTCTTGTGTGGGCGGATGCGTCGACATCAATTTGAAGAGCCAGTTTTGCGGAAATGGATTGGCTATATAAAGAGATGAATAAGCGGGATTGCCGTCAGTCATCGGTCGCACTTGCGCACCGCGCTCGATTTTGGCCAGTGCATCTGCCAATTCCAGCGGCTTGCCGCACAACTCAGCGCCCACGGCGTCCGCTTCGTACTCTCGGGACCTGGAAATGGCCAGATTGATGAGCGACGCGGCAATCGGTGCAAATATGGCAGCGACAATCATGAGCACTGGGCTGGGTCCGTCGTCTTCACGCGACGAACCGATAAAGTACATGCCGTTTTGCGCAATCATTGTCACCACTCCTGCCAGAACCGCAGCAATTGTAGTCAAAAGTACGTCACGGTTTTTCACGTGCCCAAGCTCATGCGCCAACACTCCTTCCAGTTCGTCTTCGGAAAGCATCTTGAGAATTCCGGCTGTCACCGCTACCGCCGAATGTTCAGGATCGCGTCCGGTGGCAAATGCGTTGGGCGAGTCGGTGGGAATCAGGTAAATTGGCGGCACCGGAATATTTGCCCTGGCGGCCAGCTTCTCTACGATCTCGTAAAGCACAGGCGCCTGCTCTCTATCAATTGGCTGTGCCTGGTGAGCAGCCAGAGCGATTTTGTCGGAGAACCAATAACTGCCGATATTCATCACGCAGGCAAAGCCGAAGGCCAACATCATGCCGGTTTTGCCGCCGAATATTGCGCCGACAAAGACGATTAATGCGGTTAAGAGCCCCATAAAAACGATTGTCTTGAGTGTATTGGCGAAATGCATACCTGTTACCTGTTGCCTCTTTAAAGCTGCCCACATTCACTTTATGCAGCTGAAATGTAAATATCCCCGGTTAATAGCGATTTCTTAAACATCTTGCCGGCGGCCCTACTATAATCGACACCCTGTTTTTCAAAAGCCTCGTCTGACAAGGGGATAGCAAGATGGGCGAAACCCGCAAGGAAAGAGACTCAATGGGCGAGATGGAAGTTCCATCTGACGCCTATTATGGAGCCAGCACTCAGAGAGCAGTGATTAACTTTCCAATCAGCGACCTGCGCTTGTCGCGCACATTCATTCGGGCGCTCGGTCTAATAAAAAGATACGCCGCCGAAGTCAATTTGGAGTGCGGAGATCTGGCAGAGAAAAACGCCAGCGCCATTGCAAAAGCAGCTCAAGAAGTTGCAGACGGAATGTTTGACGAACACTTTGTGGTCGATGTTTTTCAAACAGGCTCCGGTACTTCTACAAACATGAACGCCAATGAAGTGATTGCAAACAGAGCCATGGAAATTCTTGGCGGCAAGCTCGGAGATCGCCATCTGGTGCATCCAAACGATCACGTCAATTTTGGCATGTCGTCAAACGATTGCATCCCCACCGCAATTCACATTGCTGCCTTAATCGACATCAAAGAGAAACTGAAGCCTGCTCTGGAAGAACTGCATAAAGGACTGAAAGCAAAGAGCGATCAATTTATGCCCGTCATAAAAACAGGCCGAACGCACTTGCAGGATGCCACTCCAATAAGGCTCGGGCAGGAGTTTCTCGGATACGCAGGACAGGTAGAGCGCGCCATCGAACGCCTGGAATATTCAATCTCTAGGCTTTCCGAAGTAGCCCTGGGAGGCACCGCAGTCGGTACCGGGATAAACAGCCGCGCAGAGTTTCCTCAAAAGGTATTGAAAAAAATATCAAAAGAAATTGGTATCGAATTGAAGGAAACCGACAATCACTTTCAAGCACAAAGCACGTTGGATGAGGTCGTCGATTGTTCCGGGCAATTGAAAACAATTGCCATAAGTTTGCTCAAGATTGCCAACGACATTCGCTGGCTGGGCTGCGGACCACGCGCCGGCATTTCTGAAATCGCGCTGCCGGAAGTTCAACCAGGCTCTTCAATCATGCCTGGAAAAGTCAATCCTGTAATTGCCGAATCTTTAGCCATGGTATGTGCGCAGGTAGTTGGCAATGACGCCACCATTGCCATGGCCGGAGCATCTGGAAATTTTGAATTGAACGTGATGATGCCCGTTGCCGCATACAATCTTTTGCAAGCGATCAATCTGCTTGCTAGCGCTGCTTCCAACTTCAGCAAGCAATGCATTCAGGGTATAACCGCAACGGACAGAGGACCGCAACTGGTGGAGCAAGGCCTGGCACTTTGCACGGTGCTAGTCCCTGCCATTGGCTACGATGCTGCAGCTAACATCTCGAAATTGGCATTCAAAACTGGGAAAACAGTAAGAGAAGTTGCCCTAGAAGAAACAAAACTGACGAAAGAAGAGTTGGATGTTCTTCTTGATCCTTTCAAAATGACAGCACCGGGATTGGGTTAAGCAGTGGAAGAATTAAAGCGGAGGGTGAGAATTTCAATGCAAAGTGCCAAACTACATTTCAGATCTATGGCGGTGGCGCTGTTTGTCTGCTCGTCTGTTTTCACCCTGCCGGCGTTGTCCCAGACTCCGACTACAGCGCCGCCTGCAACACCGACGACAATAACTCCTGCTCAAGCTCCGCCAAAACTTGTGGCTCCGAGTGCGGAAGAATGTTTGACTCGTGTGCGCGGCTTTGAGCCCACTTTGATGCGATTGAAAGAAACTTGCAAATCCACTCTTTCTGCAATCATTCCTGATCCAGTAGCCTATGAGAAAACTCTTCCGGCTTTCGATAAGGTGATCGCAGACAAAGACGCAAAGAATCTCAGAAATTATGGCGGACTGAGCGAAGCATTTTATTACGCTGGAGATAAGGAGAAGGGAAAAGATCTTTTTTCAAAGTTCGAAGCAAATGCCGTCAGTTTGCTGGGAGCGGAAGATACTTTTCTTGGACTTGTAAAAGGCGATATTGGATTGCTTTTCTTTTTCGAGAACAATTATCCTGATGCGGAAACTTATGTTCTCGATGCGCTCAAAAAGGTAGAACCTCATATGACTGCCGCAAATTCAAACAATGTCCTCAGCTCTTATATGTGTTTGACACTCATTTACGACAAGACGAGCAAGAACGATAAAGCGCTCGAGTTCGCGAAAAAAGCAGTAGAGCTGGCCATCAAGCAACGCCAGGAACCGATGAAATAGGTTCTACTGAAGCGGCTCAGTCGTACCTTCGCTCTTCTGTCTCGGGCCCTTGTGACTCGGGAGGACTGGGGGAGTTCGCTTTTTTCGATTTGCCGTTGAGATCGAAAGTGTATTCAATTTGCACGTTCGGCGGAGATCCGGCGCCTAGCCTCGGCAGGGGGCTGACGTCCGAAATCGCTTTCAGTGCCGATGCATCGCATGCTTTGTCCCCGGATGATTTTGCAATTTTAGCGTGGGATGTCCGGCCGGATTTGTCGACTGTGAAATGCACTACTACTTTTGTCGGTTTCGAACTTGCAGGTGGGTGCCAGGCCCGTTTTATCTTGCCTTGAATAGACTGCATGTACTTGCCGCCATCGAAGTCTTCGACAGGGCCCTCAGCTGTTTCCTCGACGCCGTCCCCGGCGTTTTCTCCCGCACTTTCGTCTGCACTTTCCTGAGTGGTCTCAATCTCTCTTTTGTTATTGTGTCGGCTGTAATGGTGGCGCGGCGCCAAAAAAGAAACACCGACACAGCCGACGAACATAGTCAGGCAGACAATCACTGCCACTAATCCTGTCGATTGCCTGACAAGGCGCGTGGAATTTTTCTTTTTTGCTCTGGCGATTTGTTTGATTATGTCTTGATTGTTTGTCGCCTCGGCGATGGATGTGAGAAAGTGTTCGTCTCCGCAAATGAGAGTATCGCCTGTCTTCATGGCGTACAGGAGGATCTTGTCTTCAGACGAGCCGCCTACACGCACCTCCCATTCGTCCAGCCGAACCGCAATTGGCTCGTTGCCGTTTTCTTCAAGATAAATGAGAACGGTGTCGTCCTGAAAAGAGACGGTAGCCGCAATGGATTCACCCGTGCCGCGCTCGTAGAGGCGGGCCAGAAAATTCATTTGCCGGTTTCCTAATTGCCTGCTGCCCATTTATCCCATCCTTTCTCCGTTTAAATATTCCCAATTACTAGACAAGCTCATACGCTTTGATTGCCAATTTTCAGTTTGACTTCTAATACTCATGGGTAAGTGGCAAAGAGTCACCTGGGAGCTTTTCTATGCAATATGACGTCTTGCACGAGGGGTCTAACGCTGTCCTTCTGGTCTCTCTGAAAAGAGGCGAAAAAATGCGGGCGGAAGCCGGCGCCATGGTGGCCAAGTCTCCGAAGCTTCATATTCGCGGCAAGATGTGGGGCGGATTTTTTGGAGCGATGCAAAGATCTGTGCTGGGCGGGGAGACCTTCTTCTTTCAAGAGGTTTCCGCCGAAGATGGAAACGGTGACATACTTTTGGCGCCCAGTTTGATAGGCGATGTGAAAGTGATTTCTCTTGCCGATGGTCAGGACTATTATGTCCAGAGCGGTTGTTTGCTGGCAGCGCTCGATCATGTTGAAATGGGCACGAAGGCGCAAAAACTGACGGCCGGATTATTCTCGGGAGCCGGATTTTTTGTTTTGCATTTGAAGGGGAGCGGACATTTCGTTATCAGTGCTTTTGGCGCGATCATGGAGGTTCCCATCCCAGCCGGTCAAGAGTACATCGTGGACAATGGACATGTTGTCGCCTGGTCGGGAGACACTCAATATCACATGGTCAAAGCCGGAAAGACCTGGTGGAGTAGCATGACCAGCGGCGAAGGTCTGGCATGTAAATTTCAAGGACCCGGGAAAGTCTGGATTCAAACCCGCAATCCGAGAGCCTTTGGAGCATGGATGGGACAGTTTGTCAGAGGTCGGGGCGGGGTTCTTTCGCTTATCGGATAAGAAACTATGGATACGTATCAGGCAAGATTTTACGACTCATCGGGTAATGCGCCCGATCTGGTACAGGTTCAAGTCGGCAGCGGCAAGATTGTCGTATGTGGCACCACATTTAGTATTCGATTTGAAGATCTGCAACTGCAAGTGGGCGGTCATGACGGCGATCGATTCAAGCTTGTATGCGAGTGCCAGAATGTTGCCATAGTTTCGGAAGACCGTGCTTTTTTACATGCATTGGCGGAAGCGGCGGGCGGCACGGAGTTAGGAAAACAAGCTCGCCATGCCGATCATAAAATTGTCAAACGAGGCAGCCATAAGTTCAGATATTGGACGATTGTAACCGGCGCGGTTGTTGCCATGGCAATCACTGGGTATATGCTGCTGGATCCGCTTGCGGCATCTGTAGCCACCATGATCGATCCTTCCTTTGAGGTGAAGCTGGGCGAGATGCTCGCCAGAACTGACAAACTCGATAAGAAGTCAGATGGATTCAAACGCGTTTCAAGAATTGGAAACCAGCTTACTGCACAGCTTGAGAAAAATCCGTATAAATTTCAATTTTTCGTGAAAAAGGACAAAGAGATAAATGCGTGTGCATATCCCGGCGGCATTCTGATAGTCAATTCCGGATTGCTGGAAAAAGTTTTCGATGATGACGAGTTGGCAGGAGTGATGTCACACGAAGTTGGTCATGTTATTCACCGCCATACTCTCAAGCAAGCACTGCACAATTGCGGACTGATTACATGCTTGACTTTGATTTCCGGAGGTGTCGGCGGTGCCGGCGATGCTGAAAAGCTGGAGGCAGCATTTGCTCTTGCACAGAAGCTCGAGTCTTTGAATTTCAGCCGCGCGCAGGAGACAGATGCCGATATTACCGGGCTGGAATTGGAAGTTAAGGCCGGCTATCAGGGAGACGGACTGGTCAAGTTTTTCAAACGTCTGGAGAAAGAAGAGAGTGCTTTAGGAAAAGGCGCTGCACCTTTGTTTGCGGTTCTGTCCACCCATCCTATGAGCGCAGACAGAAGGGCGCGCATTGAGGCTGAGTTGAAGCGTTTGCGCGAAGAGAACGAAAAAAGATAACGCCGTATCAGCCTACATGAATGAGAGGGCGGCGTTTTGAATCGGGCTCCGCCGAGCGCAAGATTTCGCGCGTCAGTGGTGCTGTTTCACCCTCGCCGAGGAAAATATATTTGACGATGTAACTAATTGGGTGGCCTTCCGTCCAGCCGAGATAGCAATGGGGTGCTTTGTGGGTGCGATCGCGTATGTATAGAAGTAAGGCGGCCAGCGCGTTTGGAACTGCCGACGAGGTGCACTTCATGACCTGATAACCGTTGATTACTTGCCCTTTGACCTCCAGGCAATCATCGATGAATTCCGAGGTATCATCGGTGGTGACTTCGAAGAAGATGAAATCGCCTTCCGGATGCTGGATGCTGTGCACGTGCCTTGCCCATTCTTCCTTGACACCATAATTGATATCATCCGGGCGATGCGCCAATATTCGTATTTCACCCCAGTGCTTGCTCGTAGCTTCGTCAAGGAATTTTTGCGCTGTTTCATCCAGCGTGACGGACTGGATTCGCAGTTCTGTTGAGCGAATCGCTCGCGAAACCAGAGAACTGACCAAAATCGCCAGAATGAAAAATGAGGCGATTTGCAGACCTTCGGTATTCTGCAATGTGTTGGCAATCAGAGTGTATAGAAAGACGCCGCTTATCAGGATGAATCCAATTCGATACATCCAATTGCG
>JADZFV010000553.1 GCA_020854255.1 Candidatus Melainabacteria bacterium | reverse complement strand
TGGGATAACCACAGGCTCCTTACTAATCCTTATGCTCTGCGTTTCGCATACTTCATTGCCAAATGATGATCTAAAAACCACTCCATCAAAGTCCTGTACTCCTGGGCGCCAAGTTTGGTTGTACCGTTTTGATGCTCAATAATAGCTTTCTCAATGGCGATTTGAGTTGACTTCGAATCAAGCACTTTACCGGAGGGCAACTTGATCTTCGGAAGCGGCATCTTCTCGATTTCTTCCGCCAATCGTTGCTCCACCCATTCTCGGACCATAACTCCTACAGGCTGGCGTCTCTGTGCGGCGACGCGAAGCAATAAATCCATCATTGGTTCGTCCGTTCTAAACTGAACAAACTCTCGCTTGAGGATTTTATCGTGCGCTTCGGCTTTTGCTGCATCAAGGGCTTTTCGTGTGCTTCCCGAGATGCCCGGCTTTTTCTTAGTCATAAAATCTCCGCTCAAATAAATCTCGATGATGCTTCGTTGCCTTGTTACCGTGAAAGACATGGATGTGCTTTTCGGAGAAGATCTCAACTCCGATTTCCAGTAGGTGTCCTGAAAAATTGAAGCCAATCAGCATAACCCTGGCATTACCGCGATCGCTGTCAGTCATCGATTCCTCTATCTTCAAATCGGTATCCAATACTTCATCGACGTCTTCTCGGCACAACCCATGCTTTCACAGATTATCATCGTCATAGGTAATCATGTCAGACATTGTATTACGAGGAGTTCAGTACTGCAAATGTGGATTTTTACATTCCGCAAGCGTTTGCGAAAAAAAACACGCCCGCCGATCGGTCATACATCGCAGCACTGATACGAAAGCGCGACAATCAAGGTGGTAAGAGCCAAAATGAGAAAACCAGGATAGCGCGGCGACAGGATACGAAGTTTCATACGAGAATGCTAATCTCCTATCCGTCCAGACCTAAGCGAGGGCCGGATTCCAGGCGTTCGGATTGCGAACAATGTCGCCGTTCTCGTCGCGCACATAGTCGTTGATTCCAAAGAAATCGCTCCCAAGACGGCTGAGTTCTGTTCGGTCATACTTTTCTATGTATCGATACATATCGGGACACTTGTTCTTTAGTTCGTTGCGGGTTGCTTCGTTCTGGCAATACATTCGCATCGCATTTGCAAAAGTCTCGCTTGGATTGTTAGCTGGACGCATGGGCTGGGATACCTTTTCCAGTTCACTCATTTGCTGGTCCGTCAGCCGCCCTTGAGGTTGCTTTTCCAGCGACTTGCCGTTTTTATCACCCCCACCCTGCTTACTTTGTGAGTTCATCGAATCCAGCAGCAACCGCTCCGAAGTTTCTTTCTTTTGCTCATCACTCAGCGATAGCTGTGCTTCAACTTTGCCTTGCGCGTACTCGATTGTCATTGAGGACTCCTGCGTGAAAATCTGGATGTGACAGAATGCTAAACTCTGTTTGTTAACGAGCGGCAAATTGACTTGAAGCGCAAAATAGAAATTAAGGAAATCCTCTCGCATAGCCAGCGTAGCTTGCAACACAGCAGACAACCTGCGCGCCGCCAATTCCAGAATTACGGACACTTGGCTCAGATCGAGGTCAGCGCAAATGTACAACTTTTCTCGGTTATCCTCGCGACTACTCTTGATCGTCCGTTCTAAAATTGCAAATGTGGATTTATTGCATCCAGCAATCAATCCACTTCGCACAGACCGAGGGCTGTGAGCGCTTGTATCGCCAACAGCTCAAGATTGCATTCGATTTTCAATCCAAAAGGTTCTCTTTGTCATGCCGCCTTGTCGCCTGGTTTTCCCTCTCCAGCTTTATAAAGCCCGACGCACTTTATGGCAAAATCCTCAGGCAATCCCATTGCCGCGGCGTAAACGCCCCAGTTGAAATTACCGCCTTCTCAAATTAACCGCCTTTCTGTTTGTCATCAAACTCGCCACAATCTCTGTTCAAATCGAGAAGCTTGTACAGAGCATAAACGGTCTTAACATCGAATTGAAGAGCCCATTTGGCTTCCTCTTTCATATTAGAAGGAAAAGCAAGCGGTACGGTTGACTCGAAGTTTTCTGGCATATCGGTAAGGAACCTTCTCGCTGTTGTTAACAGCTATGCAAGAATTACCGAACATCTCGCCAGGAACAGATGAGTGATAGGCGGATGGACCATTTGTTTCACCGGAGAACATGATGGTCAGCCTATTAAACCCGAACATATTTACTCAGGAAATCTCAAGCTGCGCTTAACACTCGATTGTCTCCCGGCATTTGCAGCTCAATCGTCTTTGGCTTATCGGCTTCGCCGATACGCTGTTCATCAATTGTGTCCATGAGCACTCCAGGTTCGACTTTTCGAACTAGACCTTTTCGATCACGATAAACTTTAGGCTGCCCGTCAGGTTCCAATCCATAGGTAAGATTGAGTTCGTCCTGATCGAATTTCTGGACAATACTGTACAGTTTCGGATTCTTGTCGCGCAGCAACAATTGCGTTTTTTCAGACATTTTGTACAGCATCACTGCCTCGGCAAATTCGTCTTTAGGATTGCCGAAGTATCCGGTAGATGGTTTGACCAAGGCAATTTTCATTACTTCTTCCGTCGTGAGTTTTCCGCCCTGGCTGTCGACTTCGAGATCGTTGCCTTACTTGTCAGAGCGTCTCCAAACTTCAATGTCATTGCCTTGCGCATCCTTCTCACGTGTCGGCCTGTACAACCTTCCATCTTCCGTCTCGATCAGGTCTGCAGTTTCGCTCTGCGTCCCTAAAGAATTCGTTGGCTTGATTCTGCCCATATCTGTGTAGTTAAGTGGATAACCTGCCCTTGCTTCCGAACGATGCGCCAACTCATGCAGCATAAAGGCTTCGTAGCTTGACTCTCCTGTTCCGCTGGGGTCATCTGTTACTTTGCCATACCGCTGTTTGTCCAATCCATAAAACACGATCCGAATTTGATCAGCTTGGTGTTGTGCGTACTTGAAGCCGTCTCCCTTCGTGAAAGCCAGCGTGAGAGCCGGATCGCCCAGGTCTCGCATTTGCATGCTGACTACCGGGGATTTTTCAAATGCTGCTTCGAGCCCGCGCAACTCATTTAGCGTCGGGCGCCGAATCTGATCACCAAGGTCGCTTGTCAAAGACAATTCGAATCTTACGTTGTAACGGCTCTCGAGATCATGCATGCGTCTCGATATTTCCTTATCTTCCGGCGATTCTGCGGTTTCGATGATTTCCAGCCTTGGTAAATGGTCCTTACTGCCCTCCTTGTTGTTCAGTTCGTACTCCTTAAAGGGCAAGTATTCGGTTGACTTCGGTTGTTCCGACCGCAAAGAGAATTTTGATAGACAGGCTAACAAGCTTCAATGCCAAAACAGATCGCAGGGCTTGTGCTCGTGCATGACCCCATCAGCGGTGATGAGCGGGCAATCAACTCGCAGCGTCATAGCAACGATCAGGACGTCGAAAGGATCGCGGCTAAAAGCGAGGCTATGAGCGCGCTGAATGTCTTCTGTTTCGATGTCGAGAATGGAGATCGCCTGTGCAAAAAAATGCTCTTGTACGTATTCTTCAAGCGGCGCGGCTAAGCGGATTTGCCCGGCTTTTAGCAGCAACGACATTTCCCACAATACGACCGCCGGAATGAAGATGGCAGCTCGCCCCTCAACTGCAGCATCAAATATTTTCTTAACTTTGGCGGGTAGCTTGTTCGGCGCAGTTATGTACCAAACCAGCGCGTGCGTGTCAGTCACCATCAAAGACGGCAAGGTCATAGCTCGCTTGCCGTTTTGGCCAGTGATTCGAAGATTGAGCCGGTTACTTCCTTACTTGATTTTTCCAGAGCACCCACCAGAACGCCTGATCCGCAAAGCTGCCGCTTTGGCTTGTAAGGCTCTTTCGCCTGTGCCAAAAGCCAGAGATAGTCCTTATAGCCGAGCATTACCGCAGCAACTCTGCCATAGTCAGTAACTTCTATGACACCGCCGCCTTTGGACAGGGATTCGACAAGTGGCGCGAATTGCTCTCTAGCCTGAGCCTTGCCTAATTTTTTCCAGTTTTTCTTTGTTGAACCTATTGCCATTGCCGCTCACCGCATTCGTACAAAAAATATTGTGCAACTTTTAGAGTTAGCTGTAAAGAAGCGAAAACTCATGCGGATCGGCAAAGCCGCCGCTTGCCGGCGGCATACTTCGCGAAGTAAAAGAATCCTGCCCGGCCATGTCTACTTCGTACAGCCAGCGAATGAAGCATTTATCGAGGCGCTGGAGCGGATTACTTTTCAGGCTACGAACAACTTGGGAAGAAAGAGAGCGGGTGTCACTTTGAAGTGATGACCAAGTTTGACGCAGTGCTCTTTTGTCAACTCTCTTTTGCCTGATACCAGTTCGCTCATGACGCCAGACGACACGCTTAGAATTGATTGCAGATCTACTTGTTTCAGCCCATGGTCACTCATAAATGACTGTAAAAGCTCGTGGGGAGCCATATTTTCAAACTTGAGAGCATGATGCCTGCTTTCATAGCGACCAATTTCATCGAGCAAAACTTCCAGATACTCGGCTTCGTCGGAAGCAATGTCCGTGCCTCGGAGTATCAGGGTTTGCGCAACTTCGTGAGCCTCGTCCAGGTGAGTATCGTTTTTGATCGGCACGAGCGGGAAGCGTTCGATAAGAGCTATGTATTTCTCGGTTACCATCAGAACTTCTCCTTATCGTATTCAGCATGGGTCATTATTTTGAGGACATAGACTCGCTCTCGCGCAATCCAAACCATTGCCACCAGGCGAAAGTTATTGCCTCCAATATTGAAAATGAATTTCTGATCTCCCAGATGAAAGGCACTGTTGAAGGTTTGCTGTACATCCGCATTGCTCTTCCATTCAGCAGCTCTTGTTTTGGTTACCCAATGATTTAGCGGAGCTTCAGCATCAGCATGTTCTGAAATAAATTGCCTAAAGATCCGAGAATTCAAAATTTCCACCGTACGGCTCCTTGTACAGCCATCCTCTCAAACTGAGAGGAGAAATACAAGAGGGGTTCTCTCAAATCGAGAGGAATTAATCTTGAGCAGCCCATTTTCTATCTTGAATTGCACGGCAGTAGCCGATCAGTGCACCGAGTGTAGCGGCCGCTAGAAGCATGAAGTCGCCCTGTTCCAGGAAATAGTCTGTGGAAAAGATACCTGCTGCTTGGCTCTTAAAGGTCACTTAGCGGCTAGCCTTCAATACCGCTTGAAGAGGGATCGCATATGGATCAGATCGATGCTCCTTTGGAAGAGTTCCTTTCCACTCACCGACACGCCATAGCAAATATTTGCCGATCCGCACCAGAGTCGCATCTGCCTTTTGTCCTGTAACCGAGTAAATGATCACCCTCGCGACTCCATCTCTGTATACGCCATTCAGGCTAGGCTCCTTATTGCCGAACGTATCTTGCGTGGCGAAGAACGGTTGCTCCACGCCTTCAGATGCGCAATATCTTCCAGTCACCTTGCCTTTGTCTACGTACAGACGCAGCCTGAAATCCAGGTCTCTAGCTCCGCAAAAGTTAGTTCGCCCTCAACTTCTCCAGCCTTTTTTTCAACACCTCAGCGGAGGCGCTTGTTCGCTCACTTCTGCTCTGGGCATACTTGTCGATCTCCCTTTTCAGAATTTCAAAGTGCTCGGGTCTTGCCAAAAATACATGACCGCCCAGCTGCCTGTGCTCCTGTTGTCTGTACAATTGCTGCAGGGCCCGCATGAGAATGATGTTCTGACGGGATGTTTCATGAGCGCTTTCCTTCTCTACAGGGCTCTCTTTAAGCAGTTTCGCACCAACCTGCCAGTAGCCCTGCGTGCTCTCTTGCTTCGATAGAATTGATAATCTGGATTTCCTGAACTCTTCAACCGATTGCGTAGACTTTTTCTCCTCCTTCTTCCCATCAGGTCTCTCAGCGTCGTATTCTTTGACGACGCGCTCTCGTGTAGATGTGTGAGGCGTTACTTCTATCCGATTATTTTTTGATTGTTTGTAACTTTCCTCGTACTGGGAATATCCACCGGGATATCCGCAGCCTCTGGCAATGGAATCACGCGTCATGTATTTGCCATCTTTGTCACGAAGCATACAAATCTGCTGTGATTCCCAATTGTCGTGCATGTACTTCAAATTCCGTAGAAGGTCAGGCGGGTATTTGAAGTCTTTGTCCGGCTTATTGTATTTCACAGCGTCTTCTAGAAATTCGCGCAGGTTGCTCCTCGAGATCTTGCCGTCTTTCCTGGTGAACCATCGATCGTCGGCCATTTCGATTCGGTCGAAAATATCCGAGCGCGTTGGATCGAGAATCGAATCGGCAAACTTTTCTTTGCGATTCATAT